>NZKY01000023.1 GCA_002694035.1 Opitutia bacterium
TCTCCGATCTAAGACCGAAGACCTTATGTGCATACTTTCGCCTTTTTTTGCGATAAAATGTACTCGCCTCAATTATTTCATGAGGCGAGTTATTTCGTTATGTTTCCTGCCCTCAAACATAACTTTTTTGAATTTCAAGGTGTGAACTTGAAACAAACAAACAAATTAGAACCTACTTGTTATGGTTAACATAGCGCTAATAGGTGCACCAACCGAAACTTGATGAGCTCCATGTGCATGCGGAAAATATAATTCATCAGTAAGATTCTCGACATGTAATTGTACACTTGTATTTTCGGATAGTGCATATGTCGCACTAGTGTCAACGCGGGTGTAAGCTGGAAGTTTCTCATCTTTTCCGGTCTTAATAAAACTATCACCATAGCTTATCACTCCTAATCCTAATCCAAGTTTATCAGAAATCATGTAATTGTTCCAAAGGGAAAACATGTTTTCTGGAGATTCAGCCAATCTGTCACCATCATCGTCTTTAGCATCAAGGTTGGCATAAGAAGCATTAAAGGACCAATTATTTGTTATTGAACCATTTAAAGCTAATTCGAATCCTTTTGTTTTACTTTTAACGATCTTGCTAATAAATGCTGATGTTAACTCTGGTTTTTCAGCATCTATTTGGAAGTAGGATGCGGAAAAATTATAATTATTACCTAAGCCAATTCTAGCTCCTAACTCCAGGGTTTCAAATGTATCTGGGTCTAACCTTCCTTCGTTTGCATCTTTAAGGTTTGCATACTGTTCATCTGATCTAGGATTGGCATTTTCACTGTAACCAACAAACGCTGTTGTATTTTCCATTAGTTCATAAGTTAAACCTATTCGAGGAAGAAAAACTACATCATGATCTTTCTGGGTCGTGTTATTTTTTTTATTCTCAACTTGCATTTCAAAACTGTTAACGCGACCTCCGAGCAATAGGTTTAGAGAATCACCGATTTTTATATCATCCTGTAAAAACGCTGAAATAATGGTTACATCTGCATTATTTTTGTCATTTAATACGGCTGTATAATCATTTTGAACAATTTTACCGGCTGAGGTAACTCCTTTTCCACCTAGAATTGCAAATGGGTTACTGGCAAAATCAACTTTTTCTTGATTTGTAAATGAACCATCAGTTGCAGTAAATGCAGATTTATAACGATCGTTGTCATTATCGGTGGCGATGATTTCGAAACCCGCTAGTAAATTATGAAGAAGATTACCTGTTTCTAACTCACCGATTAATTCACCTGATAATGTAGTGCTTTTACGTTGGGTGGTGTCCTTATAACCCTTCAATTCAACTGTAGGTGCAGTGTAACCGTTAGCATAGAAGTTTTGATACATTTTATCATGATTGTTATGAGCCAATTTCAGGCGACCAATAATTGAATCAGAAAATTCAGTTTCTAGGACTGCTCTTATTGTGTGAGCTTTGTGAGTTGAATTATTTAATAAAGGGTCACCGTAAACAACATCACTTAGAGATTTTACTGGTAGGTTGTCAGNTCCAGTAGGAATTCCCCGATCGATAAAGCGTTCTTGGTCGAGGTATTCATAAGAAAGGTCAAGAATGGAACTACCTATCTGATATCTCATTGTAGGATTAATACCAAAACCATCACCATAGTANAAATCGCGATGATTTTCTAAGTTTTCAGAAAAAAGATTTANCCGNAANGCATTATTTTCTCCTGTATTGAAATTTTTATCAAGNTGAACATTTGTTTCACCAAAAGTATCAATACTTCCTTGAATTTCCAGCAAGTCTTCTCCGATGATAGCCTTTTTAGAAACTCGATTGATGAGTCCATAGCCACCACCAAATCCTGCGACCATTGCATTGGAACCGCGAAGGACTTCAACTTGATCCACATTATAAAGTGGGCGGTAATATTGAACATCATCACGAACACCATCTACATAAAAATCTGCAGTAGTACGAAGACCTCTTATTACAACTGCATCTCTATGACCTTCCCCTTGAGCATTCATTACACCAGGCGTGTAATTGATAATATCTCCAATACTATTTGCACCTCTTGCCTCAAACTCCTCTTCTGTCATNACGCTTACGCTTTGTGGAATTTTCTCTACAGGTAAACCAGATTTTAAGGAAGATGATAAGGTTGGGGCTTCAGACTTTAAGCCTAACACATCGACTGGAGAGAGTGATTTCGCCTCCGAATCTTGTGCACTTGCATACATTCCACTCACGGAAAAAGCAAGCAAAGCAGAATACTTTCTAATTTTATTTTTATTCATAGGTAGTTTGTTAGTTTAGTTGATATTGAGACTCAATCTCAATTGATATTGAGACTCAATCTCAATAAAAAGANGTTGTCAACAAATTTTTTAATTAAAATATAGAAATTCTATTGTTTTGCTTTATTGCCTCACAAAACANAGAAATAATTCAAAAAAATACCAAATTGATTAGTTAAATATTGGGNAAATTAAAATTATTTCGGAATAAATTTAGAATCCCAACTGTTTCATTTATGTTATTGCCTGTTAAGGTTGCATGACCCATTTTGCGCCCTTTTCGTGCTAATCCTTTATCATAAAGATGAAGAGATGAATTTTTCTCCTCTAGAATTATTCTCCAATCAGGAGGAGTTTTTTCATTGATCCAAAGATCTCCGAGTAAATTCATCATAACAGCAGGAGAAGTTAGTTTTGTGCTACCCAAAGGCAGTCCAGTTATTGCTCTTGCCTGATTTTCAAATTGGGAAGTTATGCAAGCATTTATTGTATGATGTCCTGAATTATGAGGTCTTGGAGCCATTTCATTAACGAGTAACCGTCCGTCAGAAGATAAAAAGAATTCTACGGCNAAGACTCCAATATAATTAAATTGATCTGCTATTTCTAGAGCCACTTTTTCAGCCTGTTCTAAAATAGGTTGCGGTAATCTGGCAGGAACTATCGATACATCAAGGATATGGTCTTTATGGATATTTTCGGCTGGATCATACGTTTTAATTTCTCCATTTACATTTCTAACAACTAAAACAGAAAGTTCTGCCTTAAGAGAAATAAGTTCTTCTATTACAACCCTTCCACCTTCAAAGGTTTTCCAGATATAAGAGATTTCTTCTTCAGACAATGGTTTCATTATCTTAATCTGCCCCTTTCCATCGTATCCAAATTCAGCGGTCTTTACTATCGCATGATATTCTAATGCTTTTATTCCATCTTTGAAGGTGTCAATATCGTGAGCAATTTTAAATTTTGCACAGTTAAATCCATTTTTTGAGAGAAATTGTTTTTCTTTCTCCCTGTGCTGGCAAATAGAAATGGTTTCTGAATTAGGATAAAGTGGAATACGCTTTTCTACATCTTGTAGTGTTTTTGCAGGAAGGTTTTCAAATTCAACAGTTGCAACATTTACTTTATTACAAAATTTTTCTAATGCTGTTTGGCTTTCGAATGAATCATTTAATAATTCATCTGCAGTTGAAGCTGCACCGGAGCGATCACCACCCGTCCAAGCCAATACTTTTAAACCCATTCTACGAGCATCTAAAGACAACATTCTTCCCAACTGTCCACCACCCATTACCCCAACCCACTTGTTATCACCGGGGTTCATACTAATCGTCAATCTTGGGGGACTCGCTTGTTTCTATTTTTAATTTTTGTTGCTCTCTGAATTCGTTGAGNTTTTCTTTTAATAACGCATTTCCATTTGAAGCTAGCATTGAGATAGCGAAAAGTGCGGCATTAGTTGCTCCTGCTTCACCTACGGCAAATGTTGCTGTTGGTATACCAGCTGGCATTTGGACAATAGATAATAANGAGTCAACTCCTTGAAGTGCTTTAGANTTTACGGGTACTCCCAAAACNGGAAGATTTGTTAAAGAAGCTGTCATTCCNGGAAGATGGGCCGCACCACCTGCACCAGCAATNATACNCTTCAAACCTNTTTCTTCAGCAGATTTAGCATATTTGTATAAAAGGTCAGGCGTACGGTGGGCACTTACAATATTTGCTTCCCATTTGATACCAAATTGCTCAAGTATTTGAGCAGATTTTTCCATAGTAGGCCAATCAGATTGACTACCCATTATGATACCTATTTCTGGCAAATTCGAATCAGACATTCCTTTACTGATAATGAGTCGGAGGACCCAAGCAAGATCAATTACTATTATAATTTCCAAATGTCTCTACTTAATTAAAAATTNAACCAGTTGACCCAAAGGTCTTATTTTAATTAATGAATGATCTTAGTGGCTCCTGTAGTTCAATGGATAGAACATTGGTCTCCGGAACCGAAGATCTGGGTTCGACTCCCAGCGGGAGTGCCATCGTAGCTATANGTTGAATTATTTTAGCGGCAAATTGTAATCTGTTCTAAGAACTTTGTATATTTATCAGAATTTGTTAAGATATAACTATGAATTTGAATGGTATCGAGCCCCTAAAAGAGAACCTAGAATCACACCCGATTTTTTCAAAATTGAATTCTCTGGATGAATTAAAAGTATTCATGGAACATCATGTTTTTGCAGTTTGGGATTTTATGTCTTTGCTAAAAAAATTACAGCAGATGTATGTCCCGCACGGTTCTCCGTGGATACCAAATTCTAACGGAAATGTTGTTCGGTTTATAAATGAAATAGTAATGGAGGAAGAATCGGATCAATCGTTTAGTTCAAATGTTCAAAAATACAGCAGTCATTTTGAAATTTATTTGGAGGCCATGAAAGAGGTGGGAGCATCTACTTTGTTAATTGAAAAGTTCATTGAAGTTGTCAGGCAACATGGAATTGAGAAAGCACTTAGTTTAGATGGCTTGCCTATTCCATCCGTAGATTTTTTGAATTACACTTTTAATCTAATTGATACTGGAAAGGGTCATGAAATCGCCGCCTCCTTTGCGGTTGGTCGTGAGGGAGTGGTACCATTGATGTTTCAAAGAATTCTCGATCAGACTGGAGTTTCTTCATCCAGTGCACCCGTATTTCATTACTATTTGGAAAGGCATGCCCATTTAGATGGCGAACATCATGGTCCAATGTCGCTTCAACTACTCGATGACTTATGCGGGAATGATGAAATTAAGGAAAAGGAGGTTGTCAGAGAGATTGAAAAAAGTCTCTATGCTAGAATGAAGTTATGGGATGGCGTATTGCTAGAAACAAATACATTAAATATTCAGAATGCCTAAGCTAATTCAATTTCCACAGTAAATTCATCCCTTCTACCAGGTGGGATAATTCTAGCACTTTTGTTTTCAATCGGATTTGGAGGTGACATCCAAGGCTCAACGCAGTAAAAGGAGGACTTCTCTTTAGTCCAAGTAACGAAGGTCAGTCGTGAACCGGCTTCAGCACCACCCACCTCGGTTATTTTTATGGACTCTTCATCATTAAGAAGCGAAATTTCGGCTGTGGGAGAATTTAATTCATAATGAACTCTATTAATAAGATTGGGATTGTCTAAAGATGTTCTTTCTTTTGCATTCAAAGATTTTTTCATCATTCCGCCTTTTTCATATTGAAAAATCTGTCTTGAATTAAGCTTTAATTGATGATCTTTCAAATTTAATCCATTTCTCCAAGGAATTTGAAAATATGGATGTAGACCGGCTGACCATGGGATTGGTTCTTTGCCCTCATTTTCCAACACCAAACTTATTTGTAAGGACAATTCAAGAAAATGATAAATAACAGTAAATGTGAAATCGAACGGGTAGAATGTTTTAACATGATCATTTGAAATTAACTCAACTTCAAATCCATGTTTATCCATTGAGCGTATACGAAAGTCCGAGGAGCGTGCAAATCCATGCATGGGCATTGGTATCGATTGCCTATTCCAATGCCAGTAGTTTTCCTTTGCAGAATCGTAAACTTTTCCTGCGAAAGGGAAAAGGACTGGAATGCCACCATGTATACCTTCCAAATCATTTGAGTTTGAAGTTTCAGGCCAGTGAATAATATCTCTTACAGATCCATCACTCATATTTAAATGCCAATTCAGGAGTTTTGCTCCTTTTTCCGGTAAGACTAGAAATGTAGATGGCCCAACATCCCACCTTTTAATTTCCATATTCTGGTATGTTATTGTTTCCATAAGATATCCATTGCCCGTTCTTTAATGATAGTGCAATGTATTTGTTATGTGAGAAGAAGCTTTTATATTAATTTAACTTTTAAATGAAGATCATTATAAATTTTATTTTTATCACCGCGTTGATATCTTTTCTTTTTCCTCAAGTAGAAGCAAATGATTACAACGGAAGCAAAAATACAAAACTTGATGAACCGATAAACTCTTCAGAAAAAATTGCTTTTCTGATACCCATCAAAGATCAAATTGGCCCGCCAATATTGGACATTTTAAGAAGGGGTTTAAAAGATGCAATTAACCAAAAGGCTGACATGGTAATTTTAGATATGGATACGCCTGGGGGTGAGCTTGGTGTTACTTTAGAGATCATGCAGGAAATTATTGAATCTTTCGATCGCTTCGAGGGCCCTATCATTACTTACATTAATAAGGAAGCAATATCAGCCGGTGCATACATTGCAATTGCTACAAATGAAATTGCTTTCGCACCCTTTGCTCAAATTGGAGCTGCTGAAGCAGTGAGTGGTGGGGGCTCGAATATTGATTCTTCGATGAAGAGGAAAATAAATTCTTACTTGAAGGCGAAAATTAGGAATTACACAAAAGACTTTCGATATCGTTCACGAGTAATGGCTGCTATGATGGATGCTAATGAAACTTTACTCATTGAAGGAAAGCAACCATTAGCAGCGGATGGTTCATTTATTCAAAAAAGTGGTGAATTGCTTACCTTAACAGCAGAGGAAGCAGTTAAACAATATGGTAGCCCTCCCCAACCACTTTTAGGGTTTGGAATTTTTAATAATGTTGAAGAATTACTTGAAGAAAAATATGGCAAAGAAAATTTTAAATTAATAAGTATGGAGATTAATTGGGCAGAAAAGGCTGGTCTTTGGTTGAATTCAGTTGGGCCAATTATAATTGGGATTGGTTTGTTAGGTTTATTCATTGAATTCAAAACCCCTGGATTTGGTTTTTTTGGTATTGTAGGAATTATATTCGTACTAATCTTCTTTGCGTCTAAATATGTTTCCGGGTTGGCGGGATACGAAGAATTGCTCGTTTTTGCGATTGGGGTATCTCTTGTAATTTTTGAGCTTTTCTTATTTCCCGGTCTTATTTTCCCGGCCTTAATTGGATTCGTCATGGTGCTGGGTTCAATATTTTGGGCAATGGTGGATGTTTGGCCAAACAATCAGTTTTCATGGGAATTGGCATCCTTTCAAGGTCCCCTCAAAGAACTCTTTTTATCAGTTTTAACTACACTCATTTTAATTCTCCTCATTACTAAGTTACTTCCTAAGACTACGATCTGGAATAGCCTCATTCTATCAAATTCAGCGGGAGGGCTAACTTCTACAGATAATAAAAAAAATCCATTAAAGCCTTCCATAGGCAAGATCGGCAAATCTGTGTCAGAACTTTATCCGGTAGGTCTAGTAGAAATTGAAGGTATTCGGTATGAGGCCACTTCTAAGCTGGGAAAAATTCCCAAAGATGCTTCAATTGAAGTCGTCGGAATCAGTGACTATGAGTTAATTGTTTCCAAAACCAAATAATGGAATCAGTATTAATTACCATTTTTTTTGGATACCTTTTGATTTTGGTTGAAGGCTTTTTGCCGGGTGGAATTTTTGGTCTATTCGGTGCAGTATGCATTCTTATTGCTTCTTATTTTGCATATTCCAATCTTGGTGGGATTGTTCCATCCTTAATTACATTTTTGCTTAGTTCAGCAGGTGGATTATTAATTTTATTTTTGCAATTTAAATGGTTGTCCAAAAGCAAGTTGGGAAGAACATTTTTTCTTTCCCAAAAAAATGAAGGTATAAGTAATGAAAATCGGCCCACTTCCGAAATAATTGGGTGCGAAGGAAAAGCCTTGACCGCCCATAAACCGGAAGGAATAGTTTGGCTTAACGGCAAGAATTACGATTCCTTCTGCGAGGACGGATTGTTACAAGCGGGTAAAAAAGTGATTGTTGTTGGAATAGATGATTTTCGAATTAGAGTAAGAAAAAAAATTTAAATTAGAATACTAATAAAATTATGAGTGATATGTTTGTATGGATCGGTATTGGTGTAGCGGCGATAGCAGGCCTTGTATTGGCATTAATTGTGATTTCTTTTTTTAGCACATGGTTAAAAGCGCTTTTGGCAAATGCCTATGTCGGATTTGGAACTTTGGTAGCGATGCGTTTAAGAGGTGTGCCAGTTGGATTAATAGTTGATGCTCGAATAACTGCAGAAAAGGCTAGCCTTCCCTTAACAACCGATCAACTAGAAGCACACTATCTAGCAGAAGGAAATGTAGTTCAAACTGTTCAGGCAATCATTGCCGCCTCAAAGGCTAATATATCTTTAAACTGGGATCGTGCTTGTGCCATTGATCTTGCCACTAGAGGCACTTCAAAATCTGTTCTAGAGGCTGTTCGAACATCTATAAATCCAAAGGTTATAGATTGCGTAATTGAAGGCCGAGAAACTATTGACGGGGTAGCAAAGGATGGAATTCAAGTAAAGGTTCGTGCAAGGGTTACCGTAAGAAGTAATTTAGACCGCTATGTCGGAAGTGCACAGGAAGAAACGGTTATTGCCCGAGTTGGAGAAAGTATTGTTTCTACCATTGGCTCGTCAGAAAATTATAAAGTTGTTTTAGAAAATCCAAACTCAATAACTGAAAAAGTACTTGATAGAGGCCTTGACCAGGGGACTGCATTTGAAATCTTATCAATTGATATTGCTGATGTTGACCTTGGCGAGAACCGTGGTGCATCTTTACGTTCTTCACAAGCAGCTGCTGATAAAGAAGTGGCACAAGCTCAGGCTGAAATACGACGAGCTGCTGCCGTGGCTTTAGAGCAGGAAAATGTTGCAAAGGTTCAGGAAATGCAGGCAAAGCTTGTGGAGGCACAGTCTCAGATTCCCCTCGCCATGGCTGAAGCTTTTCGAAGTGGGAATCTTGGAGTTATGGATTATTACAAATTAAAAAATGTAGAGGCAGATACAGAAATGCGTGAAAGCATTTCAAAAGGATCTGATTAATATTGCTTCAAAATGCCCGATATTAATCTAGACAGTCTATTTATAATTGGGATAATCCTTGCCTCTTTGATTGGTAAGTTTTTCAAAAAGGATGAGACTGAAGATACGGAAAAGCCTCCGACGAAGCCTAATAAAGAAGCTACTTTGGAAGATGTGATTAAGGAAGCTTGGCAACAGGCAACCTCGCCAAAAGAAACACCGTCAATTCCACCGCCAATTCGTCAAGCTACCCCTTCTTTTGTTGAAAAGACTAATGTGGAGGTTTTGCCTGAAAGAAAAGTTAAAGAATTAAAGTCTAGCGAAACAAATCTTGTCACTAAAAAAGATAATATCCATAACGAGACAAAATATGGAGAAGCTTCAGATAAAAATAGGCTTTCTTCCAGATATCTTGACCAACTATCATCAAAGGATTCTATCCGAACAGCATTCGTTTTAAGAGAAATCCTTGGAAAACCAGTTGCCTTTAAAAAATCCAGGTTCAATTACTAGATTTTTGTTTTAGGTTTTTATCTGGTTTTAATTTTTTTGTTACACATAACTGCAAGCCTTGTTCCATACAGCGCTTATTCCAGTTACAAGTCTGTATAAATTTGCATTTTGATAGAATACAATCGATCTTTTGTCTATGCGTTTTTGTCTGACTCAAACAACTCATGAAATATTCATGTCAAAATAATTCAACCATTTAAGGTTTCGTTTTGCTAAAAAAAATCACTAACAACTCTTTAGTCAGCGATAAAGATAGGCTGCGTTACGCAGATGGATCAATGCTCTTAACTGTATGGTTAAATTTGGATGAAACAATCTATGGCTTTGAATTAGTTTATAATTTGTTAGATGATGAAAAAGCACTTTTTTATACTGAAAATGTAGGTACTAAATTCTCTGATTTAATAGAGGAGAGCCCAAGAACGGGAAGGAATGTCCAGCGTACCTTAAATTCAGTTCCCCTTAAATTTGAGAAAGAACATCTTGAAAAATTTCAGAACAATTCAAGCCAATTGCCAGGTGAGATTACTGATTTTATTTTAGAAATTATGCAACAAATAATTGTAGAAAACTAGATACAATTTTTACCTTGATAGAGTATACTAACAGAATTTTAATCCTCATTATGCTTAGTAAGATGACTATACACTTTTCAGTTGATGAATAATACTAGAAGAAATTTCATAAAATCTACCGGCGTGTTTGCATGTGGTTTCGGTGGTTTAAAGTCTTTAATTGCGAATTCATCCAAATCTCAAAGTATTTTAGGGTATGGTAACTTGGTTAAAGACAATAAAGGAATTATGGATTTACCAAAAGGTTTTAGTTATAAAGTCATTGGTAAGGCGGGTGAGAAAATGAATGATGGTTTTTTTCTTCCTGATAAGCCTGACGGAATGGCGGCATTTGGTAATATTTCTGACGAAGTAGTCGTTATTCGAAATCATGAAATAAATCCTCTTGCATTTGGTTCAACTGGCCCGTTTGGGTTTAATAATCGTAAAATGAATCAGGTGCCTGATGATTTAATTTATGACAAGGGTAGAGTGATGCCCTGCCTTGGTGGAACCACGACCTTTGTTTACAATACAAAAACGCAAAAAATTGTTAATCAATTCCTTAGCCTTGTTGGAACCTTAAGAAATTGTTCTGGTGGTCCAACTCCATGGAATACTTGGATTACATGTGAAGAAATTGTTTTGGGAACTAAAGGACCTTGCAAAAAAGAACATGGTTGGTGTTTTGAGGTTCCCGTTTCAACCAAGGCTACGATCACGAAACCTATACCATTAAAGGATATGGGGCGATTTAATCATGAAGCGGTTGCAGTTGACCCAGATTCCGGAGATGTGTTTTTAACCGAGGACAGAAATGATGGATTAATTTATCGTTTTGTTCCGAAGCAAAAAGGTAACCTAAGGGTAGGTGGCAAGCTTTATGCATTAAGACTAAAAGGTTATTCCAGTTGTGATACTAGGAATTGGAAAAGCAATCTTTTCAATGTTGGTCAGAGCGAAATGATTGATTGGATAGAATTAGAGAATGTTCAATCACCCAAGGATGATTTAAGATTTAGGGGTTTTGAAGCTGGTGCTGCCCAATTCGCTAGAGGGGAAGGAATGTGGTATTCTGATGGGGCTATTTATTTTGCCTGCACTAATGGAGGAATTAAAAAGCACGGACAAATTTGGAAATTAAAAGAAAATACACTCGAGCTTTTTTCTGAGCCTAATGATGCTGATCTAATTGATAATTGTGACAATCTTACGGTTTCAGCAAGCGGTGATCTTTTTCTCTGTGAAGACGGGAAGGGAGAACAGTATATTGATGTAATAACTAAAGAGGGAAAAATCTTCAAATTTGCAAAAAATGCAAAAAGTAGTAGCGAACTCGCAGGCCCAACATTCTCTCCGGATGGGACTACGCTGTTTGTGAATATTCAACATGATGGTCTTACTCTTGCGATTACCGGCCCATGGGATAAAAAACTAATTTAAAATTATAATTGGTAAGATGTGTCTTTTCTGAATGACAACTTCTTTAATTCATTTTTAACGGGTTTCAATTGTTTTTCGTTAAGCCTTTCTTTGTTTTTAGCAATACTGAACCACTTGGCTTTCATTGAACTAACTTGATCAGGAAATTTATCGGCTAAATTATTTAATTCAGTGCGATCATTTTCTAAATTATACAATTCCCACTTACCTCCTTTAGCTGAAACAAGTTTCCAGTTTCCTTGCCTAAGAGCCCGATCACTACCAAAGCGAAAATATAGATTTTTATGAGCTTTTCTCATCTCGCCATTGAATATTGGAACCAATGATTTACCTTCCAATGGTTCGATTATTCGACTCTTTATTTTTTTTGGATATTTTGCACTGCTAAGTTCAACAAAAGTTGCCATAAAATCGATTAAATGGGCTGGTTGATGGGTCACTTGCCCCTCTTTTGTATTAAGTCCTTTTGGCCAATGAACGATTAAAGGTGAAGAAATTCCTCCTTCGTGCTGATTTTGTTTGTATAGTCGAAAGGGTGTATTGCTGACCTGTGCCCATGAAGCATCGTATGTCCAATAGGATTTCGGATCCCAAGGAGCCAGATTTCTACCCTTGGTCCTTTCAAAAGGGCAACCGCCATTATCAGCACAGAAAAGAAAGAGTGTATTATCTAAAACTTGACGCTTTTTCAAATCGGTTAAAAGCCGGCCTACATTCTGATCAATTATATCAACCATAGCAGCATATACCTCCATACGGGCTGCCTCCCATCGCTTCTCTGACTCTTTAATGCCTTTCCATGCTGGCACATGTGTAGCTCTTGGTGAAAGTTTGTATTTATTTGGCAAAAGCTTTAATTTTAATTGTTTTTGATAGCGTTTTTCTCTTACCGAGTCCCAACCTTGGTCATAGAAACCCTTATATTTCTCAACTTCGGTTCTAGGTGCATGAAGAGGATAGTGAGGGGCGTTATATGCAATATACAAAAAAAAGGGGTTTGAATCTTGTTTTACTTTGTCTTCGGATAAAAATTGCAATGCAAAATCTGTTATTGCATTAGTCGTGTAGAAAGGTTTTCCATTTAATGTTTTGGGAATCGGCCATTCTTTCCCATTGAGTCTAAAGGAATTATCACCTGTAAAAAAATTTGTCGCACCTGATAAGTGCCCCCAATATTTCTGAAATCCAAAATTCGTGGGCTCTTTGTTAAGGTGCCATTTTCCTGTCATCAAGGTTGAGTAACCAGCAGGTTTTAAAACTTCAGCAATGGTTGCACCTCTTGATAATTCTGAACCACCTGCCTGATCACAATAAAGGCCTGTAAGGAGTGATACCCGTGATGAATGACACTTAGCAGTATTGTAAAACTGAGTAAATTTAAGTCCGTTATTTGCAAGTCTGTCTAGGTTGGGAGTCTTAATTTCCGAACCATAACAACCAAGATCTGAGAACCCTAGATCATCTGCCATGATCAATACAATATTTGGCGGTTTAGAAAGAAGTTGGGAGCAGGACAAGCAGACGAATAAACCTATGAGAAAAGGCCTTAGGTTATTCCACTTTAGGTCTTTAAATAAATTCATTTATTTTTGAGTCTACTTTCATATTCAGGACGAAATTTCCAATGATTAAAATATTTTTTATACTCTTCAACTTCCGTCCAAAATATTCTTGGTGGTTGGTTCTTTACAAATCCTTCTTTGTAGTCCTTTCCCTCCACACTTTTTTGAATAGATACCCTGTTGACTTCAATTAATTTATTTAATTCCTTGAAGATTTTATCGTTTACTCTCTTTAAATTTGTGGTTTCAGAAATGTCTTTTGATAGATTATAAAGTTCAAAATTCGGATTATTTTTGCTTGGTAACGAAAGAAGTTTCCAATTGTTATCAATCACAGCCATTCTGTTATTGCTACTAAATATTAAAGGCTTTTTTCTTTGTTTTAATTCTTTTTTAAAAATTTTAAACAAACTTTCACCATCCTGCGGATAGATGCATGAATCTTCGTGCAAACCAACAATCTCAGATATGGTGGGAAACACATCTACTGCCCCGGCTGGGTAGTTAGTACTCCTCGGAGCGGGTATTCCGTTAGGCCATTCTATAATGCAAGGCACACGAATACCGCCTTCATATAGGCTTCCTTTAAAACTTCTTAAACCACCAGTAGTTGTTGGATTGATCTTTGGTAAACCACCGTTGTCGCTCATGAACCAAATGATCGTATTTTTTTCAATTGATAACTTTCGAAGGCCTTTTCTGAGAGAGCCAATGCTTCGATCCATTGCCTTCAATTCAGCATAATGATTTGCAGAAGCTTCATCTAAGCCATTAAATTCAGAACGATCTTTTTCAAAAGCCATAAATGGACTATGCGGAGTCCCGAACCATATAACACAAAAGAAAGGGCTTTTCTTCTTTTTTTGTTCTGTGATGAAAGATAATGCTTCATCAACGATAATTTCAGAAGAGTCACCGGAAAAATCCTCAAATTTTCCATTTCTGCTCATTACAGGATTTAGATCGAAAAAGTTTGTAACTGAAATCCATTTCTCAAATCCGAAATCTTTTGGACCGTTAGGGTATGAATTGAGAATTGGAACTCCTGGCCCCCTTAGACCGTTTAGATGCCATTTGCCAAAGTGACCGGTAGCATAACCAGAAATTTTTAAAGCCTGTGAGATTGTTTTTTCCTGCAACCGGAGTGCATACCCATGATTGAATACACCTGTCCGATCATGCGTTCTTCCTGTTAATACGGTTGCTCTTGTTGGTGAACAGACAGGACCACCCGCATAAAAACGCTTAAAGCATAGGCCATTGCTAGCCATATTATCTAAATGTGGAGTCTTAAGAACGGGATGATTCATATAACCAGTTTGCCCCCAACCCTGGTCATCAGTCATGACCAGCACGATATTAGGTTGAGTTCCTAAAACTAGATTAGTGAGCAGAAAAAGTGATGGTAAATTAATTAATTTTATCATATTATTTTACGCTTAAAATTCCTTTCATAATTGTCCAATGACCTGGGAAAGTGCATAAATATGGATATACACCAGGTTCACTTGGTGCTTTGAAACGAAGAATTTCAGTTTCTTCCTGCTTTAGCATTTTTGTGTGGGTAATAATCTTATCTGAATTTGGAATGAATTGACCTGTTTTAGCTGCTTTAGGATCAGCTGCCATTAGATTAGCAGCTCGTCCAATTTCTTCGAGAGTACCCGGTTTGGCTAAGACAAAATTATGAGGAGTGGCATCTGGATTATGAAATTCCAGTCGAATTGGCTGATTTCTTTTGGCAATTATTTGTTCAACATCAAAAAGCATCCTTTCTTTTAAGCACTTAATTTTAATCTTAAGTAAATTTTTTTGACGATCAAATTTTGAATTTTGCTTTGATAAATCCTGTTGAATTTGTTTCTGTTTACTTTTTGATATTAGTTGTGCAATTTCCGGGTGTTCACGATTCACATTTTTTGGATCCCAAAATTTTCGAATAGTCTTCGAACCAAGTGCCGTGATAATCGAGTATGAAAGATGTTTTTCATTTGGATATGTAATCATTTTTTTTAAAATATTGAACGCCTCTTTTGTGCCAATATAACTGCAAGCAATTGCTGCCTCCATTCTAACTAAAGCATTTTCATCCTTGGCTGCTTTTTCCAGTAAATCATTCCCATTCGATAAATATTGATGCCAATGTCTTAATTGTTTTGCCGCCGCCGCTCTTGCGTGATAATTTTCGCATTTTAACAGTTCTTTCAGCAATTCGGTATTTTTTAACTCCAAGTTTCTATAAGTCCACATAGCTTCCACTTGATGATGCCTGAATTGTTCTTTACTTGGATCTAGCTCACTGACCCAACGATCAAGAGCAATTTTTACTTTTTCAGGAATCATTTCTCGAATTTCTCTTTTCGCCCAGTAGCGATAGCGATATTCTGGTCTTTTAAGAAGATTTAGGAGTTGTTCTATATTTGCACCAGAAATTTTTGGTGGATTCATCGGTTTAGCTCCTTTTGGCATGATCCGCCAAATTCGTCCGGATTTTCGATCTCTCCTTTCATCCCTTAAAGAATACTGTGCATGTCCTTTAACAGGATTATACCAATCACAAACATACATTGCACCAGTTGGACCATATCTTAAATCAACAGGTATAAAGCTTAAATTTTTGGAAAAAACGATATCTGATATGTATTTTTCTTCATATCCGAATTCATATTCGTTCCATTCTAGCAATTCGACTCGATTTGTTGGCTTATATCTAACCTTTACCATTTTTCCTTGAAACTCTTTTGGCCAATTTGGAAAATCGATAAATTCCTGACCGCACACTCCTGAATATGCTTGCATTCCAGTGGGTCGAGGATGTTGCTCAGGATAAGGAGGGTCTAAGGCATGGTGAGCAGATGCAAAAATAGGGTAACTGGCAACATGATTGCCCCATTTATCGAATGTCACGCCCCATGGATTTGTGCTGGGGTGGCTACCGAATGATGTTAAGCGGTGTAATTTTGGTTCCCATGCGAACCAACCGCTATTTTTCTGCCTTACTGGACCATAAGGCGTTTCAACCTGAGTATGGTGAAAAATAGATTCACGAAAAATTAAATCCCCATCTGGAGTCCAGGCAAAATCATGCAGTGCGTGATGTGAATCTTCGCAACCGAAACCAGTGAGAGGAATTTCTCTAAAATCGGCTCTACCGTCTCCATTTGTGTCCTTCAGGAATGTCATATGTGGTTCTTCGGAAACATAGACACCACCGTTTCCAAATTCAAAAGATAGAGGAACATTAAGCCCTTCAGCCCAAACGGAGCACTTATCTGCTTTACCGTCGTTATCTAAATCTTCCAATATGACAATTTTATCGTTTGGCGATTGGCCGGGATAGACATGCGGATAGGTAGTTGAACAACTTACCCACATCCTTCCTTTAGAATCCCATCGCATTTGGATTGGACAAGCAATATCAGGGAACTGTTCTTCGCTTGCAAAAAGTGAAACCTCAAATCTAGGGTCAATGTTAAAAGCTTGTAGTTCTTTTTCAGGTGACATCCATTGATTAGCACCACGACTTTCAGGTGTTTTGGGTAGCATAGGAACATTTGAATCATTGATTATTCTACTCGGTTTTTTACCACTAACTAATTGATGGATTTTTTTATCTCTGTTGGCAGTCATGATATCAAAATTCTTCATCGCTGGTAGAAAATCTAGGTATCCATATTTTCCTCTCCTTCCACCTGTGTAATAAAATGTATTTAAGGGCCGATAACGGTAAAAGTGTTGTTTGTTTTTTTCGACTACTGCTGCCCGAACATTTTCATCGGATGCAGGCGGTTCTTTTTGGAATAGTCCTTTAAAAAGTAAATTTGCAAAAAAAGAATAGCCCTCAGAATTTAGATGAATACCATTTATTGTGTAATCACTCTTTTCTGAATCTAGTTTTTTTGCAGTTTGCTGAAAAACATCGACGAATCCAACATTTTGCTGTTGAGCAACCTTTTTCATTACTTGAGAATAGATTTTTATGTTGGGGTTATTTAACTTTCCTGCATCAACCCCTTTTATATTCTCATTTGCAATTGGTGAAACCAAGATTATGCGAGGTGCAGATATTCCATTGTATGATTTTGATTTTAGAGCTGACAAATATTCAGCTAATTGATTCTCAAACGGTGAAAGTTGTTTTTCCCCACCAAAGGATTCGTTAAATCCAAAGGCGGCAATAACAATATCCGCTTTCATTGCCGTTAGGTGTTGTTCAGTGTCAGCAAAGTTATCTGGTCGGGGTTGAATGTTTATTTCATCTGCTGACCAAGCAAGGTTGCGTACAATCAATTTTAAATTAGGATAGGCCTTTTGTAAAATTGTCTCAAAGTGACCAAAATCTCTCATGCGGTCGAAAAGTGTATTTCCTATTAATGCAATACGATCATTTTTATTTATTTGTAACGGAATTTTTGTCGTTATAGGTTTGGCAGAATTGGGCCTTTCTGCTGTAGAACCGTACAAACCATATTTTTGAAACTCTTCTTCAGATTGCAGACTAAAAGAAAAATTCAGTGTTAAAAGCCAAACTATAACATGTTTCGAAATATTAGACTGATAAAAAAGATTTAGTTTCATAATTTTAAATAGAATCTTAATTTGTGTAGATATTTTTAAGTAGGCAAAGCATCAAGATCTTGCTCGCTTAACTCTAGAGAGCAGATTTAAAGCATTAAGATAAAGTACAGTGTAGATTTCAACCGCCAAAACGATACATACCTAAATTTATTTACTGATATTAAATCATTAATGACCTAAAGACATTAAACCTTTAAGCGTTCATTTAACAGGTAAACCTTTTTTTGTTATTTACTTATTTGAACAGAAATACCAGCACCTTGTGAACGAGTTCTAGATGAAATTTGATATGAGGGAGTTGCTACTGAGTTTCTATTTATTGTCATTCCCCCAGAATAGGGATTTATAAAAACTGGTGCCGGACCATGGGGTAAAACAACAACAGAATTGGAAGATTGGTTTTTCCCAAGAATAACAATTTTTTGTGGTTGTTGGTAAAGAATCGGTCCAGCAACACTTGGAAGACCGTAAAAATTACCTGATGGAATAAAGGCCAAGCCAGAGTTTTGCTTAATTGAGCGTCCTGTTTGGTAAGATATACTAGCTCTCCAATTATTTTCGATCAGATCAAAATTGATCCTAGATACACTAAATCGGCCATAAACATTCTGCAGTTTGTTATAGCCATCCACCCATGCAAGAAAGGGGGATGTACCATTTCCAAAAACGACAGGAGGTAGTCCAGGTTGAAACAAAATTGTTTGGCCATATCCGATTCCACCTGCATTTAATATTTTGATAAACATTTGCAGATGCCCAGGATACTCCTTTCCTACATAAAGATAGTTTTCGCTAGCTCCTTTAATCCAATTTAAAATATACTCCTGATCTTCGTTGCTAAAAGATGAAGGTTTACAATTAAAGGTTCTGCCATCATTTCTGAGTATACTAACTACATCCGAATTTTTATCATATGCAGTAACGGATGCTTCTATTTTACGAATACCATCCGAACTGGTAAATGTACGAGCCTCACACAATGTCAATAATGACAAAAAGCAGAGAAGGTATGTGAAAAACCACATAATTAACTAAACTATGCTGAAAGCTTATGTGTCGTCAAATCACAAGATTACATTTTTACACTTGTGAATTTATTTTAAAAACTAAAATGTTGTGAAAATTTAGTATTTATTAAGATAAAAAAATGAATAATATATTAATTCTCTTAATTTCCTTTTTTTTAATTTCAGTAAACCAAGGACTAATTTCCAAACAGCTACCATTTGAAAGTAAACCAAATATAGTTTTAGTAATTACTGATGATCAAGGGTATGGTCCTATAGGCAAGCACGGGAACTCCTGGATTAAGACACCTAATTTAGATAAATTACACGATCAAAGTACTCGATTCGAAAGATTTTTAGTCAGTCCAACTTGTTCGCCCACTAGAGCTGCTCTTATGTCGGGTCGTCATCCAATGAAAAACGGAATTACCCACACGATATTGGAACGTGAGAGAATGGCATTGAGTACAGTAACCCTACCTCAGATTTTAAAAAATGCAGGATACAACTCAGGGATATTTGGCAAGTGGCACCTCGGCGATGAAGAAGAGTATCAACCTCATAATCGTGGATTTGATGAAGCCTTTATACACGGAGCTGGGGGCATTGGACAAAAATTCAACTGCTCCTGTGCAGATGTCCCTGGAAATAAATATTTTGATCCGGTAATTAGACACAATGGTTCATTTGTGAAAACTAAAGGATATTGTACAGATGTTTTTTTTACCGCCGGTCTTGGCTGGATAAAGAAAATGAGCGAAGAAAAAAAACCATTTTTTGCCTACATCACAACAAATGCCCCACATGGGCCTTTCATTGCCCCTCCTCAAAATGCGAAACGATTTACTGATCTTGGATTTTCCGAAAGAGATGCCGGCTTTTATGGAATGATTGAGAACATCGACCAGAATATGGGAAAGCTTATGAATAAGCTTGATGAATGGGATCTTAGCAAGGATACCATATTAATTTTTATGTCGGATAATGGATCGGTTGGCTCAATGGTGCGAGAGGGCTCTAAACTTGGTAAGGATAGTGAAGGAAAGATTATGGAGGGATTTAATGCAGGGATGAAAGGTGCCAAAGGATCCGCTGATGAAGGAGGAGTTCGTGTACCGTTTTTTGTTCGATGGCAGGGTAAATTTGTGGCGGGCAGAGAAATTGAAAAAATTTCAGCACACATTGATCTTCTGCCTACTCTTGCTGAGATCGCTGGAGTCAAAAAATTACCCAAGGGTCAGATTGAGGGTTGTAGTTTGGTGCCCCTTTTAAAGAACCCCAAGGCAAATTGGAAAGATCGTTACCTTTTTACACAAGGAGCACGTTGGAAGACTGGGTCTGAGCCTACAGATCATATGTGGAAGCGTTTTGCTGTCAGAAATGAACGCTTTCGGTTGGTAGAAAATAGTCTTTACGATATGAAAAAAGATCCATCCCAAACAACTAATGTAGCAGAGGATTATCCTCAAGTGGTTAAATCCATGCGAAAAGCATATGAACAATTTTGGAAGGAAACACGCCCTTTCATGATTAATGAAGATGTTCCGATGTCTTCGACTCGTCCATATCATGTCGAATACGCTAAGCAGTTAGAAGAAGGAATTCCGAAATGGAAACCACCATCACTGTAGATTAATAAAATAAGGTATTAAAATTAAGAAATACTTACATGAGTGGTAAATTGCTTGCATGAAGAATTAGCTGATGTTATAAATTAAAGCTTTTTCTAATTATCTACCCCTTGAGTCATTATGTCAGAATTAAGTGATTTAACAATTGAAGTTTCAAATCGCGATCAAACTGGTCGACAGGCAAACAAAAAGCTTCGGGCATCCGGAAGGATTCCAGTTGTTCTTTACGGAAAAGATACGAACAAGTCCCTTTCTTTGGAAGATCGTTCATTAAGAACTCTTATACGAAAAGCTTCTGGCACTACCTCCCTCATGAGGTTGCTTGGAGATAAAGGAGAGGATGAACTAGTTTTGATAAAAGATATTCAAATGGATCCTATAAAAAATTCCATTTTACACATTGACTTTGTCCAAGTTAACAGAGGCGAGGAGTTGCAGACTAAAGTTCCGCTTAAAATTATTGGAGAAGCTGACGGTGTAAAATCGCAGGGAGGAATTCTAGAAGTTCTTGTTAATGAAATTGAAATATGTTGCCGCCCCAGCAAACTACCATCTCAGATTGAAATTGATATTTCGGAACTTGGATTAGGTGATAATTATCAGGTTAAAAACTTACCTGAGTTAGAAGGTATATCTTTCACAGCAGATTTAGAATCGGTTCTAGTCTCATGCGTTGGAAGTGCAGGAGGGAGATCTGATGCAGGCGAACAGTCTGATGATTCCGATGAGGCATCAGATGTTGAAGCTGCAGATGAAAATGAAGCTTCTTCAACCACTGAAAACGATTCTGAATAGTACATTTATGAACGGTGGTGGATTATTTGATAGTAGGTCTAGGTAATCCTGGTTCAAAATATAATCAAACACGACATAATATTGGATTTTGGTTAATCGACAGTATCGCAGAATCTAGAGGACTCAATTTTAAGCACCAAAAAGTATTTCATGCTCACTACAGTTTGATGTCTCACAATAATAATAAATTTGCATTAGTAAAGCCTACCACTTTTATGAACGAAAGTGGACGCTATCTTAAAACTATTTTGTCTTATTTTAAGTGCCCTCAACAAAAGATTATAATCGTGCATGATGATATAACTTTGACTTTGGGAAGTTTAAAAGTATCGCAAAATAAAGGAACAGGTGGGCACAATGGGGTTGGTAGTATTGTGTCATATTTGGGCAATACTTTCATTAGACTTCGAATAGGAATTGGAGCAAAGAAATCAAGAAGTACCAACTTAGCCGATTATGTTCTTTCCAATTTCAGCAAAGAAGATCTGAAAGTTTTAGAATCACAAAAACTTTTTATCATCGATGCACTTTTTAGTATTTTTGATAATGGTGTTGAATACACCATGAACCATTTTAATAAACAATATTCATCTTAAATTAATCATGAACAAACGAAACTACTTAGCCACCATTGTATACGATTCTCGTGGAGCAGATGGCTCATCTGACGAGATGATTTCAAAATTAAGTGAAATTATTCGTCAGATTGACGGAGAAGTTAAGAAAGTTGATAATCAAGGTTCTTACGATTTTGCTTACCCGCAAAGCAAAGACATGACTGCAGGAGTTTTTCTTCAGTTTGACATCGAATCTGATTCAGAAATGCCAAAACGTCTAAAAGAAAAGCTCAAATTAGAGAAAAAGGTTGATCGCATTCTTATTGAGCGTAAATAATTTCAATCACTAAGTCTAAATTACTATGGCATCATTAAACAAAGTATTATTGATCGGGAACTTAACACGTGATCCTGATGTTAGAATGATGTCTAATGGCAGACCAGTTTGTAATTTCGGACTCGCTCTTAATCGCTCTTACAAAGACGCTGAAGGTAATCGCAAAGATGAAACCACTTTTATTGATGTTGAGTGTTTCGGGCCAAGAGCGGAGGCTGTTGGTCGCTTTTTTACAAAGGGTCGGGCTATTTTCGTCGAAGGCAGACTGAAGTTAGATCAATGGGAATCAAAAGAAGGTGAAAAGCGTAGTGCAATTCGTGTTGTACTTGATAATTTTGAGTTTGTGGATTCTAAACAAGATGTTACCCAAAATCGTAATTCAGTGGTACAAGAACAAACAATTTCTCCACCGTTGGAGGAAACTAATAAATTAAATGAGTCGTCTGAGAATGATTTGGATGATGATGTACCTTTCTAAACAATAATGAAGTTTTATTATGGCTATAAAAGAAGTACTACTAGTTGAACATATTGAAAACCTCGGAGCGGAAGGGGATGTGGTAAAAGTCCGCCCTGGTTACGCACGGAATTATCTACTGCCTCAAAAAAAAGCTGTTCCATTGAGTTTAGCTAACAGAAAAAGGCTAGATGCTCTTAAAGTTGCTCGAGCAGCTCGAGAGAGCGAGGAATTGCAAAACGCCGAAGAAATTGCATCAAAGCTTAAAGAGACTAGCATAGCGGTTGCTGTAAAAACAGGTTCAGGTGGAAAATTGTTTGGATCCGTTACAGCGAATCATATAATCGAAAAATTGAGTGACCTTGGATTTAAATTTGACAAGAGACACTTTAATTCTTTTTCGCCAATCAAAACACTTGGTAAAACCTCGGTTAATTTGTCCATACACAAAGATATCCAAGCCAACGTTAATGTAGAAGTTGTTTCTGAAAATCCAATCGAAGAGAGCGAGTAATATTTCTTAAAGTTTTAGGAATAAAAGAATGCCAACCTTAGGACCTTCTTCAAGCAAAGAACAAGCATCGTCTAGGTTTAGGGGTACTAAATATAAGGATCAATCATCCGCCACTGACAAAATCGAAGGCAAGCCTTTACCCAGCAACTTGGATGCTGAGCAGGGCTTATTAGCTGCCTGTATATTAGACACCACAGGTGAAATCATGGGTAGGTGTGCTGAACAAGCTTTAACCACAGACCACTTTTATCATTTCAATCATCAAGTTATTTACGAGTCTCTACTTGAACTGAATCGAGAGAACAAAGCAACGGACGAGATATTACTTGCCGAAAAGCTTGAATCTAAATCTCAACTTGAGCAAATAGGTGGCCAGTCGGCTTTGTTTGATCTTACCTCTAGAATTGATACCACTGCACATGCAACTTATTGGCTAGAATTAGTTAAAGAAAAAGCTCTTCTAAGAAGGTGTATTTATGTTGCATTTGAAATCATTGATGGGGCTAACAATCTGCAAGGTGAAGTTGATGATTTTCTTTCAGGAATGGAGCAAAAAGTATGCGAATTAGGTGATGATCAAAATATTGTTAGTTCCGTACATTTTAAAGAGCCTATTCAGAGGGCAATGGGTGAAATCCAAAAAATGTTATCAAAGGAAGATGCAGATGGATTACTTACCGGTTATAAAGATTTAGATAATTTAACAAATGGTCTAAAAGCCGCAGAGATGGTTGTGGTTGCTGCTAGGCCTTCCGTTGGGAAAACGAGTCTAGCGATGAATATTGTAGAAAATATTGCTTTTTCTCCTAAATATCATAATTCACCCAAGAATACCCTTGTTTTTAGTCTTGAAATGAGTGCTTCTGCTCTGGCTATGAGGCTAATTTGTGGTAAGGCCAAAGTAAATATGAATGATTTACGTAAGGGTTTTGTTGCCAAGAACTATGCTGAAAAGCTTAATAAAATAAGCCAAGAATTTCAAAAAGCACCAATATGGGTTGACGATACAAGTGGATTAACAATTAATCAAATTCGTGCAAAGGCTCGAAGAGTTAAATCTAGAAATGGATTGTCTTTGATTGTCGTTGATTACCTTCAACTTATTTCGGGTGATCGTTTTTCTCCATCTCGTGAAAATGAAATTTCTCAAATATCTAGGGGTCTAAAATCAATGGCAAAAGAACTCGAAGTTCCAGTTATTGTATTGAGTCAGCTTAACAGAGATTCTGAAAAAGAAAAAAGAGATCCTAGGTTATCTGACCTACGCGAGTCAGGTTCTATTGAACAAGATGCTGATATTGTAATGCTTTTGGGGAAATTAAAAAAAGGTGATGATATTCGTGAGAGTGATATTTCACCATCGAGTGGTTCTGAAGATCAATCTGATGATTTTGAGCATATTAAGCTAATTCTCGCAAAACAAAGAAATGGACCTACGGGTTATGTTAATCTTGCTTTTATTAGAAAATATACAAGGTTCGAGAGTATGCTTAATGATCCACGCCTGAACTAAAATGAGATTTCTGCGTTCAATCCTCCCAATCTTATTTCTTTCTCTTGGAATTTTTGTTTTATGGGCACAAATTAAACCAGAGGGTAAAGAAATATCTTCTATTTCAATTCAATTAGATGGTCCTAAGACGATAGGTGAATCATTTATTTTACAAAATTTACAAATAGAAACAGGTATACCTTACAAGTCGTCTGCGATTGATAAATCAATCACCAATTTAATGTCAACTGGTGCTGTTGAAGATGTAAAAGTTTTTTTGGATCCTGAAAAAAGTTCTGAATCTAAAGTAGCCGTTGTGTTTAAAATTTTTACTAAGTCCAGGATAGGCAAAATTTTATTTGAAGGAAACGATAAGCTTTCTAAGAGGAAACTGGAAAAATCTGTAAGTATTAGTGTGGGTGAACTTTTGGATGAAGCGGAAATTAAATCTGACCTCAGGGAAATTGAGAAATTATATTTGGAAAAAGGATATTGGAATTCAAATGTTGATGTTGAGATATTGCAAAAAGAGGAAGATCGTAGTGCAACAGTTCTTTTTAGAATAGCGGAAAACGAGAAGCGAAAAATAAATAAAATTATATTTCTTGGTAATAAAAATATATCTTCCAAAAAATTGTTAAACGAAATGGAAACCGCTCCATGGAGGTTTTGGAGGTTTTGGTCAAAGCGATCAAAATATCGACCATCAATATTAGAGGAAGATTTAAACAAGTTGCGAATTGCATATCGGGATCACGGTTTTCTTGATGTTTCCATTAACCAAAGTGATGTTAAAATTAATCCTCAAGAGAGTAGAAATCTTGATTTAATAATAAAAATTAACGAAGGTATACGGTCATATTTTGGTGATGTAACTATTGTAGGAAACTCTGTTATAACAACTGATGAATTATTGACACTTGATTCACGCAAAGATCGAGAATTAAAAAAAGGAGACCCCTACTCCCCTACTCTTTTATCTGAGGAAAGAACACGTCTTCGTAAAAAATATGGAGAGAAGGGTTACTTAGACGCGAGGGTTATTTCAATTCGAAAACCAAATACCAATACAAATCAAATTGATTTACGTTTTGAAATCACGGAGAATAATAAATTCTCTGTAAATTCAATACAAGTACGCGGAAACGATAAAACAAAGACTATAGCAATTGTTCGGGAATTGGCTCTTGCACCTGGCGAAACTTTTGACCTTATCCGAATGGAAACTAGTGAAGCAAGGCTTAGAAATACTAGATTTTTTGAAAAAGTTACTCTCGATGATGAACCAATTGCTTCTCAAGATCCTGAATTACAAAGTAGTAGGCGAAATCTTGTAGTAAATGTTGAAGAAGGTAGAACGGGTAATGTTTCTTTCGGAGTAGGTTTTAGCACTCTAGAGAAAGCCATGATGTTTGCAGAATTTAGGCAAGGAAACTTTGATATTATGAGATGGAGAAGCCCGCATAGATTACAGGGAGATGGGCAAAAGTTTCGCTTGCGATTGAAATTGGGTTCTCGCAGTAATGAAGCAAGACTTGCCTTGGAAGAACCATGGTTTCTAAATCGTCGGGTTGCTGCAGGCTTTGAATTATTTCGTGAAAAGTCAGATTATTACAGTTCTTATTACGATGAAATGCGTGCTGGCTTTGAGATTTATTTTAGAAAGCGTCTTTTTGAATTAGTTGAAGGTCGACTGTTTTATAGATTCGAGGATGTTAAGATTGATGATGTAAGTACTTTTGCACCATCATTTATTAAGGACGAAGATTTACTCATTTCAAAAGTTGGGTTGAGCTTAACTCGTGATACCAGAAATAGTATTCTTTTTCCTTCTGANGGTAGCATAGTAACAGTTAGAAAGGAATTTGCTGGTGGACCATTTGGGGGTGATGCGGATTATGGTAGATTTGAAATACAAGCAGCCAAGTTTTTAGAGACATTTGAACCGATGGATCAGGTATTTTCATTAGTTGGTCGTACCGGAACACTTGGCAGGTGGAATGGAAAAGATTCAGATGTGCCATTTTTTGAGAAGTTCTTCCTTGGCGGTCCTTATAATTTACGAGGTTGGGATTATCGGGAAGCCGGCCCTCAATCTGCAAATGAACCAACTGGTGGAAATTCATATAGTTATCTTAGTGCAGAGTATACTTTTAAAATANCGGACCCTCTTCGATTTGCATTTTTTTATGACGGAGGTTTTCTTCGAACAGGGGATTTTAAGTTTTTTCCTGGTGATAAACAACAAGGGTGGCATGATAATTGGGGGCTNGGTATTAGAATTATGGTNATGGGAATGCCTTTACGCTTAGATTTTGGATTTCCAATTACTGACCCTGCTGACACGGGGGGCTCTCCTCAGTTTCATTTTTCCGGGGGTACAAGATTCTAGTGAAAATTTCGTAAACCATAAATCACAATNAACATGTTAAAGCCTAGTAAAATACTAATCTCAGTTTTATTTCTTGTTGCCACATTTTTGACTCATGCTCAAAACATTGCAGTAGTCGATGTACAAAAAGTTTTTGATGGATATCAAAAAGTTAAAGATGCNAGAGAACGCCTTGATAAGTCCAAAAAAATCGCAATGGAAGAATTAGAAATATTTCGTGCTGAAATGGAAAAAATTGTTAAAGAGCTGAAAGAAATGGANGAAAAGATTAAAAACCCAAACATTGATAGTGCAGATTTAAGAAAGAAATATCAGGAAAAAGTAGGGAAAGCTAAGGTCAAGCAAGATGATATGGTTGCATATGATAAGAGAGCAAAAGCTACCATTGCACAAAGACAAAGAAATTTGNTAGTTGAACATCTTGGAGATATNAGAGGTGCCGTCCAGAAAGTTGCTGCATTAAAAAAGATTGATTTGATTTTAAATTCTTCTGAGACACANTTGGGTGTCTTTTATGCTGGTGAAAAGTTTGATGTTACTGAGGAAGTAATCATTACCCTTAATGGTGAAGCAGCTGATAAATAGAGAGACTCTTCATGACTCTCTTGNNCGAGTCTGATGAAGATTCAAATCTCTTTTCAGCAACTAACCAAATTATTTCCTGAATCTAAGCTTTCCGGAAATTCTGATGTAAAAGAGTATTCAGGCATATCATCTTTGGAAAGTGCCAATACAGGAGACATTTCATTTCTCGGTAATTCAAAATATAAAGAACTTGTCCCCAAATCAAANGCATCTCTTATATTATTACCTCAAAATTATTCCGGAGAACCTAATCATAATCAGGTATATCTTTATTCAGACAGCCCATCTGAAGCCCTAGCGAAGTTGTGTAAACTTTTGGAGGATAAACTTTTTCATAAACAAGCTCCCGGAGTACATTCCACTGCATGGATTGACCCATCTGCATGCATTGGCAGAAATGTTTCTGTTGGGGCATTTAGTTTTATAGGTAAAAATGTTTCTATTGGTGATAATTGTATTATTGAATCACATTGCCATATTGGAGATTCCTGTTCTCTTGATCAACAGTGTCGGTTATTTCCTGGCGTTAAACTCTTATCATATTGTGAATTAGGGTTTGGTGTTATTCTAAATGCCGGAGTTGTTATTGGCTCAGAAGGATATGGTTTTGAACAAGCGGATGGTGTTCACAAGAAAATTCCACATTTGGGTAGAGTTGTGATTGAAAAGCATGTGGAAGTCGGAGCTAATACATGCATTGATCGAGCACGGATTGAAGAAACCAAAATTGGTCAGGGTACTAAAATAGATAATCTTGTTCAGGTTGGACATAATGTCCAAGTTGGGCAGAATTGCTTAATTGTTGCTCAAGTNGGTATCGCTGGAAGTGTTCAATTTGAGGATGGCGTGNTTGTAGGTGGACAAGCTGGTTTTTCTGGACATATTAANATTGGAGCAGGAGCAAAAATTGCTGGCCAATCTGGTATAACTAAAGATGTGGAACCAGGTGCTTTTTTGAAAGGTAACCCTGCTTTGCCATATGCCCTATCTCAGAGAATTTCAATATTACAAAAAAGATTACCCGACCTCTTCAAAAGATTTGAAGAACCCAATTCTTAAATTTATCGTTTATTCATGCAAGATTGCAAAAAACTAAAAATATTCTCTGGAAACTCCAACAAGCCTTTAGCTGAAGAGATATGTAAATATCTAGAAATTCCACTTGGAGATGCCATCGTTACTTCCTTCCCCGATAATGAAAGCTTTGTAAGATTTAACGAAAATATTCGAGGTATGGATGTTTTTCTCGTTCAATCGACCTGTTCTCCTGCAAACCATAATGTTATGGAATTGCTTATCATGATTGACGCCGCAAAAAGGGCATCTGCCGCTAGAGTTACGGCGGTTCTTCCCTTTTTTGGATATTCTAGGCAAGATAGAAAAGACCAACCAAGGGTTCCAATAACATCTAAATTGGTTGCTAATTTATTGGTTGCAGCTGGAGCCAATCGAATTCTGACAATGGATTTGCATGCCCAACAAATTCAAGGTTTTTTTGATATTCCCGTTGATCATCTTTATGCCTCCCCAGTATTTTTTGAAGAACTTGAGGCTAGGGACACAAACAACATGACGGTTTTCTCTCCTGATGTTGGAGGAATGAAAATGGCAAATGCGTATGCCGAAGTTTTAGGTTGTCCTCTCGGGTTTGTAGCTAAGAGAAGAACTGGTGCAAATACAGTCGAGGCCATGAACTTAGTTGGTGAAGTAGATGGCAGAGAGATTCTTATAATCGACGACATGACCGAAACAGCGGGTACCCTGACAGCTGCAGCACAAATACTTAAGGAAAGAGGTGCTAAAAAAGTAAGTGCTGTTGTCAGCCATGGAGTGTTGAACGATTCAGGTAGGGAGCGCCTAAAAAGCGGTATTTTAGATGAACTTATTACAACGAATACAGTTGATATGGAAATTGGAGATTTACCTATCAAAAAACTAAGCGTTGCCCCCCTTTTGGGAGAAGCGATAAAACGCACTAATACAGATAGCAGTATTTCTAGTTTATTTCAGATTAAAGGTTTTTAATTTAATTTTTAGGATTATTCTAATTGAACAATTTGTCGGTTCACAATCGCTTATANAGGCATGAAACTTTNCTCTGTCTTTCTTTTGCTATTTCTATGTCAGCTTTNCAGTGATCAAAGCATTAGTCTTAAAATAGATAACTCTGAGATAGATCGATCTAATACCGGTCTTAGGAATAGTTATTCAGAAGTTTTGAATAAAGCAACACCTGCAGTTGTAGCTGTTACAACTCAGCAAATGGTACGAAGGCTTTATCCTGGTACCTCAACAAATCCACGTGAAGAGTTTTTAAGGAGGTATTTTGGTCTGCCAAGTTTAAATAGTCCACAAATCAAGGAGGAGATGGTTCCTGCAGGAATTGGTTCTGGAGTGATTGTCAGCCCCGAAGGTTATACTGTTACAAATGCTCATGTGATAACAGATCCTAGAACTGGTCAATTAGTTCAAGAAGTTACAATTCAATTATCTGATAAAAAAGAATACCAAGCTCGTATTGTGGGCTTTGATCGTTCAACTGATGTTGCTGTCCTCAAAATTGAATCAAGCGAACCTTTACCTTTTGTATCAATTGCCGATAGCGATAATCTTGATGTTGGGGATATCGTCTTTGCTGCAGGTAATCCTTTAGGGATTGGAATGACTGTAACGATGGGTATTATTTCTGCCACAAAAAGAAGTGAATTAGGTGTTTTGGATCAGGAGGGTTCATATGAGAATTTTATACAAACTGACGCTTCAATTAATAGAGGAAATTCAGGTGGTGCTCTTCTAGATACAAAAGGTAGATTAATTGGAATCAATACAGCCATAATCTCCCAAACTGGCTCAAGTATTGGTATTGGTTTAGCGATCCCTGTCAACATGGTTAGGAAAGTCCTGACAGATTTAGTTGAAAAAGGTGGTGTGATGCGCGGTTTCCTTGGAGTCGAATTACAAGCTTCTTCATTTGGCGAGCCTGGTGCAATAGTAGGTGCGATAGTTCCTGGAAGTGCGGCAGATCTTGCTAGTATTAAATCAGGTGATCGTATCATCAAAGTTGGTGAAAAGTTTGTTGACTCCGTAAATCAATCAAGATTGGCAATATCTCAAACTACACCTGGAACTAGATTGCCTATAGAATTGATCAGAGATGGGAAAAGATTAACGGTATTTGTTACATTAGATCTCTTAGGAGGAGTTAAGCGGATATCAATTCCCGGAATATCCTTAGAACCTCTTACCTCAGAAAATAGACTTAAATTCCAAATCCCAGCCAAGACTAAAGGTGTAATCGTTACTCAATCTACAGGGGAAGCAAAAACATTTAAGGAAGGAGTTGTAATTGTTGAAGTAAATGGATACCAAGTTAATTCAGTTCGCGAACTAGAAGAAAATATTCGAAAAGGAAGTAATCGGTTATATGTATGGTATAGGGATAAATATAGATTTTTATCCTACAGGGTCCCATAATTGAGAAGAAAGCGCATTAGCTACCTGGCTTAGTGGCAGGTACAACTCTAATATTGGGAGGTATTTCTGAAGGTTTGTAGGTCGGGAATTGTAATTTTAATAAAGCCTGAAAAGGAACCTTAAACTCAATTTCATCAGTACTTCTATCAACTAATGAAGTAACACCAATTATTTCACAATCGGTTTTATTTAAAATATCGAGTGCTTCTTTCACGCGGCCACCTTTGGTAACAACATCTTCTACCAATAACACCTTATCAGCGATGCTAAGAGAGAAATTTCTTCTCAAGGCCAGGCGATCGTCAACTTTTTCAAGAAATATAAATCTACAATTTAATTGCCTTGCAACTTCTTGGCCAATAACCAGTCCGCCCATCGCGGGAGAAACAATAAGATTAGGCATTATTGAAAAATTTAATTTTTTAATTAATAACTCAGCGAGTCTCGTGACTTTGTCCATATACTGGCAAACTTGAGCACATTGAAAAAAGTGTTCACTGTGCATGCCAGAACGTAATATAAAGTGACCCGACAAGAGTGCCTTTGATTCCTTAAATATTTGCAAAACTTCATTGTCAGAATTTGTTTCCATATTCAATGTAGTTTAATGTTTGGTAATGGTTAATCTGATTGACTTCAAATATTTAATTCCAGCCTAAATTGATTTCAGGACCAATAGCATTTAATTTCATAGTGACAACTCGAAGTTTTTCTTGAGACTCTTCTATTGTTTTCTCTAAATCAGTTCTTTGCTTAACTAAATTGGAAAATGCGTCTTGATATTTTTGAGAAGCTTTGAAGTTATCAATTTTAGATCGATAAACTGCTCCGTCTTTGTCGAATTTGCTTTTACATTTTGAGCAACAAAAAGCAATTTTACGACCTTCAAAAATAGAAATTGAAGAGTTGTTTATGGGTTTATTTGCAACAGGGCATGTTGTGTTTATTGGTTTTTTGTCAGATGTATTAATATTCTGAGCTGAAAGTTGTTTTTCCAGTTCGGTTATCTTTAAATTTTTAATTGAGGTGATATCCGTAATTGAAGATTGAACTTTTTCCTTTTGTTTAAGGAGGCTGTCGTAATTGCTACCATTAGCGAAGTGTTCTTTTAGTAAATCAACTCCATCTTGAGTAAATTTAGTTTTCCATAAGAATATTTTTTTAAGTTTAGTGAGTTTTTTAAAACTATCTACAGAAGAATTTGAAACATTTGTTCCATATAAATTAAGATATGTGAGTTCACTAAGTTTGGAAAGATGAGATGATGATCTATCAGAAATTCTGGTATTCTCTAGATGTAGGCGGGTTAATAGTTTTAACTTTGAAATCGTTACCATAGAATCATCTGATATACTTGTTCTTGCTAGATTTAGCCATAGTAGTTGTTGTGAAAGGGGTTCTAGTAATTTCAACTCTTTATCAGTGAATTTTTTTCCTAAGTATGATGCATTTACATAAAGTGCATTAGTATTTTGAGCGATGGGCATTGCAAGAATTCCCAAATCCTTTAGTTGATTTAGGGCCTCAGTTTTAGCGGCAGGAACCTCAGGTAGTTGAGGGCGCAAGGCGACGGCTTTAGAAATAATTTTCTTTGGCATATTATTAAAAATATGTTCGGCAGCAGTCTTCGTCGCTTCATCAAGTTCAGATACAAGTAAATCAAAAGATGCACCCATTTTTATCCATGCTTGCATAACTGCAAGTTCTTGTGAGGTGACTGGGTTATAATGATCTTCATCTTCAAGTGGGGGCATCGCTTCCTCATCACCTTTTGGAAGGGTAATTCTAAATATAAGTTCACTGGCAGTTGCATCGCCTTTGATAACAATATCTTCGCCTGCCCCAGTTCCTCCCTTTAGAAAATCTTCTTTAGTATGTAGCCTAAGTTTTCCTTTATTCTTTTCGGCTCCATGACATTCAAGGCATTTTGCATCAAAAATTGGCTGGATAATATTATCGTAAATATTTTTAGATAAGTTTTTATTTTCAGCCTTAAGTGAAATATTAATCACGAAACAAAAAAGAAAAAGTGAATAAATTTGAATTTTCATATTACAGTTGGGTAACAAAGATTACTTAATAATATATAATTAAAGAATTAAATCTAAGGCAAGTTGAACTAAAGATTATGAGAACATTTGTTGATTGGAGTAAAGAACTATGGTTTGCCTTGTTATTTTTGTGCCTTGGTTTTACCGTATGGCCATTGATGGTCTATTATTTGTTACAATATTTGGAATTTAGCTTTTTTGTTAATCTCTCTTTGAGGTTTTGGGCAGAGGAGGTTGTTTATGGTCCACTTTCGACATTCAATTTCCGTCTTTTCGCCAGCTTGCTTTTTCTTTGCACGCCTTACATTATTGTGAATTTAATTAGATTATTACTTTTTTTATCTAGACGGTAATAATTTCTTCAGTTTGTATATAACTCCTTTGGTGTTTGTAAAATTTTGCGTATGCTCCATTTTTTGAAATCAATTCTGAATGGCTTCCTTTTTCTAAAATTTTGCCATTATTGAGAAAAATTATTTGATCCGCATTTCTTATCGTACTTAATCTGTGTGCAATAATGAGGGTTGTGCGGTTTTTAATAAAGTCATCTAATGTTTTTTGAATTTCCCACTCTGTTTCGACATCGACACTGGAGGTTGCTTCATCAAGGATTAAAATCGGAGGGAATTTTAAAATTGCTCTAGCTAAGGTGAGTCTTTGTTTTTCACCCATGCTTAGCCTAACTCCTCTTTCCCCAATGAGAGTTTCAAGCCCAAGAGGAAGTTCATTTACAAAATTCCAGGCCTTTGCGTTTTTTAAAGATAAAATTAATTCATCATCTGTTGAATTTGGTGAAGCTAATAAGAGGTTTTGCTTAATGGTTGTATCGAATAAAAAAGGATCTTGTGATACAATGCCTATATTGTTTCTTAATTCGCTAAGAGAAACGTTTTTGATATTTGTTCTTCCTATTAAAATTTCCCCTTCAACAACATCGTAATATCTTAATACTAAATTTGCTAAAGTAGATTTTCCTGAACCTGTTGGTCCAACGAGGGCGGTTGTTGATCCATTTTTTAATGAAAAGTCTAGCGTATGAATGAGGGATTTTTTTGAATCGTAAGAAAAAGATACATTTTTAAACTGAATTGAATGATCGGATTTTGGAAATGCTTTTACACTAATTGGATCATTGATAATAACTTCCTCATCAAGTATTTCAAAAACTCTTTCCCCCGATGCTTTTCCAGCAGCAATCATATTATTAATTGAAACAAGCTGCCTAACAGGTTCGTAGAACATATTTGCATATAAGAGAAACGCGAAAAATTGACCGGTTGTGAAAGATGGATCTGTTTCTAGGAGATATGCCCCCATCCCAACAACGGCGATAATTCCAAGCGATGATGTAAAGCTGGCACTTGGACCCTGAATTGACCATCTAAACATTGCTTTTAATGAGCGTTTTTGTAATTCTTGGCTACATTTAAGAAACCTTTCTTGCTCCCTCTTTTCGAGATTAAATGAATGAATAAGTCGATTACCCTGTATATCTTCAACTAATAAAGAATTGAGATCTCCAGAAGCTTCCCTGACAGCCCTCCAATTTTTTTTAGAGATTTTGGCATAACGAATTGCCATAATCATTAGAATAGGCAGTGGTATGAAAACTAAAATCGCTAGTCTAGGTTCTTGAATAAACATCATGATTGTAACACCAATTAAGGTAAGGATTGCAATTACGCCCTGTTCGGTTCCATCAAGAATTGCCCGCTCTACATTTTGTACATCTTCAACAACCCTAGAAGCTATATCACCACTTTTTCGCTTGTCATAAAAAGTTACTGGCAATTTTAACAACTTATCGTGTAAACATTTCCTAATTTTTAAAATTACTTTTTGCTCAAGCTTGTTGTTTACTCTGATTCTAAAGCAATTAAAAATTTCTTTTGCTAAAAAAAGGCTTCCAATAATAACTATTCCAAGATAAAAATTGCTTAGATTTTCGATTCCTTCCATAAAGATTTGATCCAAAACCTTTTGAATTGCTGATGGAACTAGAACCGAAAGAACGGTCATTACAAAAGCTAAAAATAGAGTTAAAAAAAATAAAAATTTATGCTCAAAAAGATAAATAGATATTCTTCTAATTACTTTTGTTTCTGATTTCATAAATGTAAGCAAAATTATAACAATCAATTTTTTATACTTTGACAAACTCTGAACTTAATTCAGGTATTGGACCCACAGGTGAAACACTTTATGACCTGCCATCCCCGTACATAGCCCATCCATTTGGCTTACTCCATCTGCCTCGTTTTATAGCTAAAATTAAAAAGCACCTGAAAAATGAATTACCTTCAAGTTATCAACGAAATTTTACTAAGGGGTTTGATGGTTTTTTATGTCTGCATTTAGGTATTAGCCCTGATGATGTAATTGATTGTGTTCGAGATGCTAAATCTGATGAAGATTTAAATACCAAATTAAAAGTTTTATTTCCAGCAAAGTTGAATGCTCATATTTGGAATCGAAAAGTCGTGCAAATGGGAATGTCTGATATGGCATTTGAGAAACTTCAAGAGGTTAAATCGAACCTAGACGCCAAAGATCGTTCTGACTTGCGATCTTTCGCTGACATCATTGATTTTGATGAAGGTCGAATCGATTGAAATTAAATTCTTTTTACGGATAAGAGAGTGATGTCATCTCGCTCTCCAGTAATTGAAGAAAAACTTTCTAGTTTTTTGATAACAGAGGTGTTAAACGAGTAGGGGTTCTGACTTGCAGATTCTTTTAGCAATTCGCATAAACGCTCTAACCCAAATTCTTCATCTGTTTGGTTCTGAAATTCTGTTACTCCATCTGTGTACAAAGTAAGAAAATCTCCCTTTTTAAAATCACAGGTTTTATCTTCAATCACTTCCTCAAAAAGATCGGACGGAACCATGCCAAGAGCCATACCATTTCCCTTTAAGGTTTCTATTTGATAATTATTATTTTTATCAAGCCTTGCAAGAACTGCAGGTTCATGACCAGCACGTGCGTAAGTAATTTTGTCAAGTTGTATATCAATAATTGCAAGAGTAAGCGTTATAAACATATCTTCACGAATTCTCTCTTCCATATCTTTATTCAGATCAGACAGAATTTGCTTTGGGGTTTTTCCTTTTCTCACATAATGCCTTAAATTGGTCTGGCATAACGCCATAAGTAGAGATGCCGGTACTCCTTTACCTGAAACATCGGCAACAGAAACTGCGAATTTAGATGAAGATAATTTGTAAAAGTCATAAAAATCGCCACTTACTTGAGAGGAGGGAATATATTGAGTGTCGATTTCTAAACCTTTAAATGCGGGTGATTCTTTAGCAAGAAAGAGTTCTTGTACATCTTTTGCAAGTGCAAGGTCAGTATCCATCCTTGATTTTTCTAAGCGTAGATTCATGGCATCTGAATTTTTTATTGCCAATGCTGACTGTTCAGCGAGTGAATTAACGAGCGACAAATCCGTTATACTGAATGGTAACCCGTTTGCGGGATTTGCAACCACAAGAACTCCTATTATCTGATCATCGTGAATTAAGGGAGAATAAATAAGAGAACGAAGAACAAGAGATGGGTCATCATGTTGGGTAATTCTTGGATCATTATTGGCGTTAGGTACAAAAACCGATTTTCCTGTCTTGGCAACTTCACCAACAATGCCTTCGCCACTTTCTAAAATTTCAGAAGCAAGAATCTTTTCCAAAAAACTAGCTCGTGTACTTGAAGATTTACTAGATAGAGACTTTAGTTTTCTTTGCGGAGGAAAAAGGCCTTCAGTTACAATGCTTTCAAGGCGCCCATTTTCTTTTTTTTCATAAATGCAGGAACTCATCGCACCTGTAGTTGCTACAGCAGTATGAGCTATCCTTTGATAGAGTTCTTTTCTACCTACACCCTCCCCTATAGCAAGGGCAAGGTTATGCATAAAGTTAACAACGATTTCCTTTTCCTGCTGAAGTTTAATTTTTTGATCCTTCAGAAGGGTTGCTTCTTTTTTGGCTTTACTACTGGAGTAAATCCAAAGAAAAATACCAACGAGTAATCCTGTAAGGAGATAAATCGTTGAGCTCATGTGAACATGATCCTATTGATCATTTTTTTGCTCGAGATAGTTGACAACATCACGGAAAATTTTGGAGTTTTTTTCGTTTAGTTCGAGCAATGTTTTATGTGCTTTATAAATTTCTTTTGATGACTCAGAAGAGTTTTCACTCTCACCTTTTAGCTCCTCCAATTGCTTAACATTATTTATCAAAGCAGAGCTTACATTTGCAATCTTATGGATTCCTAGATTTTGTACTGTTTCAAGATTTCGCCCGCTTAAATTAACGAGATTGAGACAATCATTATTGGAGGATTTGCTAAGTTCCAATGCCAACCCAACAAGAATACCCAGAAAGGTACTATCTGCTCCTGAGCAATGCTGAAAATCAACAACAAATTTTGTACAACCTTCCGAAATCATATTTTCAATAAATTTCCTTAACGGTGCACAATTGAGATATGATGCACGATTTTTTATGCACACATATACCTCTTCATTTGATGTACAAACTTGGTATGAAGAATCTTTATTCATTAATGAAGTTTCAATCTAAGATTTTCATATAGTAGATCCATTTCTAAAATACAGCTTTCTGAATTTTAGAATAATCATATTACAATTTTTTAAATCATTTTTTACAAATCTTATCTGTAAAAATCTCTAAATATGAGGAAGTTATGCAAGTTAACGATATTGATAGTTAATTAATAAACTAGATTGAAGATTTTATGGCATCAAAATCTGGCAATTGTTTGGGATCATCTGAACAAAATGAAAAAACAATTTCACCAGTTTTTGAAACAACAAAAGCTGAACGTTTACTGACTCCTTTGTAGCCAATGAAATCTTCATATAAAACTCCATATGCTGACGAAACTTCCTTGTTAAAGTCACTTAATAAAGGAAAGTTAAGATTTTCTTTGAGTGACATTGCCTCTTGAGCAAAAGGACTATCCACGCTTATCCCATATACCTTGGCATTAAGACTTGAATATGATGCAATGTCGTCTCGAATTGAGCAGGTTTCTTCTGTACAAACTCCAGTGAAGGCAAATGGGAAAAAAAACAAAACAACGGAGGACTGATTGAGGTGATCAGAAAGTGAAACATCAGAAAGGCCATCTGGAGTCTTTGTTTTAAGAGTGAAATTTGGGGCGGTTGTTCCAATGGATAGAGTCATTTTAAAATATTGTTTGTATGTTAAATTAAATATAAATTAGGTAACGAGGTTAAGATTGAAAGCAAGCGGAATTCTCCTGCTTCTAAAATTAATTTAAAATCTGTACTCGATGTACAAAATCTTTTGTTTATGTTTGAATTGATATTATCAAAATGAAACTAGGAAATCTTCTTTATAATGTAGAAAAAGTCGTCGGTCAGGATGAACTAGAAAATAGTATTTCCAATGGAGAAAAGTTAAAAATAAAATTTGGTGTTGATCCAACTCGACCAGATTTGACTTTTGGGCACCTTGTCGTCTTTAATAAATTAAAACAATTTCAGGAAGCGGGTCATGAAGCTATCCTTTTAATTGGGGATTATACTGCTCGAATCGGTGATCCCAGCGGTCGATCAGATTTGCGACCCGAGTTGACGGAGGATGAAGTAAATGAGAATGCCAAGACTTATCTAGATCAAGCCTTCAAAATCATAGATAAAGATAAAACCGTAGTTCGTAGAAATAGTGAGTGGTTTTCTGAAATGAACTTTGGGGATTCTCTTTCCTTGGCAAGGAAAATGACCGTGGCAAGAATGCTAGAGAGGGATGACTTTGAAAAAAGATACAAAAACTCTCAGCCCATTTCTATAGTGGAGTTTATTTATCCGCTTGTTCAAGGATACGATTCTATTATGTTAGAGTCTGATGTAGAAATAGGCGGTTCCGATCAATTATTCAACATGTTGGTTGGAAGGACATTACAGAAAGATGATGGGCAAAAGCAACAAGCTGTTATAACTATGCCGTTGTTGGTTGGCCTTGATGGGAAAAAGAAAATGTCTAAGAGTTACGACAACTATATTTCTTTTAATGATTCATCCAAAGATATTTTTGGAAAAGTTATGTCAATTTCTGACGAAATAATGTGGGATTATTTTCGTCTCCTGTTATTAAAAGACGACCAAATTATAAACGAATTAAGAAGAAAACACCCTATGGAGGCAAAAAAACAATTAGCTGAGGAATTAACTGCTCTCTTTTTTGGTTTTAATGTGGCTAAAAATGAAAGTGAAAATTTTTCTAATGTCTTTACTAGAGGTGAAAACCCCGATGATATGGAGGTTATATCTTTGTCAAAATATTTTTCTGATGGAGAGAAAGCTACCCTGCTAAGTATTTTATTTCATTCTAATAACTTTGAATCAAAGGGTGAAATTCGTCGTCTTTTCAAACAAGGTGCAGTGAAACTTGATGGAAAGAAATGCGAACAAGCCGATTACGAAATTACAAGTGAAAATGCCGACAGAATTGTCCGGGTGGGTAAAAAAGTTTTTATTAAAATCATTAATTAGACAAAATTTTGGTCAAAAATGGTGCAGTAGGACTGCTTTTTGATTTCACAATATCTTTTGTGGCACCTGAAAATATTACTTGGCCACCTTTCTCTCCTCCTTCTGGACCAAGTTCAATGATGTAATCTGCTTCAGCAACCAAATCCATATCATGTTCTATTACAATAACGGTATTAGAATTATCAACTAGCTTTTGGAGTAATAGAATTAGTTTTCTGCAATCGCTTGTATGAAGACCAATCGTAGGTTCTTCTAGAATAAAAAGCGAAGGTTTTACTTTTTTTAAGTTTTTATATTTTGATTTATCAATACTTTTGGATAACTCAGAAGCTAGTTTAAGTCTCTGTGCTTCGCCACCTGAAAGTGTGGGTGATGTCTGTCCAAGCTTTATATATCCTAGACCGGCCTCGACCATGATGCAAAATGTACTGTAAAGGACATGCTCAAACTTGAAAAACTCGCATGCTTCTTCAAAGTTCATCTCTAAAATGTCTGCTATATTTTTTGTATTCCAATAAAGTTTTAAAATTTCTTCGTTGTATCTTTTTCCATTACAGTCAGCACATTCTACAAATGAATTTGGTAAAAAGCTCATCTCTACTTTAATCCTTCCTGCCCCTTTGCATTTTTCGCATCTACCACCTTTTACATTAAAAGAAAAATCACTAGGGGTAAAACCCCTTGCCTTTGCTTCTGGCAAGGAAGATATTAAAGTTCTAATTCTGTCCCATACCCCTAAATAAGTTGCTGGAGTAGATCGAGAGGTTTTTCCTATGGGCGTTTGAGTTACCTCGACTATTTTACTAAAACAATCTGCATTTGAGACACTACCTATTTCCAATTTAGTTTTCTTTGATTTCTGAGTAATTGATTGATGAACAGCTTTTTTCAAAAAGCCTCTAATTAAGCTAGATTTTCCAGATCCGGAGACTCCACAACATACCGATAAACTTTCTATGGGTATACTTAAGTTAATATTTTTAAGATTTCTAAAGTTTACATCTGCAATTTCTATCCAGTCTTTTTTCTTATTGGGTAAGTTTCTCCAACTTCCTTTTAGAGGATGTTTCATTCCTTCTCTTAGGTATTTGGATGTTTTAGAAGTTTTATTCGAAATTACATCTTTTGGTTTGCCTACCCCGATAATTTTACCACCTTCCAAACCTGCCGCGGGGCCCACATCGATCAAATAGTCCGCTTGATTGATTGTTTCAGGGTCATGCTCAACAACGAGGAGGGAATTTCCTCTTTTCTGTAATTCTCTTAAAGACATAATTAACTTCTGATTATCTTTTGGATGTAATCCGATAGATGGTTCATCCAAAACATATAGTACTCCAGATAAATTTGAACCTAGCTGAGATGCCAGTCTTATTCGTTGAGCCTCTCCTCCAGAAAGTGATGATGATTCACGGTCTAGAGACAAATAATTAAGACCGACTCTTTCCATAAATTTAAGTCTCTGCACAACTTCAGGTATAATTGCTTTAGTAATGGAATTACTTTTCAAACATTTTAAAAAATTAAATATTTCTGACGGGGTAAGTTTTAGGATTTCTGGTAATGAAAAAGGTTCATTATTGTTGGTTATTAAAACAACTTTTCTGGCTATTGGATTAAGCCTTTCTCCCTGACATTCAGAACAAATTTCACCATCTTCTATTTGCCACCATTTTCCAGAAGCAGGAAGTTCATCTTTCATCCACTCGTATATTCTACCATATCCCTTACACATTTGGCACCATCCCCTTGCAGAATTCCACGATAATAAGCTTGGTTCCAATTTAGGATAAGATTCGCCACTAGTCGGGTCTACCCTATCAATAGAAAACCATTTTTGATGATCATCTTTCGGATAAAGTGTAAGCAACCTTTCGTTTCCTATCTTGAGTGCCGTATCAATTTTGTCTTTAAGCACTATTCTGTCAGGCACGGAGGTAAAGCTTTCAATAACTAATTCGATGTTGTGTATTTTGTATCTGTCTAGTCCTTCGAATGAAGTGGCTTTAATAATATTTTCGTTACATCGAACATATTCAAAGCCCTTTTGTAATGCCCAATTTATGATTGGTTTATGGTGCCCTTTTCGGTTGGTTACTAGAGGTGATAGCAGAATAAAAGGGTATTTCTTAGTCGGTTTCCTAATCTTCATGTCCTCCACTAAATCATTTAAAATTTTAGATTTATTGGAGTTTGTTAGAGCCTTTCCATCAATTAAGCTAAGTTGTGTACCCAACTTTGCGTACAGGAGCCTCAAATATTGTGCAATCTCTGTAATTGAACCAACAGTAGACTTTTTACTTCCTCTGGTTACTCGTTGCTCAATAGCTACCGTGGGTGAAATCCCAGTTATTTCATCAACATCCGGTCTCCCAACCTGTTGAATAAACTGCCTGGCGTATGAAGACATAGATTCCATAAATCTACGCTGCCCTTCTGCAAAAACTACCTGAAATGCGAGCGATGACTTTCCTGAACCTGACGGACCAGTAACTACAACGAATCGATCTTTAGGTATTTTGGTAAAAATATTTTTAAGATTATTTTCTCTTGCACCAGAAATAGTAAGATTTCCTTGGTCTCGAATTTGTGAAACCTCCCTTTTTATAGGACCACTTTTTGAAATTGATTTTGACTTTAAGATATCTGCGGTAGGTGTATTCAATTTTATCAATTGCGAAGGAGTACATGAACTAATAATTTTCCCACCAAGTTTTCCTGCTCCTGGCCCCATTTCGCATATCCAATCTGCTTGTGCCAAGACATGTTTGTGGTGCTCAATAACGAGTAAGCTATGACCGTTTTCCGCAATTTTGTTTAGGGTCTTCATCAGTTGATCTACATCCTCAAGATGAAGCCCTGTTGTAGGTTCATCTATAATAAGTAATGAAGGTTTACTTTTCAGTTTCAGAGCCGACATAAACTTTATCAATTTAAGTCTTTGAGATTCTCCGCCGGAGAGAGTATTAAGCGGTTGTCCAAGTTGTAGATATCCAAGGCCTACACTTTTTAATAAATTAAGTTTTCGGAATGTTCCTGGAAAATGTTCAAATCTACCTAAAGCATCTTCAATGTTGAGATTTAATATTTCGGTTATGTTTAAGCCGTCCAATTTGACGGATAGGAGCTCTTCTTTAAACCGTTTGCCGTTACATGTTTTGCAGGGAACTTGAATGTCTGACAAGAATTGCATTTCTACAATTTCATACCCTAGGCCAGAACATGTTTCACATCTTCCGTAACCCGAATTGAAAGAAAAATCACTACTTGAAAAGCCTAATTTCTTAGCCGCATCAAGTCGCGAAAATGCTTCTTTAATAGGGTTCCATGCATCAGTATAAAGAACTGGATTTGATCTTGGAGACCGTACCACTGAGCTTTGATCAATTAATACAATATCCTCAAATTCTTTTTCGGAAATTACAGAATTCCCCAAATCGTCTATTTGATTTCGTAAACCATTATAAATAATGTTGTATGCCAATGTTGATTTTCCAGAGCCTGAAATTCCGGCTATACAAGTCAGGCCTTCAATCGGAAAACTACAAGATAGGTTATTAATATTATGCTTGGATGCAGATTTGATTTTCAACTGCAATTTAGACTTTTTGCTGATAGATTTTGTATTTTTAAAAAAGTCTTTAATTTGACAGCGAGATAGCCATTTACCCGTGATTGATTTTTTTGCTTTCTTTATTTGAGCTACTGAACCAGTAAAAGTGATTCTTCCCCCATTAACACCTGGACGAGGACCAATTTCAAAAATCTTATCAGCAGATTTTATGATCTCTTCATCATGTTCGACCACACAGACGCAGTTACCTGCATCAGCCAAGGCACGCAAAACCGTTATTAATTTCTTAATGTCTCGTCCATGTAGTCCAATAGTTGGTTCGTCCAAGGCAAATAAAGTTTCTGTAAGTGAAGCTCCAAGGCAGGCTGTTAAGTTAACCCTTTGAGTTTCTCCTCCGCTCAATGTTTTTGCTGATCTATTTAAACTTAAATAACCAAGTCCAACATCTTGTAAGTATTTTAAACGAGCTTTAATGTTTTGTACTGCAATATCAATTTTAGGAATATCGAGTAATTTTACGGCTTCTAGTTTACCCAATAAATCATCAATAGATAGATCATAAAGTTCTGGTAAGGATAATGAATTCCATTTCCAGCAAACTGACTCTTTCTTTAGTCTGTCACCATTGCAATCTGGACAGTTGAAATATCCTCGGTACTTAGAAAGGAAAACGCGAACATGCATTTTATAAGTTTTCTTTTCCGCCCAGTCAAAGAACGAATTAATACCATACCAATTAGAGCTTTCGTCTGAATAATGACCTTCACCATTCCATACAAAGTCTTGATCACTTTTTGACAGACTTGACCAAGCTTTTGTAGTTGGGATGCTTTTTTTTCTGCATTCCCTCAAAAGATCATTCAAACAGTGTCCGTAAACTTTTCCGTTAAACGGTTTAATAGCACCTTTCTCGATAGAAAGACTCGTATCAGGAATTACTAAATTGGGATTTATCCGGATTACACTCCCGAAGCCCTTGCAATTTGGACATGCCCCAATAGGTGAATTGAAGGAGAAGGCTGAAGGTGTAGCTTCTTTATATTCATGGCCAGTTTTTGGAGACCGAAGACCTTCGTATAAACTTAACAAAGTTTTCCCATTCTGATTTCGGATCTCTCCTTTTCCATTACCTTGTTGAATGCAGGAGGAGATGGTCTCGTAAATTCTGGATTTGTTGTGAGCTTTTGGTGAGACCCGGTCTACGGCTATGAAGATTTCACTGTTTTTGAAATTTTGCGATTTGATGTTTTCTAGGCTTATAAATTTTTTTTTGTGTAATACTCTCGAATGACCAGCTTGTAATAAAAAAGAGATAAAATCTTCGCTCGAAAGAGTCTTGGGTTTTTTTGCAATGAAACCAAAAACCAAGGTTTCTTCCTTTAGCTTCAAAACTTTTTCGGTGAGGGATTTACATGTTTGATTTAATATTATATTGCCAGTTTGAGGGTCATGAAATGAGGCAACTTGAGAAAACCAAACCTTAAAATAGTCACACAGTTCAGTCATTGTGCCTACCGTAGACCTTGAATTCTTAATTGTATTTTTCTGCTCAACTGCGATGGAAGGCCTGATATTTTTGACAGAATCTACTTTTGGTTTTGGAAGAGTTTCTAAAAATTGTCTAATGTATGGGCTAAATGTTTCTACATACTTTCTCTGTCCTTCTGCGTGAAGAACATCAAAAAGTAAAGTTGATTTCCCGGCACCGCTTAGCCCTGTAAAAACAATTAGCTCACCAGGATTTAAGTCAAGATTGATGCCCTTTAGGTTGTTCTCATTTGCTCCTACAATCTTAATTGGGATAACTTTTTTGGCCATTTAAGATATCTACATGTAAGGTTGAATCATGCAAATTTGGCGTCCCGTAGGGGATTCGAACCCCTGTTGCCGGGATGAAAACCCGGTGTCCTGACCTGACTAGACGAACGGGACAACAATGTTTAAATATGGACAAAGTTACTATTTTCGCAAGTTCAAATGAAATCAAAGTATGTGATGTGAATGTTTGACTTTGAAAAGTGGTCGTTTATTGTTGTTAGCTTTTCTTATGAAACCTACCTACAATCCATCTAAATTACGAAGAGCTAGAAAATTTGGTTTTCGTAAACGTAACCAGACAAGTACCGGTCGAAAAGTACTAAGAAACCGCCGTCGCAAAGGAAGAGCAAAATTAACGGCTTCCGTTGCCAAGAGATTTCGTTAAAGAACTTTTTTTGATCTTTGAATCATAATCACCGTTCTTATTCGCAATCTATGAGATTGCGAAAATCTTGGGAATTCAAATCGGTGAAAAAAAAGGGTGTCAAGCATATGGGTTCCAACTTTTGGTTACAAATCGCCTTCGATAATGAGGACAAGCAGATTCCTAAGTTGGGTATTATTACATCTAGACGATTTGGTAATGCAGTAAATAGGAATAAGTCCAAAAGACTCATTCGAGAAATTTTTCGAAAGAACATAAAATCTTTTCCAATGGGTTCAAAATCTGTATTCATACCCAAGCCTAAAATGCTTTTAAAATCATTCAAATCTATCGAGCGGGAAATACTTGCGGCAGTTTCAAATACCATTTCAAAATAATGAAAAACATATTAATCGGAATCAGTATGCTTATTCTTGCATTTTATCTTTTATGGTATCAGGGAAAGCAACAACAGGAACTTTATGAAGAGGCACAAAGAAGAGAATCAACACATTCATTATCAAATTTAGAACAAAACAAAACTCAGACTCTCATAGACAATAATTTTTCCGAAGGACTCAAAAATTCCTCAACAGACCAGCCATCTTCATCTAATTTTGAATTTGAAAGCAATTTTGAAGAAGAATTATTTGAAGGACTGAAAAGCGATTCTTCTTCACTCATTTTCACGAATGAATACGGCGGCATTAGAGAAGTTAAGTTAAATCGATTTTCTAGACTTAGTCGTGATTATAATATGTCTCATATCGGAGATCCCATGCTTGCCCTGTCTTTTACTGACGAGGATGGTAGAGTTTCAATGGGGATGCTTTCAAAGCAGAGAAAATATAAAGTAATTCAAAAGGATGAAAAGTCTGTTGCACTAGAGTGGCATCTACCAGGTCAGTTCCGTATAACAAGACATTATGAAAGAGACGATAATAGTTCTTATGTATTCATACATAAAACAACTTTTTCCAATTTGAGCAAAACACCCCTTGTTTTGGACAGAGTGAAGATGCAACTCGGAACAGCATTCAGAATTGATCGACTTTATAATCCCTTTGATAATGCATCTACCTATCTTAATGTTGGGTATTATAATTCTGGAGCTCCTCTCGCTGAAGGATGCTCATGCGCAGAATGTAGTGGAAGAATTGATGGTGAGAAGGATGAATTCTTCCAACTTAATGAGATGGGAGTAAGTGGGATATTGGAAACGAGAAGACTTACAAAAGCTGTATGGGCATGTGTTAATAATCAATTCTTTGTAAATTTAGTAAGACCCGCTACAGAACTGTCTGATGTTTGGATTAACGGAAGTGCAGTGCGTTCAAAAAACCAGCAAGGTCAGGAAATCGAAGGTGTCAGGGGAAGTATTTCATTTCCGATTGGGATACTAGATGTGAATGAAACCAAAGAAATTACTTTTCATGTTTATGCTGGACCCAAAGATTATTCTGGGCTGGCATCTTTAGGGCATGAACAGAAAAAAGTTATGCAATTTGGTGTCTTTTGGTGGGTTTCTGAACCTCTGAGTTGGGCACTTAACCAACTTCATGGAATTTTCAAAAGCTATGGAATTGCAATCATAATTTTAACCATTGTTGTAAAGTTGTTATTATGGCCACTTACTGCACAAGCTACTCGGTCCCAAAAGAAAATGCAGTCTTTACAAGGTCCAATGGCAAAATTGAGAGAGAAGCACAAAGGAAATTCTCAAAAGCTCAATCAGGAAATGATGAAATTTTACAAAGAGCATAAGGTTAATCCTTTTGCTGGTTGTTGGCCAATTCTTATCCAAATTCCCATCTTTTTAGGTATGTTCTGGATGCTGAGATCAGCGGCAGAACTTTACGGTCAAAATTTTCTTTGGGCTACCGACTTATCTGAGCAGGACCATGTGGCAAAAATACAGGGGTTCTCAATAAATGTATTACCAATTCTTATGGTTATAACGCAGTGGTTTCAGATGAAGTTGAATCCTATACAAATGGGTCCTGAGTTGAGTGATGCCCAGAGGATTAATGCAAAGATGATGAGGTTTATGCCTTTCATGTTTTTAATCTTTTTATATTTTTTCTCTTCGGCTTTAGTCCTTTATTGGACAGTGCAAAATTTAATGACCATACTTCAGACTTTAATAACTAAAAATAAAGAAGTTCCATTACCTGAAGTCCAATCTAAAACAGAATTGGATAACGCTGTTGAAAAGGAAGAAAGTTTTCCGCTTTCAGAAAAAGAGAAAAAATACAGAAATTTACTTGGCCTAAAAAGCAAAGGCCCGATTGATGAAAAATTACTTAGGAGAAACTATGAAATTCGCTCTAAAAATTATACAGATTCTAAATTAGATGAAATGAACCCCGGAAAGAGGAGGCAAGCACTTGATAAAAAAGACAGACTTGAGCAAGCCTTTCAATTTTTACTTGATTCATCAAAGAAGTGAAATTGACAAATTTCTGATTTAAATTTTCATTCACATTATGGCCGGTCATAGCAAATGGGCTACAACAAAGAGACACAAAGCTGCTGTTGATGCTAAACGAGGTAAAATCTTTAGTGTCATTAGCAAAGAAATTACACTAGCAGCAAGAGATGGAGGAAAGGACCCTGAGTTCAATCCAAGACTCAGAACTTTGATTACCAAAGCTAAACAGGCTAATATGCCAGCTGATAATATTGATCGGGCTATCAAAAAAGGGACTGGTGAACTTGGAGGAGTAACCATCGAAGAGCTTTTGTACGAAGGTTACGGACCGGGTGGAGTTGGTTTGATTGTGGAAGTTACAACTGACAATAAAAATAGATCCGCATCAGAAGTAAGAAGCACATTTACTAAAGCTGGTGGAAATTTGGCTGGTGCAGGTGCACTCGCTTTTAATTTTAAAAGAAAAGGCCAAATACTAATAGCTAGAGAAAAAATTGATGAAGATACTTTGACCGAGATTGCACTGGAAAATGAGGCAGAAGATGTGATTGTTGAAAAAGAGCATTATGAGGTAATTTGCGAAACTCCAAATTATGATAGGATGGTAGAGGCTCTTTCTAAATCTGCAATCATAACAGATTCTTCTGAACTTGCCTATTTACCTGAAAACTTGGTTGTGGTCAGTGATGAAAATATCGCCCAAAAGATTCTTAAACTCGTTGATAATTTAGAGGAACTTGAAGATGTCAAAGCTGTACACAGCAATTATGACATAGACGAAGCTTTGCTTGATTCCTTTTCTTGATAGTCTCTTACAGGAAGGGGTTATATTTATGACGCCCTCCTAAAAAATGATTATGCCTCCAGAAAGTTCATACACAAAAAAGAAAGAGACGCTCGGTTTTGTAGAGCCTAAAATATTTGATTATAAAAGTTCTTTTGCGATGGAATTTGGAACTTTAGAAAGTTTTCAAATTTGTTATGAAACTTATGGAAATCCAAATGCTGATAAATCAAATGTGATTTTGATTTGTCATGCGTTAACTGGTGATCATCACGTTGCTGGTGTACATAAAAAAGATGGAAGGTATGGATGGTGGGATCATGCAGTTGGTCCAGGAAAAGCTATTGATACTAACAAATTTTATGTCATTTGCTCAAATTGTCTAGGTGCATGCCAGGGTTCAACGGGCCCATCTTCGAACAACCCCAAGACTGGAAAACCTTACGCTATGTCTTTTCCTGATTTAACTATATTGGACATGGTTAGGGCACAAAAATTATTATTGGATCATTTAAATGTCTCCCAATTATATTCAGTGATAGGTGGAAGCATGGGTGGAATGCAAGCACTACAATGGATTGTTGAATATCCCAATTTCGTTCAAAAGGCCCTAATTATAGCTGCTACTGCACAACACAGTGCTCAGACGATTGCTTTTAATGAAGTTGGGAGAACTTCAATAAAAGGAGACCCAAGATGGAATAAAGGAAATTATTGTGATGATGACCGTCCTGAGATGGGTTTAGCTGTAGCAAGAATGATGGCTCATATTACCTATCTTTCAGATCAGGTAATGTCAGAAAAATTTGGTCGAAATGAGATGATTGGAGTCGACCTGATAAAAGAAAATAATGGAGAGAAAAAATTTGCTGTTGAAAGTTATCTTCACCATCAAGGACTAAAGTTTGTTGATAGGTTTGATGCGAATACCTATCTAAAACTTACCAAAGCACTTGACCGATTCGATCTCGTTGGAAAAGAGGGTTTGGTTAAAAATCTCGAACAAGTAAAATCAAAAGTAATGGTGGTGGGTTTTACTTCCGATTGGCTTTACACTCCAGAGCAAAATAGGTATATAGCTGAATCACTCCAGAAAACAGGCAAGGATGCTTCATATATTGAAATTGATCATGACTATGGTCACGATTCTTTTTTATTAAAATCACGCGAATTTCTTCGCTTAATTAGACTATACTTAGAGGGTGCTGATAAGGAAGAAATTAACCGTCAAATAACAACAAAATCACAGATTGCTATAACTCGATCTGATGTCAAAAAGGAAGCGGATCTTAAAATCATCGGGGACTGGGTAAGCTCTCATGAGAAGGTACTAGACCTTGGTTGCGGAAGAGGCATTCTTTTGGAGCATTTGCGGAAGAACAAAAATGTTGTGGGACTTGGTGTGGACTATAATTTTGAAAAAGCCGCGGCATGTATTTCTCGCGGTGTACCAGTTTTTCAGGGTGATATTCTCAAGGCCTTAACGATGCTTCCCGATGATTCTTTTGACTGGGTTGTATTTTCTCGCATGGTTGAGGAACTGCCTAACCCCGGTGAGATTATTTTAGAGGCATTGAGAGTTGGTAAGCAGGTTGCCATTAGTTTCGTAAATTATGGATATTGGAAAAATAGATTTAATTTTTCATTAAATGGTTCCAGAATTACAAACGATGTTTACAAAGATAATTGGCAAAGTAGTAAGCCTCTTAACCATTTTTCAATTTTCGAATTTGAATCCTTCTGTGAGCATACAAATAATCAATCTTCAAAATTTAGAATTGGAAGAAAAGTTTTTCACAGAGGAAACTGGAAAACAACTTGTAAATGGTTGCCAAATTTGAGAGCCGGTTTGGCAATATATGAATTGATTCGAAATTGATTAAAGATCAATAATTAAACGCGATTCCATCTAACTGCTGAGATATATCCCCAAAGTGCTCCAGTAAATAGCCCACCGGCATGTGCCCAATTAGCGATTCCAGGAATAACATTTGCAAAACATAAAAAGAACCAACCGAGCATTATAAGAGCAGTAGTTTGATGTATATATAAACCATCTCCCGGATCAAACCGACACTTTGTCCAGACATAGCCAAACAAACCATAGACAACACCTGACATGCCACCAAAAATTGGGCCACCAAAAATAAGCTCAGACAGATTTGATACAGCAGCGATTATCAGAATTAATGTAGCAATAAATTTAGAACCTTTTCTTTTTTCTATTTGGCCTCCAAGTTCGTAAAGCCAGTACATATTGAAGAAAATGTGCAGGATGCTAAAATGAAGAAAAATAGGCGTTATTATTCTCCAGATTTGCCCGCCTAATATATCCTTAAAAAAATTACTCTCTTGAGTTGTTATAAGAAAGGGTTTTACGACATCGAAGTTTTTACCCATCGCAGAAATTAAAAAGACTGCAACCGAAACGATGATTAATGCCAGTGATACCGGCCCTGTTCCTCGGTTTTGGTTTTTCCATTTTTGCGAAAGGTTATAGTTCTTAAAACGATTTTTCTTTGTAGGGTAATTATCTTCTAACTTATTTGCAGAAGTTTCTTTTTTGGGCGCATCATATTTTGAATCTTGGGGATCTTTTTTAAATGCGAAGTAATACTCTACAGAACGTTCTATGTTTTCTTCATCGATCACCCATATCGACCATTCCTCTTTATTATCTTCTTTTTCTAAGTTGGATTGAATATCAACTTTTTGTAAAAAATTCCAAAATCTGAGTGCAATCTTTTGTTCTGCAAAGTTGGCTATTTTTCTCATGGTTTGTTAAAAAATCTGTTGGATAACGGAAACAAAATTAATTCAAATTTATGGGGATTTAGTTATTTGAATTTGGATTTCACCTGATTGATTATAAACAGCTTTAATTGCATCGATTCTAAGGTTCTCCAGCATTTTATTTTCAATAAGCTTATTCGTTAGAAGTTTGAGTCTTTCTAATTGTGGATCTTCTGGTAAATAATTTTTAAAATCTGGTTCAATGTTACTTTGTTTATTCTGAATATTTTTAGAAGGCTTTTTAAGATCGTTCTTGTTTCTGCTATTCATGCATTCCTGTAGAATAACATTTTTTGTCTTGCCGAGTTTTTCGGAGGTTATGGTTTTAATAATATTAATCGCTTCATTGCGCCGTTCTAACTTAATTAGTGTTTTGGCTTGGCATAGCTTTATATATTCTTGTTCTAACTTTGATTTTTTATCAAATTTCTTTTCTAATGAACTCCAAACCTCTAATGCTTCGGTTTTATTCGAATCAGTAAAATCAAAGAAACTTTGTGCATATCTTAGTTGGATATCAATGTTTTCGGGCTCGAGCAAACTCGCTTGTTTGAATGATTTATGCATCAATGACATCACTGATTTTTCTGACAATATGTTACTGTCAACTAATTCATTACTAAATAGATATAAAAAGTTTCCTAAGTCATAGTGGTATACTGATCTTTGCGGTTCTAGTTCAACAGTAAGAACAATGTAGGGGAAGGCTTCAACAGGTTGATTATTCTCTATCAAATAATTGGCAATTTGTTGTTTAACTACTGCTATCCTTGGATTTAGATCATCTGCACGGATAAAAAATTCAATTGCATAATCTCCCTGGCCGACTTTTCGTAAAAATTTACCATACAAAATTAAAGCGTTTATATCATCTGGGTTACTAGACAGATAATCTTCATATGCACCAATTATATCTTTAGCTTTTCTTGTCATTTCTTTCTCATTCAATTTGACATCAGGTTTTGAATTAGAAAAGAAAGTTTCCTGTTTTCTAAGAATCTTATCTAGATTATGTTCTGACAGGGTTACAGTAACATTAGAAAATAGAATCTGAAAAGGTAATAGTAGGTATACAAAGTGATACACAGGAGTACTAAGATATAAATATAATAAATGTCATGATTAGCAAAATATAGTTTTTTTCAAGCTTGGAAGACATCCAAAAGTATTTTAAACAACCAAAATGTTTAACCCCCAAAACCTTTGCCTTGGATTTTTCATTATATTTTATCAATTATTATGGTCTAATAATGACAATTGGAATGATAAAATAACATACAAGGAAATTATACATAAAGCCCAACAGGGATTACCTTATTACCAAGGGCTTTTAGGTATTTATTTACGCTCAGGAGAAGGGGGTTCAATAATAAATACAGATTTATCTGCTAAATGGTCAGAGGCTGCAGATTCAAAGGGTCACCCATTTGGTGCTTATAATTTAGCTAATCTTGCAATGCTTGAAGGCGATCTTGAAAAGGCAACCAATTTGTATCAGGATGCTGCTTTTAAATTACAAAGACTTGCCTCAGATGGAGATCCAGTTGCACTTTACTGTATGGGTGAAATTGATTTTCAAGTAATTCCAACCAATGTTCAGAGAGCATTGGATTTATTTAAAAGATCAGCTGAAAAAGGGTTTCCCCAAGCAAAAGCAACTATTGGTGCTCTTTATTTAAGAGGATTGCCGAATTTATTAGACAGAAACGCTAAGGAGGGAATCAGGTTATTGTCAGAAGCAGTTCAAGCAAAGTCGCTTACTGCTAGATTCAACTTGGGTATGGCATATTACAATGGTGATGGAGTTGAGAAAGATGCCTATAAAGCTTCTCAGTGGTTAAGAATGGCGGTAAAACAAAACTTTTCTGAAGCTCAATATGCTTTAGGTTTACTCTTAATAGAGGGGGCTAAAGGAGTTACAAAAAATACAGTTGAAGGCATACAACTATTAAAAGATGCATCAAAACAAAATCATCAATTTGCTATGCAGTATCTAAGAAAAAGAGGAGAAAATATAAATCATACAGATAATTCCACTGGAGATTTTGTACCAGGAAGTACTAAACATATTAGCATCCCGGATGATTTGACTCGGTTGAAATTAGCAAGAAAATATTTTACTGGTATTGGTGAAGAAAAAAACTATCAAAAAGCATATGAACTTTTTTTACCTCTTGCAACTAGCGGAAATGGAGAAGCTGCTCGTTTTGTTGGTTTGATGAATTTAAGTGGTAAGGGGACAGATAAAAATCTAGATTTAGCTAAAGAGTGGCTATCTGTTGCTGCTCAAAAGGGTGATAAAACTGCTCAAAAGTTGTTGGACACATACAGCACTCTCTTTTAAGAAATAAACTGAATCATTGTGGCACACCCAACTCATTGCCACAAGAGACATATGAGTCATTTTGACTCAAATGGCTGTCTTGGTAATAAAGTAAAATTCTATCTATCAATGACTTATACAAAATTTATTTTGGAATGAGATATGCAAATTGCATATAAACCATTAACCAAATAATACAATGAATATAATAGATAAATATGAAATATCTTCGCTTACCAACTTTTTGGATTCCTTTTTTTCAGTCCAAAAGCGTTCACAAAATTTAGATAAAAACTTTTTAACCTTAGAGGATAATTATAGACCATATATTAAGACCTTAGAAGTTGATAATAGGCTCGAAATTGAAGTAGATTTGCCAGGTTTCTCGAGGGAAGAAATAGTTCTTGAGGTTGTGGATTCATGTTTGAAATTAAAATCAAATGAGAAGCTTAATAAAAAAAGTAAAAGTCATGACTTTAAACGATCACCATTTAAATTAAACTTGGAAATATCACCTCCTTATGACTCATCAAAAATCTCTGCAAAATTAACTAATGGAGTTTTAAGGATAGCAATTCCGAAATCTGATGCATCGAAATCTAAACAAATCAAAATTGACTAATAAATCATGAAAGATTGCTAACATTTAGATTCTAGAATATCATTTCATCCATCAAATATAAGTGATGGATGAAATAATTAATCTTCCAGTTTATAAGGCATTTAATCGTATTATTAATTCATTAGGAGATCGTCCTAATTTAATTTTAAAATCTCCAACAGGTTCCGGAAAATCGCTCGGTCTGCCGCTTCTTCTGTTAAAGGAAGATATAATTAATGGCCAAATATTAGTTGTTCAACCAAGAAGAGTTGCTGCAAGATCACTAGCGACTCGGGCTTCTAAATTATTGAATTCAAAGATTGGTGATCAAATTGGATACCATGTACGCTTTGAAAATATAAGTTCAAATCATTCCAAAATTATTTATATAACCGATGGGATCCTCTTAAATTTTTTAATTAATGACAGGTATCTTTCTCGAGTAGGACTTGTGATTATGGATGAATTCCACGAAAGGACAGCTCAAATGGACCTTTCTTTATCCTTGCTTAAGGATCTTCAAAAGAATGAAAGACCCTCAATTCATCTTATAATAGCTTCAGCTACAATCGATGAAGAAAAGGTTCATAATTTTTTACCAAATTGCAGTTTTATTGAGTTAACCAGTAGGCTATATCCAGTTAAGATTGAGTACCGACCAATACTTAAGAATGAACCCTTGTGGTCTAAGATTAATACTGAGTTAAAACGAAGCCTTTCATTTTCCTCAGGCAACATTCTAATTTTTGTAGCAGGAATTTATGAAATAAAAAAAGTAATTTTGGAAATTAATCGATCTCCACATTTTAAAGCATTTATAGTAATGCCTTTGTTTGGTGATATGCGCCTTGAAGATCAAGAAAAAGTCCTTAAGAAAATTGATAAAAGAAAAATTATTGTAAGTACAAATATCGCTGAGACATCTTTAACCATAGAAGATATTCAGATAGTAATTGACACTGGAATTGCCAAAAAATTTGCGTATGATCCCCTCCGTGATGTTAACGTTTTGCTTCCTGAACTGATTAGCATTAGCTCAGCTGACCAACGATCCGGTAGAGCAGGTAGAACATCTAATGGTATTTGTATCAGATTATGGAATGAAAATCAAAACGAACTGCGTTCCGATTACGAAGTGCCACAGGTTCTCAATTTAGAACTTTCACGATTATTTTTAATCCTTTGTTTTTTAAAAAAAGATCCTCAAAAATTTGACTGGTTAATAACTCCAAATGAGGAAAGAATTCAAAAAGCGAAAGAATGCCTGGTTTCAATTGGTGCAATAAATAATGAAAATAAAATTACTGAAGATGGCTGCTTGATTTGTCAGATACCTCTTTGTCCGAAGAAAGCAATGGCTTTAATCAAAGCAAGGGAATCGGGTTGTTTGCCAATCCTTGCTCTTGTCTTTTCATTGATGGAAGAAAGGTCGATTATAATTAATAAATCGTTTAATTTAGATCGAATCGATCAATTTTTAGAAGCGCATAATTTTTTGCAAAAAGAAGATTCAATTCAGAGTGACTTGAAGTACTACTTGGGTGCATGGCTTTTTGCCAAACATTTTAACTTTTCATACGAAGTTTGTAGCAATGTGGGAATTCATTCAAAAAGGTCTGCTGAGGTTGAAAAGTTACTTTTTAGACTTTGTCAATTTGTTGGTGAATTGAACCCAAAAATTAATAAACTCAATATTTCCACGCTTTTAAAATTTCTCGTAACTACTTTCTCAGGCAATTTATCACATATTAGAAATCGAGGAACAGTGATATATAAAAGTATAAGGGGTAATCAATTTCATTTAAGCAGATTTTCAAATGTTAAAAATGCTGAATGGATTTTACCTTTATTCGTTACTGAAAAAAAAATTAAGGGAAAAATCACACTTGAGATGGAATGTATTTCAGAGGTTTCAATAGATATCATTAAAAGTGCTTTTAAGAACGATATTAAAACCTTATCCGAAGTAAAATTTGATGCTTCAATTCATAAAGTCGTAAAAAGGCATTATCATAAACTAGGTTCAATTGAATATAATATTAAAGAAAGTGAAGTTTTAACAGAATCGGAATCAAGAGAGGGTTTCGTAAATGCTCTCCTAGATGAGAATTTAATGTTAAAAAAATGGAATAAAGATGTTGTAAATTTTATTGCCCGTATAGATTTTTTAGCGAGCAATTTTCCAGAGTATAATATTTCTAAGTTCGATCACGACTATAAGGTTAATGTTTATCATGAGATATGTGAAGGTACAACCAAATGGAAAGAGATTAAAAATCGAGATGTTTTACCAATCATAAAGAGTCTATATTCACAGTCCGAATTAAATATTTTGGAAACTGCTGTACCAGAAACAATTTTACTTAATCCTAAAAGAAAACCATACAAAATAAATTATGAAGAAAATAATGCTTTCGTAAAAGTAAGAATTCAGGATTTATTTGATTACAAAGGGCATCCCCAAATTGTTTACTGTAAATATTCCTTAGTAGTTCATCTCCTTGCCCCAAACAACAATTGCGTGCAAATTACCAGGAAACTCAGTGAGTTTTGGTCGAATTCCTATTCTGAAATTAAGAAAGATCTTGCAGGCCGATATCCTAAGCATGAATGGCGGTAGATTTCTTCAATGTTTTAAAGATCTTTTCAATAAATTCTTTTGGTCTCTAGGTTTTGCTTTCGGATTAAAAGATAAAAAACAGCTTGGATCTTTTGGTGAATGGTCAGCAAAAAAATTTTTACAAAGAAAAGATTTCAAAGTTATTGCGAGTAATTGGAGAAGTAGAAGAGATAGTAGAAATGAGATAGATCTTATTTGTATAGACAAAGAATGCCTAGTGTTTGTTGAAGTAAGGACAAGATCATCTCATTCATTTTGTTGCGGTTATGAATCTATAAATGGAAAGAAGAGAAAATCACTTCTTAGATCATTTAAGTTGTATTTAAACGAGAACTTGATTCGAGTTAACAATTACAGATTTGATGTTGTTGAGATTGATATCTGTCCAAATAAATATTGCATTTTAGATGTTTATCATCATGAAAACATTGCTATTTTTGACCAGAACTTGCATTAAGGTACTTTTAAAATGATTGAAAGTATTCATACCAAAGAAGATTTGGCTGAAAGAAAGACCCCACCAACTATTATTGTAATATTTGGTGCGTCCGGAGACCTAACAGCTAGGAAATTAGTACCTGCTATTTTTAATCTTTCTAAGGACAATTTGCTTCCTAATAAGTGTTTTCTTATTGGCTATGGAAGGTCCTCAATGAGTGATGAAGTATTTAAAGATGAACTAAAACTTGCTCTGAAATCTTTTTCACGGAGAGAAATACATGAATTACAATGGAATCAATTAGAGAAAAACATTTTTTTTCATGCTGGTCCATACGATGATTTAAGTAGTTTTAATAAGCTTGAGGAGAAAATTACCTCCCTTGAGAAGGGCATATCTTCAAAGGCGCAGTGCTTATTTTATATATCAACCCCTCCTGGCGTATTTAAGCCTATCTTGGAAAACCTTGGAGAAAGTGGTTTAGCAAGAAGAAATCGCGGAACCAATACTGCCTCTAAGGTAATTATTGAAAAACCATTTGGGCATGATTTAGAAAGTGCTCATGAATTGAATCTTGTTATAAATAAGAGATTTGATGAATCGCAAGTATTTAGGATAGATCACTATTTAGGAAAGGAGACTGTTCAAAGTTTGTTAGTCCAGAGATTTGCAAATTCAATTTTCGAACCCGTATGGAATCGTAATTATGTTTCTAGCGTTCAAATAACTGTTTCTGAGGATTTAGGAGTGGGCACAAGGGGGGGCTATTATGACCGCAGTGGGGCATTGCGCGATATGATACAAAATCATGTTATGCAGCTACTTGCATTGACTGCCATGGAACCTCCTTCTTCTTTAAATCCTGAATCCATACGAGATGAAAAAGTAAAAGCATTAAAAGCACTTAAGCCTCTTGCTATTTATGGAGAAAACCCTGAAGTTGTTAGAGCATCATATGCCGCGGGCTTGGTCGGCGGAAAACCTGCTAAGGCTTACTTAGATGAAGAAGGAATTCCTGAGGACTCTTTTACTGAGACTTATGCTGCTTTGCGGCTCTACCTCGATAATTGGAGATGGAAAGGCGTTCCTTTTTATCTACGGTCCGGAAAAAGACTTGCCATGAAAGCAAGTGAAATAGTCGTTCAGTTTACCCGGCCCCCAGCCATTCTTTTCGGACAGGATTCGAGGTTTAGGGTTTCTCCAAATCTTTTGGTTATTCGTATACAGCCGAATGAAGGGGTTACGCTTTATTTAAATTCTAAAACACCCGGATTAGAGACAAAATTACAACCTATTAAATTGGAGTTTGGATATGAGACTACTTTTGGCTCAGATACGCCAGAAGCTTATGAAAGGTTGATTCTAGATGCACTAAACGGTGATGGCACACTTTTTATCCGAGGAGATGAGGCGGAAACTTCATGGGGTTTACTAACCCCAGTTTTAGAGCATTGGGCTTCACAAAGAAGTCATGGACTAGAAAGTTATGCATCTGGGACATGGGGGCCACTAGAAGCAGATAAACTATTATTAGAAAGTGGGCATGAATGGATTACCGGAAAAAGCTATGATTAAACAAAAAGATTTTTTATATATTTTAATACTTTTAATTTTTGGTATGACTAGTTGTCTTAGCAATGAACAGTCTTCATCATCAAAAATAGAGAAATCGAAAAAATCAACCAAACAAGATTTACCTGAAATGGAAAAAGCTATTATTGGAGGAGGGTGCTTTTGGTGCACAGAAGCAGTATTTGAACATTTTGAAGGAATTCAAAGTGTTGTTTCTGGTTATGCTGGTGGTCAGATTAAAAATCCGACCTATAAACAAATATGTACTGGCAATACAGGTCACGCTGAAGTTATCAAAATAACTTATGATCCTAAGATTATTTCTTTTAAAAAAATACTCGAAATCTTTGGAGAATGCCATGATCCAACAACTTTGAATAGACAAGGTGCCGATGTGGGAACCCAATATCGCTCGACTATTATGTATCTCTCCGAAGAACAGAAAAAAATAGCTGAAAATTGGAAAGTTGAATTAAGTAATAAGCTAGTTGATCCCGTAGTCACCGAAATTATTGAAGCACCAGTTTTTTATGAAGCTGAGGATTATCATCAGGACTACTACAGAAAGAATCCTAACCAAGGATACTGCACCTTCGTTATCAAGCCTAAGCTTAAAAAGTTAAATTTGGAATAATTCTTCCATAAATTCTAGAGCATAGATGCGGTGTTGAGACTAATGGATGTGTTTCTTTATCAAATTTAAATGAGAATTGAAAAAAGCATAATTTTGATAAAAAATTTTAAGGCTAGCTGCACAATCAAAATAAATATAAAGGACATCTTCAGTTCTTTATAAAATTATTAAATAATTTTTACATAGAATCGATTTAAAATTATAAAAATTTTAAAGAATTACAAAAATTGTATAATTCTATCTTCAAAAAAATTTATTTTTCCGTCTAGGATTACACACAATATCTTTTTGTGATTGAATTAGTTCAGTATTTCAAATAAAAATTTGAATTTAGCATTTTTGTAATTCTATACTAAAATTTTCTTATGATGAGTTTTCGTGAGCAATGTATCCAAAACACCAATTTCTTAGATAATTGGTTTGCGAATGAAAATGCCAGTCCAGCACAATTAAGCTTAATTTTCGAAAGCATACCCGGAGTGTCGTTTTTTGTTAAAGATCTTAGCCATAGACTAATTTTTGCGAATCAAAGTTTACTAACTAATTTTGGTCTTAATCGGCTTGAAGATCTTAAGGGTAAGACCGACTTTGATCTTTTCCCGCCCCGTTTAGCTGAACATTTTAGACGAGATGACCGGGTTGTTTTTGAGACTAAAAAACCGAAACTAAATATATTAGAACTTTTTTTCAATAAACAAGGTTTACCCGGATGGTGTCTAACTAACAAATATCCAATGTTTGATAACGAATCGAACATTTTCGGTTTAATGGGTACTGTTCGTCCTCATGATGACGGTGAGTTAAAATGGGAGCGTGATGATGGTATAGGTAGAGCAGTTGGCTTAATTCGAAAAAAATTTCGTAAAGATCTAGCAATTTCCGACTTGGTTAAAGAATCTGGTCTTAATCACAGGAAATTACATAGAGGATTTATCGAACTTTTTGGAATTGCACCGATGCAGTTCATTACCAGAACAAGGATAGAAGCAGCATGTGACGACTTATTGACTACAGGTAAAAAACTCGCCTCTATCGCAAAAGAAAATGGATTTTACGATCAAAGTTCCTTTACACAACATTTTCGTAGACAAATGAAAGTGACTCCTCTGAAGTACAGAAAGAGAAAAGGGTTTGTTTGATTTATCAAATACCCTGCGATATTACTTTTACCCTGCGTGTGTAAACCTCTGAATTTTTTTCTGCTATTTCCCACCAGTATTCATCTGGAGTAAATCCTGATGGTGTTGGTAATAAGCCTTCCTCAAATGCACTTAATGCATTTGCTCCTTCAGAGGTTAAAACTCTGATCATAACATCGATTACATGTGGGAATGCGAAAAGTTTCGATGGTTTGCTTGCGGTAAGATAGTCGGGATTACTGGTGGACATGAATTGGTATGGAGGATTGCCACCACCTGTTGAGGCATTAACATCCGGAAAAATTTGCAGAAGATTTGAAGTGCCTAAACTATTCTCTTCAAGAATATAAGCCCTGATTCCAAAATCTATAATATTAGCTGCAAGGGAAAAATCCATTGAGGGACCATTTGGAGTCTCGAAGACCGGATTAGTAATGTTACTCGGTTTTCTAATACCATTGTTTCCATTGGAGTAGACGGAAGAATTTGGGTGTAAATTGTATCCTGCTTGAAAGGTTTCAACATCTGTAACATCCGATCTGAATAATTGATATCTTGGGCGTGATGTTGATGATGAAGTAAGTCCGCACCTAATAATTTGATAAGAGATAGCACGTGCACCTCCAGTATTTTGTATTTGGCTATCTAATTCCGGAGCGAGAGTAAAAAAACGTAAGAATGTGGACCCTGTTCCAAAACGAGAATCTTCGAGATTAAGTTGGTTATTTGCTTGAGTAATAAGATCGTTTGGTCCGTCGGACCAATCGCTTGGTGTAATTCTAAGTGATTCAGCAGTAGGCTTTCCATAAGAGGCTTCAATCCATGATCCACTGTTATCCTTATCTTCCAATATTGAAGCGGCCATCCATACGTTGCCATCGTTTTTATAAACAGCACAGTGTAAATCTTCTTGTATTCGATCTAATATAAAATGGGCAATTTGACTTGTCTCTAAATCACCTGAGGCTTGTGTCTGGGTCTTTACAACCTGTGAAGTAATGTTCAAAAGCATTCCAGCGAGAATAGCTGTAACCGAAACAGCAACAAGGAGCTCCAGCACAGTAAAACCTTTAAGATGTTTATTCTTGTTGCTTATTCTCATTCAAGCAAAAGCTACTGTTAAATTTTAAATTGTTCAAGTAGCTTTACTACCAAGAAATTGACCCATTTTTGCGTAAAGCTCAATTCCTTTATCGGTCGTTTCAAGCAGGTCATTTGAAAGGTTAACCTTACCTTCCTCAAAAATTGTTATAACACATGAACCACCGAATAAAAAATACCCAAATTCATCTCCCTTCTTAACTGAACAGGAAAAGTCGAATGTAGTTTTTACAGATCCTACGCAAGTTGCACCTACCAAAAAGGTAGCAACATTACCAACAGGTGAATCATTTAAAATAGAAAGGTATCTTTTATTTTTCCAAAAGATGGAAATATTTTTTCTGAGTGCAATAGGATTTACTGAGAAAAGAAATCCATTAAGTAATTTAGGCTCACTAGCTCTTCCATGTGTAGGAAAATGAAATCTGTGATAATCAACAGGACACAGTCTACTTATAACAATACTTCCATTTATAAAAGGCTTTGCAATTTTTTCTGAATCAAACAGCGAAACTAAGTCAAATCTTTGCCCCTTAACAAAAATTTGTTTAACCTCACTTGCATTTTTATAGCCAAAATGTCTTCCATCGGCTGGAAAGACTATTGAATCTGATGAGGAATCTATTGGTCGGGCTTCAGGTTTTAATTTTCTGAAGAAAAATTCATTAAACGATTTAAAAGAGGAGACTGGTAGTAAAAATTCACTTGTATCTAAAGAGTATTTTTTAATGAATGGATTGATCTTGGAGCAACTGGTTGGCTTGCTCATTTTTTTTCCGTACCAGTAGGAGAACCATGCTCTTTTCACAGCTAACCATAGTGTTATCTTTCCTATGATCGTCCCATAAATAAACCTCAGCCAACTTTCTCCGTAAACTTTTTCGAGTTGGACCTGCCCAGTGTCGCGGTTTAAAAATTCAATTTTATCGCTCATGGACTGTAATATGGGCTAGATATTGCCCAGTTTGAGTTTTAACCCTTATCGATTTTACCAGCCTTAATAGCTTTTGCTGAAACCCACATCCTTTTAACCTGTCCACTTGGAAGCTTAACGCGAATTTTCTGAACATTAGGTCGGAATACTCGTTTGTTATTTTTGACCAATTGTAAGCCAATTCCGCCCGCTTTTTTGCTGACTCCTTTATGAATGATGCGACCACCTACTTTTGGCCGTTTTCCAGTTATTACACAAATTCTAGACATGGGTATAAATATTAAAGTTTATTTATGAAGAAATGTGTAGAAAATGACAAGATCAATCGGATAAAGAATTTTCTATGTGCATTCCATTTATCTGAGGCTCGATAATTTATGGAAATGGATTTTTTCACAATTTTGATTTAAAAAGTATGCAGAAATTTGTTTTTGGGACCTTATCAATTTTTCGCTTTTTTTTACCCCCATGACAATCATAGAGGAGGCTAAAGAATCAGCGACTAAGCCAGAGGGTGCGATAACTGTAACTTGTGATTTTCCAATCATTCCCACCCCTGTATGCGGGTTGATAAGATGAGAATAAATGACATCATTGATTTTCAGGTATTGTTCAAGATCACCTGAAGTTGCAATGGCTGTATTTGACAGACTAAGAACTGGAAGCTTGGGATGTTTGCGCCCACCAATCTCTACTTTCCACCCTCTTTTATTTCTTGGAGGATTTCCCAATACAAGGTCGCCCCCCGCATCTACCAGTGATCGATTCAAATCATGAGCTTTTAAAACCTTTAACATACAATCGGCAGTATATCCTTTTGCAATTCCACCTAAATCAATAATCATATTTTCTTTAAGTAATTTCGCACTATTTTTTTCAAAATCAACTAACAAATTTTGATAGCCTACTCGCTTTAGAGTTTTTTCTAGAATTGATTTCTCAGGCAAATTTTTGCGAAATCTTGATATTCTCCACATCCTACTTAGTGGACCAACTGTGATATCAAAGGAGCCATCAGTTTCATGAGCTAGCTTTTGACTCTCGTTCAAAATATAAGCTAATTGCTTTGAAATCTTAACATACCGATTTATTTCAGCATTTTGAACAAATTGAGAAATTTCGCTATCCGCGTCGTAATCACTAAAAATACGGTTTAATCTATGAGCTTCTTGAAAAGCGGCTTTTGCACCTACACTTGCCTTTTCAAAAGAATCTTCATCTATTAATATAGAAAATCTTGTTCCCATGCATTTCTCTGAGAAATTCAAAAAGTTTCTTTCGGCAGAAATTTTTGACAAAAGAACCGTCATTAAGACAAAGACTGAACTCAGTTGTGATGGAATTTTATTATTCAAAGCCATTTTAGTAATATATCTGAATATTCTTTCCTTATGCAAAGAATTTTGGGATAAAGAAGGATTATGCATATATTAATTCTTACCCATCATGAATTTTTACCTCAGTTTAATCTCTATTCCCGTACTGATAAGTTCTTACGCATTTTCTAAACCAGATTTCATTCGGGATGTTAAACCAATCCTTGAACATAATTGTGTTAGTTGCCATAGAGAGGACAATGCTAAGGGTAAAATTAGATTAGATACAAAAGAAGCCGCATTTTCTGGCGATGATGTTATCATTCCAGGTAATCCTGAAGATAGTTCTTTGTACTGGACCACAACCCTTCCTCTAGATGACGAACTCGTAATGCCCCCTTATGAAAACGAGACTAGGGATTATCCGCTCCGAGAGGAAGAAAAGAAAATTCTAAAAGACTGGATTCAGTCTGGTGCAGAGTGGCCTGATGATGAGGTTCTTGAAACAAGGAAAAGGCTACCTAAAACTGTTTCTTTTGCTGAACATGTTCAACCAATACTGGAACTAAATTGCGTCTCTTGTCACTATGAAGGAAACGTAAAAGGCGATTTACGACTTGATAGTTTCGAGCATGCTTTCGAATCAGATTATGTCATTGTACCCGGAGAGCCTCTAGATAGCGACCTTTGGGTATTGTGCACCCTGCCAATGGACGATGAAATGTTCATGCCACCTGAGGGTAATGATCCTCTATCTCCGACTGATCTTTTTATGCTTAGACGATGGATAGAAGAAGGAGCGGAATGGCCTGAATCCGCTTTGCTCGCTCCAAAGAAGAAAAACCTTACCGTTTTAGGTTCTATGCCCAAAGATCTATACAAAGAACTAGGATTTAAGGCAGGACAGGTTCAAGATGAATTCGTAGACTTCAGACAAGAAATTAAAACATCAGATCTTACCTTTGAAATGCTTCCAATCAAGGGAGGCTCCTTTAATATGGGTAGCCCAAAAAGTGATGAAAAGCGTGGTGCTAATGAATTACTTAGTCACAAAGTTAAAGTCTCGGACTTTTGGATGGGAAAATATGAGGTAACCTGGGATGAGTATGAGCTTTGGATGATAAATTTGGATAAAGATAACCGAGAATATAATAAAGCAACTCCAACCAAAGCTGATTCTCTTGCCGATGCGGTTACTAAACCTACCGCACCCTACACAGATATGACATTTGGCATGGGAAAAAGTGGACACCCTGCTATTTGCATGACTCAACTTTCAGCCAAAATGTATTGCATGTGGTTAAGTGCGAGGACAGGTAATTTTTATCGATTACCTACTGAAGCTGAATGGGAATATGCCTGTAAAGCGGGTACCGACACGGCATACAGTTTTGGTGACGATTCTGGGGAATTATCCAATCATTCTTGGCATTTAGGAAATAGTCGTTTTAAGTACCAAAAAGTTGGTCAAAAATCACCTAATCCTTTTGGTTTATACGATATGCACGGGAATGTTTGGGAATGGGTTTTGGATCAGTTTGTTCCCCCTGCCGCTCAGGCACCCAAGGGCGTTCGTGACAACCCACTGGTTTCGCCAAATACTCTATATCCTAGAATTGTAAAAGGAGGTTCTTGGGATGATGGCGCAGAAAGCCATCGAAGTGCTGCCAGAATGGGATCTGAAGAGGCATGGAAACAACAGGATCCTCAAATACCAAAAAGTGTCTGGTATCACACGGATGCAATTTTTGTCGGATTCCGAGTTGTCAGACCTAGAACAATTCCATCTGTAGATGAAGTTGAAAAATTTTGGCCTTCTGAAGCTGATATTTTAGCCATTCCATCTCGATGATAATTTTTTTTTGAGTTGCAACTCATTTAAAAAGGGACTCCATTATAATATGTCCCTCTTATGAAAAAAGTTTCGAGTTTTTCATGTAAGTATAAAAATTCTCAAAAAGGCTTTGCTCTTGTCTTAGCTCTTTCATTAATGAGTTTAGTTTTTTTGCTGGTTGTTTCTCTGGTCAGCTTGGTAGGGACGGATTTGAGTCTAGCTGAGCTTAGAAAGCAAAAAGTACTGGCTCAATCAAATGCACGAATGGGAATGATGGTCGCCTTGGGAGAAATCCAGAAACATTTGGGACCAGATACGAGAGTGTCTACGACCGCCGATATTTTAGATGAAAGAGTTGAAACAAATGACTTTTATTTAAATCAAAATTATGATCCTAATTTGTCGGTTTCGAGTGGGATTGATTTAAACGAAGATGGACAATACAACAAAACACCATTTGGCCAGCGTTACTGGACGGGTGTATGGAAGCATCGGGGAAAGAGCAAAGGTGGGCTTCAGCCAGGGGCTCGCCCCACTCCAAATATTTTAGAAACGGGGAATTCTGTTAATAAAACCATCATGCCTGATTCCGAATACGATCCTCATCCAGCCGTTGAGGTTGCATGGTTGGTAAGTGGTAATGAAGGCTACGAAAAAAAATTGGCTACACTTCAGGGTACTTCTGACTACGCAACAACATTGGATTACATTGAAATTCCAGATTCTCTTGAAAAAGAACAACGATATTTTAACGGTAGTCAAACATCGTACGGCTTGGAAGATAATGCGTGGTTGGATTATCAGAAAGTTGTTCAAAATACCCTCTCAAATCTGGATACTTTAAATTATAACCCTCAATATTATCACCCATTAATTGAGCTGCCTGATCCAGATGATAGTCAATACCCCAATCAGACTGTATGGATGTTGAAGAAACCTTTGCTGAAAGCAACTTATGACCCTTCTAATCCATCAGACTGGAAAAATCATCTTGCTGCAGAACCCGTAAAGGTAAGAAAAACAAATTTTGAAATACCAAGAGAAGGCTCATCTTCTTCATTCCAGTCTGCTTCTTATGCATATTGGGTTGGAGATGAAGGTGTTAAGACAAAGGTAAATATCACCAATCCAAAAAAAGGAGAAAATGCTTGGGATGATCTTGCGGTTGCTACCGAGCCAAATTTAGAAACTGGTTTTAACATCGCATTTGCTTCTTCAATTAAAGACAAAAAGCAAAATATTTTGTCTCTTGGTATGTTTTCAGAAATTGATGGGGTATCTGGAGATCAGATATCTAAATCAAACAGCATGGCTGCATACTTTCATGGACTGACTTCTGATTCCTTTGGAGTGCTTGCTGACACTCGGACAGGTGGATTAAAAAGAGACCTCAGCTCCGCATTTGCCATAAAATCAGATTCTTCAACATCAGCGTGGGAAAAAGATTTTAAAGGATATCTTTATCAGGACCGGATTTATTACATGAAGAATATATCTTTTCAACCAAATGCTTTTGCAAATGTATGGAATGATCAATCCTCCGGTCAATTTTCCCCTTCAATTGATGACAAAAATGCCATCCTAACGGGTCCTAGATGGTCAATTTTGAAAGATTTTCATAATAAATGGGAGGATTTAAAATCATCCTCATCGATGCTTACTGAAGATGAGTTACTCCCTGATGACTTTCCAAGAATAATTGGTGATAATAATGTTGTTTTTGCTGAAAGACCCAATAATCCTAATGGTGAACTTCAGGTATCAATTCGTAACTTGGTTGATAATTTTAACCATTTTGCTGAAACTACCATAAAGCCTGAGCCCACGAATCATGCGGTTGTACCGGCCCTAGTGGAATTAAAATTTTCTGCTGTACCGACATGGACTGGTGGTCGACTTGCTCTCGCAATGTATCCTTCAGTTGCATTTTGGAATCCTTATAATTTACCCATTAATTTAAAAGACATATTTATTGAAGTTCCAATAAATGTTCAGATGTCTGGTTACAATTCCAAAGAATGGGATTTGTTCGAGAAATGGTATATCCACAATCCTAATGCATCAATAAGTTATATCCCCCATAATCTTACCACGAGTTCTACTACGATGCCTACACAGAACTGGCAAGTGCCGAATGGGACTAGACCATATATAGATACCAACGGAAATGGCAGATGGGACCCAGGTGAGCCTAGGACTTGGATACCACGCCCACCACGTCCTGTTGGAGGAGGTGGTGGTGGCGGGGGAGGCATTCCTAATAGTTTTCGTTTTCGGCGAGGTTGGATGTTGGATGATTCTTTTAAATTAGGAAGTATCAATCATCCACAGGGTGGAAATTATGCTACATTTAGAAATGATAATAGATATGCCGGTTTTCCACCAGATTCACCACCTTGGGTAGATACTAATGATGGAAGCGTAAAAAGATATTATTTTTTTAGAAGTCTTTTTCAGGCCAACCCCAACCTTAGGCCTTCTTCCCCCAAAGCTGAAAGACATTTACTTCTGAGAATTCCAACTTTGCAGTTGGACGCTGGTGAAAAGTCTCATTTTGTAATTTCGCAGGACACAACATGGGAATGGACCGATTTAGTCAATGGAACTACTCCTCAATTTATTGAAGCTAGACTTTCGAAGGGGGACGAAGGATTTGCCAATGCCTTGATATGTAAAACAGCATTCTCAATGACAGAGACTGAGCCATTAACAATGAATTTCTGGATTCATGCAATTAGAGGGGTAAATAGTGTTGTGAAAGAAGATTTTGATCCCCGAACGGCCAAAAGAATTCAAAGCAGTTCTTATTTTAGACCACAGGGAATAACTGTTTATGGAAATGATCCAAGGCTTTATTCGTTGGATCAGCTGAAAATTTTGAAGAAAATTTCCCGTGAATTTAGAATCGATTTGGGTAGTGGGCATTTAGATTTTTCTCAGGCAAGGTTGCTTGCTGATACAACTCTGGCCCATACTCCAGAATTTTTAGTAGGAAATGGTTTCCGTTTGAGGTGGAAATTTCCAGGTACCAGTGATTCCGTCGTTTTTAATCAGTATAACCCAAGATCATTGATTGATAGTTTACAGGAAGGCTATGGTAATAATTGGAGTGTTGAACATTTTAACGGCACACATTTTAAAGGTAAAGGTAGATTTCATCGAACCTATGGACGAAACAATTTTAACTTTTATACACCGCCAACTCATGGAGAAGAATTGGATCCAGCTGTTAATTTTACTTCTGTTGCATCACATGGTCCAGGTTTTGAAGCGGAATTAACTCTCGATGCTATTGTGCCTAAGGCAGGGATATCGAATAGCGTTGGTTTTTTTCATGAGCAANCGCANATTGGTTCAAATATGNGNAGTTCTGACAGNGCNATAATGTTTGATCTNCCNAGATCTCCTTTATTGTCTATTGCCCAATTTAAACATGCAAATTTAAATAATTATTCNCATGGACCNAGCTATATAATTGGAAATTCATATGCNTCTCCCCAGGTAGGAAGATATAAAACATGGGCCCGTGTGCGGGCTTTGACCGCTCAACCCAAAGGATCAATGGATATTCGTGGTCAAAATGCAAAGTTTAATTTTTGGACAAACATAGCTGGAATTGGGCGTACATTAATTAAGCTTTTTCCATGGCAAAATAATTGGAATTTTGAATACGGAGCAATTAGGGATGATGATGCACAAAATGAACACCAAAATATTACAGTTGATCATAGTTTTTATGCAAACAGGGCAATTTTCGATGGCTATTTTTTGACCGGCCTTGAGGACCAAAATACTATTACTCAAATTCCATCTAACAATATTATAGGTGAAAGAATCAGACCATTTAGGAACCCTCGTTTGATTCCCTTTCTTCGCAAAGATTGGATTGATAATGGAAATTGGAACCTTTCGAGATATGATCAAAAAGATAATATTAAGTTAACAGACTTCGAAAATCGGGATCTAAGATATCAAACTTTAGCATCTGATATTTTACTCGAAGGGGCGTTTAACATAAATTCAACTTCAGTGGATACTTGGGTAAGCCAATTATCTGCTTTAAAAGGTGTTTCGGTTCCGGGTTATTCCTATCCATCATCAGAAACACCAGTGCCTCGATTCCTAAGTCAAAGCAAAGAGAATACTTGGAACAAAATAAGGTCATTGGACGATTCTGAAATACTTTTGCTAGCCAAATCTTTGGTAAAGCAAATAAAATTAAGAGGTCCTTTTCTATCATTTTCTGATTTTGTAAATAGAAGAATTCAAAGTGAAGTAAAAGAAAGTTTAATATTTTTACCCTTTTCTGAATGGCCCAATGAAACCCGAAATTCAAGTCTTGGACTTAGAGGGGAATTACAAGCGTCCATAGCAGATGCTAAACTTAATCAAGGCGGTTTTCAGTTTAATTTAACGGATGAGGCTATGGGTAATCCTTCTATTCCGAAAATTCCTACCTCTAGATTTCAATCCAATTATTTTCTAAATTCAACATTTCCGGATTCAACATATTTATCATTAAGTAATTTTCAGTCATCTGAATTCGGATTGCATGCTGTAACTAACCGCCTTTACAACAATCCCAGTCAAGGAAGTAGTTTAAAAAGAGTTGTTTATACCCAACCAGCAACCCAATTTGCCAATGTTAGCAGTCCAAATTGGCCACAGGATTTTGTAACTTATCCTCAGGCGTGGGGCATGGGAGTTGAAGATCGGGAAAATGTACAGCCCCCATTTGGAGTACCCGGTTATGTTACGCCAGCAACCGGTGGGACAGAAGATAGAGTTCAATATAAGATGTTTTATTACAAGAATACATTTTCCAACGGAGAAGCACCTGACAATTTACTTGCCGTTGAAAATGTGGCGTCCGCAGCTAACAAACCGGGCTGGGTTTCACAGGCAGATATCCTTACGCCATTAGCACCGGTTGCCACCGCCCGTTCCGATACTTTTACGGTTCGAGTTATGGGCGAAAATCCTGGTTCAGTTGATCAACCTTTCACCTCGAGGTCGTGGATTGAGCTTACTGTTCAGAGAATTCCAGATTATGTAAAATCTGATTTGGATGCTCCCCATCACCGCCCGCATGAACCTTTTGAAGACAAAAATTTTGATGGTATGTGGAATGGAAGAGATGAGCATTGGCTTGATCTTAATCAAAATAGCAGAGACAAAAATGGTAATGACAAAACATCTGGAGTCGAAGCAGGACCAGATCTCCCAGGGGTTGGTAAGACTGGAGCCAGTGACCTTTTTGTCGACGGTTTAAAATCTGATTTAAAATTAAATCAGGATCCAATAGAGGAAACTTTATCCAATCCAGATAAGGATATATCGTATATGGGAATCAATCAAAGATTTGGGAGGAAATTTAGGATCGTAAAGTTTAGATGGTTGAATGAAAAAGATGTTTGATTAGACATATTAACTTATTTTCAACTACTAATTATTCGATGACTCATTTTCTAAGAAGTACATTTATAGTTTCCCTTTTTATTTCGGGTTTTTGCTATTTTACACATGCAGATGAGTCTCCATCCTATGTTTTTTCTGCAGTGTTTTGGGAGAAATTTAAAAGTGAATCCTTTTCTTACGCTCCTTGGGGAAACAGCGAAGAAGAAAATGCAACATTTGTAGATATCTCAGTTGGCTCAAGTTCATTATCTAGAAAATTTGTTTATTATGGAAAAGATAAAATTAGGTTTTTTAGTAAGGTAAGGCAGAGGGAGTGGGAAGAAGAGAATAATTCGACTTTTAATCAGAGCACTCAACCTTTAATTGCTGAATTTATATTACCACCCAAGACTGAGAATACACAGGAAATAGTACTTGTTTTGGGAAACAAAAAGAAGAATGGGATGTTAAATATTTATCCCTTTTCGTTTTCTCAAACAACTGTCCCTTTCGGTAGTTATCAATTTATTTCTCAATCAAATAAAACCATCTATTTAAAATTTGGTAAAAACACAATAACCTTAGAGCCTGGAAAACCCCATGTAGCACAGGCTAAATTGGAAAAGGATCAAAAAAGTATCAGTTTAAGAGCAATGATTCAACAAGGTTCCAAGTTTCAAGAAGTTTATAATCAGAGATTTAAACATTCCGAAAAGATTAGAGGAATTTTTTTTCTTAGATCGAATCAAGAAAAATTAAGCATTAAAAAACTGATTGAATTTAACAGGCCAATTAATACTGCAACTGGTTACGGTGCATCACGCTTAAAGAATGTTGAATTGCCTGCAAGGCAGGAGCCTCAACAATATTAATTAAATTCTAATCCTGATTTACCAACTATAGTTCGGTAGTAACACCCTTTTCTAGCCTGTCCGTTATTGTCTTTTGTATGACAAGCACCTTTGCCCATCGGCTTAACTCGGTATAAAAGAGAATTCTGTTCACAATTAACACGGACTTCTTCAATTGCTAAGTAATCGCCCGATGTTTTACCTTTTATCCAAAGTTCATTTCTGCTTGTACTCCAAAATGTCGCCATCTTTTCACGCAGAGTAGTTTCCAGGGCAAGTTCATTTGCATATCCTACAATCAATACCTCGCCACTTTTGGAGTCCTGTGCAACTGCTGGAACAAGCTCTTCACCACAATCCGCTACTTTTTTCAGTTTAGTAAAATCTATATTAAGAGATTGTCCTTCTTCGATATCATGATTGTTCATAATATAATATTATTTGTGGATCAGTTCTAAAAAACATTGAAAAAACTTAATGATCTTAGGCATCGCAAGCTTAGATGCATTTTCAACATCCTTATGTGATAACTTATTAGGAGTCATTCCGGCGGCCATATTGCTAATAAATGAGATTGCATGGACTTTCATGCCAAATCCATTTCCTATCATAGCCTCAGGCACGGTTGACATGCCTACTGCATCAGCACCAAGTATGCGTAGAGCATTAATTTCAGCAGGAGTTTCAAATGCGGGCCCATTCAAGGCGGCGTAAACCCCTTCATTCAGATTTAAATCTGACATTTCGCCAGCTTTCATGGCAATGGTTCTAAGCTCAGTATTATAAACGCAAGATTGATCAGGAAATCTGGGCATTTTGTCATCAGATACAGGACCTATTAATGGATTCCCATCCATGAGATTAAGGTGATCGTTTAAAATCATAAGTTCACCGACTTTAAAATCTTTGTTAATTCCCCCCGCTGCATTGGTAAGTATTAAATTTTTAATTCCGAATAAATGGGCTAGTTCGACAGGTAATTTTATTGGACCCCATCCCTCGCCTTCATACCAATGCCTTCTGCCCTGAAATATAAGAATTTGTTTTTGATTAACATCACAAAGGGTTAAAACGCCATTATGTCCTTCAACCGTGGTTGAGGTCATTCCATTTATTTCTCTGTAATTGGTCGATTTTAAAGAAGTAAATAGGTTACCGAGATCACTCCAACCGGAGCCACAAATTAGTGCGGTTGTAGGTGATATCTCACCCCATAAATCAATAATAGATTTGTGAGCTGTTAAGGCATTTACATCGTTCTGCCCTTTGTTACTCATAAATTATTGAAAAATCACCTGACTCAATTGTTAGGTGATTATTTTTATCTGGCTTGTTACTATCTTCTGTTCTTCCGACTATTTGAGCATCTATATCAAAGGTTTTTGCGACTGATATGATTTCATCTGCACAATTTGATTCACAATAAATTTCGAACCTGTGACCCATATTGTAAACTTGATGCATCTCTTGATCATTTGTTTTGGAAACTCGTTGAATTTCACGAAATAAAGGAGGTGGTTTAAAAAGGTTATCTTTTATATGGTGCACATTTGTGCCAAACTTCATGCATTTTGTTTGTCCTCCACCAGAACAATGAATTAATCCAAAAATATTATTTGAATAGTTTTCCATTATGCTCTTGAGAACAGGGATGTAAGTACGAGTCGGGCTAAGCAGAGCTTCTCCAACCTTTAAACTTGAATCTGAAAAGCTATCTTGCAAGCGGTAGGGACCACAATATAGATATTTTTCACCGGTCCTCGGATCACATGTCTCAGGGTATTGATCAAAATAGTGTTTTGAAAGCATTTCGTGTCTGGCGCTTGTAAGTCCGTTGCTTCCAATTCCACTATTTACTTTATTTTCGTAAGTTGATTGCCCGAATGATGATAAGCCAATAATACACTGCCCCGGTTTAATATTTGAATTATCAACAATTTTATTTCTATTTGCCACAGCAACGGCACAGGAATCAACGGCAACAGTACCGGTTAGATCACCTACATCAGCAGTTTCTCCTCCCCCACTTGAAATTTTAATGCCAAAATCAGATAAACTTTGTATAAACTCTTCGGTACCTTCTATAAGAGATGAAAGAGCTTCACCGGGAAAATTCCTGGCATTTCTGTTTACTGTGCTTGAAATAATAACATTATCCCAAACTCCAACACATGCCAGATCATCTAAATTCATTACAATACTATCTTGGGCAATTCCTTTAAAAACAGATGAATCACCAGTTTCCCTGTACCATAAATATCCTAAGATTGATTTAGTTCCTGCACCATCAGAGTGAATTATATTACAAAGATTATCATTTAGAGTAAGGATATCGTTAGTTATTTTGCAAAAAGCACCAGGGAAGCATCCACGGTCTAGTTTATCCACCACCTCATGAACTTCTTCTTTACTTGAAGAAACACCTCTTTCTTTATATCGATTAATTGATTGGTTACTAGTCATTTTGAATATAATTCAAGACAATAATATTTTAAAACTTTTGTTTAATCACTCATTTAATGAAAGTACAAAGTTATAAATCGACTAAAAGTTATATCCAAAAGTCATATAATTTCCTAATGGCAAATGAGGCGAGTAATAATTTGTTCTGGGAAGTTATAAAAAATCACAATTCTAAATACAAAAATTTAAGCTGGTGTGCTAATATTTACGAAAATGGGAAGATTATATTAAGTTCATTGTTAACTGAATCAGAATACATTCTTGTAAGCCATGGAAAACTGAAGGCAGTTGAAAGGTTACAAAATTATTTAAAAAGGAAAAATGTAATTTATAAAGGACTTTGTGGACCAACTGATTTAGTTGATGATTTTAAGAACATCGAATTATCACCTAAACAAAAGATAGTTCATAGTAGAAAAGATTTTAAGATATTTATATCGAATCTAAAAATGATAAGAACCGATAATCCGATAAATAAAGGCTTTTCTTTAAAAGTTGTTGGAAAAAATGAATGGCCTAGAGCTCGTCATTGGGCAATGCAATTTGCTTCTGAATCAGAACCAAAATTGGATCCTGCAATGGTTATTAGTCTGGCAAATAAAATGAGAAAATCTAAAAATCTCTTCTTTCTTGAGAAAGTAAAATTAGGGACTTGTGCAATGGTTGGTATAAGAAGAGAAACAGAGAATTATATGATAATTAATTTAGTTTTTGTACCTAAAGAATCTAGAGGTCAACAATTTGGAGAGCATATTATATATATGATAATGATGTATATATATAAGACATATAATAAGATGTGTTTATTGTTCAGTGATTATAAAGGCAAAGATAATTTATATGATAAGGTAGGATTTGAACATACCAGCGATTTCGCTGAAATTTCATTGATTAATCAGAAGTAAATTCTTTTTCTCCATCCTTGAACACGACATGTATTTTTTGGTTTATTTCTATATTTTTTGATAGTTCAATTATTTTTCCGTCATTTGATTTAACAAAAGTGAATCCTTTATTAAGCACCGATTTTATGCTATTGCTTTCTAATCTTCTATCGAGAGTCTCTAATTGAAAGTTTATATATGTAAAAAAAGTTTTTATTATACTGTCTTTTCTGAGTCGGATATCATCCAGGTATTGATCAAGCGAACTTAATTTTGAACTTGGTTCGAAGCTAGATAATTGAGCGTTTAATAAAATTAACTTTTCAGTCTTCCTTATGAAGAGCTCCTTTCCCATATTCTCAATCTTCGCCTGAAAATTTTGTATGTCTTCTTTCAATGAAATGAATTTTGTTGTAATCCATTCGGCAGCAGCTGAAGGAGTTTCAGCTCGATAGTCTGCAACAAAGTCAGTTAAAACGAAGTCCGTTTGATGACCTACGGCTGACATAGTTGGAATTTTGCAATCAGCAAGTGTACGAACTAATAATTCATCATTAAATGACCAAAGATCTTCTGCTGAGCCCCCTCCCCTTGTTACAATTATCAGATCGTGTTGGTTCAATTCTTCAATTTTTTTTATAGAATTAATTACATCGCCTGCAGCATTTAATCCTTGAACCAACGATGGGAAAATAGTTATTTCACCACTCCAATTTCTTTTTTTTAATATACTTAAAAAATCCTGAACTGCAGCTCCTTTTATGGATGTCACAACTGCAATTTTCTTTGGTAGATTTGGCAGTATTTTCTTCCTATTTTTATCAAAAAGTCCTTCAGCAAGAAATTTTTCTTTTAATTTGTCAAATTTATGTTTAAGCAAACCAGTTCCTTCTTGCATTAAATATTTTACCCTAAACTGATAATCTCCCCTTGGTTCGTAAACGGACAAGTTTCCGTATGCAATGCACTCATCTCCATCTGATGGGACATAGTTAGAGCCATTGAAGTCTCCTTTAAAGTAGACAGCCTTTATTTGGCTGATTGAATCTTTTATAATGAAATACCTATGTCCACTAGGTTGTACTCTTAGATTTGAAATTTCTCCTTTTATCCAAAATTGTTGAAATTGATTTTCTAGAAGATACTTAATTTTTTTGGTAAGTTGCCCAACAGTCCAAATATCGGATGATGGTTCATTTTCATCAAAGAGGTTAGTTTGCATTTCGTTTTTTGCTTATCATGTTACTGAATATTACCAAGATAACTAATATTGATATACCACCCCAAATATATTTCCAGTTACCACCAAATATTCCTGCTGATGCAAGTATGAAACCACAATCTGTTATTGAAATAATGGGTATTGAAACGACAAGGTACTTAACGAATGGCATTTTCAAAAGTCCAAGAGTGTAGTTTGAAAAGATGAATGGAACGCCAGGTGTCAGTCTAAAAATTACAGACCATTGTAAGAGGTTTTCATTGGGTAATTGAGGTATCTCATAGCCAAATTTCTTAAGTATTTTATTAATTACCCTGTTTCCAATCCCGTAAGCAAACCAGTATGTCCAAATGAGATTAATTATCAGGGCTAGTATACTGTAAAAACATGCAATTCCTACGCCGGCTTCGTTGCCCCAAATACCAGCTAAAATTAGCAAGGGAGCACAAGGAAGGATTAAGCCTGGTAAAATTGCTATTGAAACGAAAAGCCAGAAACCGTTTTTTAACAAAAATGATTCAAATAATTTCCAACTAGTGTAAATTTCTTTTATAGCTTCATCACCACCAATTAACTGAACCAAGAAATATGTGAACCATATTATTGAGAGCAGAATAATTACAAAACTAAATACGGTAGCTAATTTTTTAAAATGGGGCTTCAACAGAAAAGCTAACCTTACTCAGTTAGTTTTATGATTTTTGAATGATTGTTTTCTAACCCTGAGTTCCAGTGATTCAAATTTGTATTTTTCGAACCTGACACCTGATTAGTTGATAATTTCATGACTGAATTATAGACGGGTAAAAATACAAAAATTGCATTTAGGATAATCAAAATTAAAATAATCATCTCTAATGTACTGAAACCACCTTTTTTTGTTTTCATAATAAGAATGTTTATTTAATTGCGACCGAAAATCCAAAATAAGATACCGGGAATAGCTATCATTATTAACGAGATAATACCTAAAAGTATTTGAGCTTTGAGGGCTTTCTTTTTTTGTTCTTCAGTAAGAAATAATTTCTCATTTTTATTATTGCTATCATCAACTTGTTCAAAATCACTTTCCATAATCTTATTAATCTGTATATGATAAGCGTGTTATATCCAACAAAATAAGGAACCAGTTATTTAATGTTTAATCAAATTACCATCATTGGAATAGGGTTGCTTGGGGCTTCTCTTGGAATGGCTGTTAAAAAACATAAGATATCAAAATATATCAAAGTATGGGCCCGAAAAGAAACAACTTTAGAAAAGTGTTCACAAAAAGAATGGTGTGATGAGTGTGAATCAAATTTAGACCGGGCAGTAACTGGTAGTGAATTTGTTGTTGTTTGTACTCCAGTTGAAAGCATACCAGATATTCTTGAAAAGATATCACCTTTTCTCGCTAATGGATGTATTGTGACTGATGTTGGTAGTGTTAAGGGGAAAATTTGCGATTCTGCTGTTAAAATTTTTGAAAATTCACCCGGTTATTTTGTCGGATCACATCCGATGGCTGGTTCAGAAAAGTCTGGGTTGGAATATGCCGACGAAAATTTATTTAAAGAAAAATATTGTGTTGTTACTTCTATTGGAAATGGGGTGGATGAAGTTTTAAAAAGAACAATTAAATTTTGGGATAGATTGCTAATGAAAACTGTTCCATTTACACCAGCAGAACATGACTTGGCAGTTTCATACTGCAGTCATCTTCCGCATCTTGTTGCTTCCTGTCTTGCAAAGTCACTCAAAGATAAAGAAAAAAAATGGCTTCAAATTGCTGGCAATGGACTGCGGGACACAACCCGAATCGCAGAAGGAAGTCCTGATTTATGGAAACAAATAATTCTAATGAATAAAGATAACATCATTGGATCTATTGAGGAATTTGAGAAAGTGATTAATGAAATAAAAAAATCACTCGTTAAGGGCAATTCCGATCAACTAATTTCAATTCTTGAACAAGGGGCAAACTTTAGAAAAAATCTCTAAAATGGGCGATGAAATTCTAGATATAATTCCCTTTAAAAACAGATCAAAAATAGGAATAGAACTTCCTGGATCAAAAAGTATTTCTAATCGGGCATTAATTTTAGCGGTATTAAATCAAGGCCCTGTTGAGTTAAGGGGAATTTTGGACAGTGATGATGTAAATATTATGCTTGCTGCCCTCAAAGACCTCGGAATTAAAATAAGAGAAGGAAAAAAAAATAGTATATATATCGAAGGTACTGGTGGAAAAATTCCAGTAAAATCTGCGACCTTAAATGTTGGTAATGCCGGTACTGTAGCAAGATTTTTAACATCGCTTTTAGCTTTGCAGGATGGTTCTCAATACATTCTTGATGGAACAGAAGCCATGAGGAAAAGACCTATGGGAGGATTAATTAAATCTCTTGAAGATCACGGAACAAGATTTGAATATCTTGGTGAAAAAGAACATTTCCCATTTAAAATATTGTGCAATGGTTTAAATTCATCAGATTGGTTTATTGATGCATCTGAGAGTAGCCAAATCTTGTCTGCTATTCTATTAATTGCACCATGTATTAAGGGAAAAAAGACCATACAATTAAAAGGTAGTACAGTCTCTAAGCCCTTTGTAACGATGACATTGAAAATGATGAAACAATTTTCAAGAGATTCTGGCTACAATGTATTTTCTAATCTTGATAATTATTCGATTACATCTTTTGACTACAATATAAATGATGAATTTTATCAAATTGAACCTGATGCTACAGCAGCGAGTTATTTTCTTTCGCTTCCAATATCTGTATACGGAGAAATACACATAGAAAATATTCAAAACTGTATTCTACAGGGTGATATAAATTATTGTGATATAATAGCTAAATGTGGTGTTAATCTTGACCACTCAAAATCTGGCATAACATCACATGTTTCTTCATCCATTACGGGCGGAGATTTCGATTTTAATGACATTTCTGATACTTTTCTTACCTTGGCCGCTTTATCTCCTTTATTAAAAACGCCACTTTCTATACAGGGTATTTCGCATACTCGAAAACAGGAGACAGATAGAGTTTCAGGTATGGTTAATCAGTTGAAAAAAATTGTTGATCATGTTGAGGAATCGCACGATTCAATAAGAATTGTACCAGACGGTGATTTTTTTAAAAAAGTAATTAATAAACCTATAGAAATTGAGACCTATGAAGATCATCGTTTCGCTATGAGTTTCGCAATCTTAGGTTCATTTGACCTTTTGGGTAATAATCAACCCTGGCTGAGAATCATTGACCCGATGTGTTGTACTAAAACTTTTCCTAATTTCTTTAAAACATTGGATTTTTGTCGTACCAAAGTTGAAAATGGCCAATGATTTTGTAATTATTGCTATCGACGGTGGTGCGGGTAGTGGAAAGTCAACAACAGCGAGAATGATTTCGCAAAGACTTAATTACATGCATGTGGATACTGGTTCTCATTATCGATTATTAACTCATTGGTTCTTGAAAGGAAAAATTTCACCTGAGGAGTTATTAAACGAAGAAACTCTAACTAAACTTCAATTAGATTCTGTTTTAACGGGTACATCCTGCCGTATGAGAATAAATAAGGAGGATGTTATTGATTCAGAACTTCGCACAGAACAAATCAACGAAATGGTATCCATTTACTCTGCTTTATCATCCGTCCGTAAACATCTTTTTAATTATCAAAGATCCTTAGTAAAATTTGGCCAGTCTAACAAATTCCAAGGGATCATAATGGAAGGTCGAGATATAGGTTCTGTTATATTGCCAGATGCCGACTTGAAGTTATTTTTATTTGCCAGTGAGGAAATTCGAAATCAAAGAAGGGAAGCACAGGGTTTGATCGATAGTATAAAGAAACGAGATAGACTTGATAGCGAAAGAAAAAATTCGCCTTTGATAGCCACGTCAAATTCAATTCATATTGATACTGGGTCAATTTCTATTGAGGAAGTTTATTTACTAATTATTGAGCATATAAAAAAATTGTGATCAGTTTAACATATCGAATTGCACAATCACTATCTTATTTATATCTAAAGATTTTTCATGGGCTAAACATAATTGGACTGGAGAATATTCCAAAGCAAGGATCCTTCATTTTAGCTTGCAATCATGCCAGTTATATTGATCCTCCTGCTGTTGGATGTAGGGTTAATCGTAATCTTCATTATTTTGCAAGAGATTCATTATTCGTAGGTCCATTAGGGTTTTTAATAAAAAGACTTAATGCAATTCCGGTAAATAGAGATCGAATGGAATTAAAAACACTAAAAAATATCTTAGCTGTACTTAGAAATGGGAACCCACTTTTAGTTTTTCCTGAAGGGACTAGAACAGTTAATGGAAAGTTTGGTCCCGCGAAAAAAGGAATAGGCTTACTTATTACAAAAGCAAAATGCGGTGTTATTCCCGTTAGAATTGAAGGAGCCAATAAAATATTAGGTAAAGGGATGATCATACCTCGTCTTGGCAAAAAATTAACTATAAAATATGGAAAATTTATAGATTATAGTTACTTTGAGGAACTTGACAAAAATGATCTTCAGCAAAAAATTTCTGATTTAATTTTGAAAAAGATAAAAAATATAGAAATTTAAATCAAATTAGACATATAAATATTGAAGATTTGTGAGAATTCTTTCTTCCAGGCTTATGCTACTATCAGGAAATTGAAAGTTCTTTCCAGTAATCATTTCGTAGAGTAAAATATAACGAGAAGACAATTCAACGACGAGATCTTCAGGTGCATTTGGTAGTTTATCATCGTTGTATGGGTCACAATTATTTTTGAACCATAATCTAAGAAATTCCTTATCAATATTAACAGGTTCTTTATTCAGTGTAATCCTTTCATTCAAAGTATTTTTAATCCAGTATCTACTAGAATCTGGAGTATGAATTTCGTCAATCAGCGTAATTTTTCCTTCATTTGAAATTCCCATCTCATATTTTGTATCTACTAAAACCAATCCTTTATCAGCCGCTTTTTTCTGCCCAAAAGAAAAGAGCTCCAGAGCTTTTTTTGAGCAATATTCCCANTGTTTTTTTTTCATCCAGCCATCTTTAATAATTTCATTCGGAGATATGGGTCTATCATGTTTTTCTTCTTTGGTCGTAGGAGTAATAATTGGCACGGGTAATTGTTGATTTTTTGACAAACCGTTTGGTAGTTTATTTCCACAGTATTCTCTTTCTCCTTTGTCATAAACTGTCCACAATGAAGTGCTAGAACTCCCTGTTATATATCCCCGTACGACAAATTCGATAGGGAATGGAGTGCACTTTTTTGCCACTGTAACATTGGGATCTGGATAGTTTATCGAATGATTTGGTATAATTTCTTTTGTTTGTTCAAACCACCACTTACCGGTCTCATTAAGTACCTGTCCTTTAAATGGTATTGTGGCGAGAATTCGATCAAATGCAGATTGTCTGTCGGTAGTTATTATTACTAATTTATCTTCAAAGTCATATGTGTCTCTAACCTTACCAATGTATGAATTAGCACTTTTGAGTTTTGTTGTTGTTAAGCAATTCTCTAAAGAACTGGAAATTTTTTTTCGGTAATCTTTTCCCAAGTTTAATTTTTCTATCATTTAANTAATGGATAAAAATAAGTTCTTAATGNGAATACAAGCTCAACNTCTCGGAATTTCCTTTCATTGACTATGTCANAGGATCTTTTATGTTATAATTTAAAAAAAAACTATTTTTATGACATCCGAACACAATTACGACTTAATTATTATTGGTGGCGGACCAGCTGGTTATGCTGCTGCAATTCGTGCAGGACAATTGAACAAAAAAGTTGTTTGTATTGAAACCGAAAGGGCTGGTGGAACTTGTTTAAATTGGGGCTGTATACCTTCGAAGGCCTTGTTGAAAAGTGCCGAGACTTTCCAGAACTTAAAGCACGCTGAGGACCTTGGAATCTCCTGTNNTGATATTTCCTATGATTTTGAAAAGATCATTAAAAGATCGAGAGGAGTGGCCGATCAAATGGGAGGTGGCATCGAATTCCTATTTAAGAAAAACAAGGTTGATTATATTGTGGGTAAAGGGATGGTTAAATCCGCTACTGAAGTCGAAATTACTGAGGGAGAAGACGCAGGAANGATTATCTTCGGATCCANGGTCATGATTGCAACCGGATGCAAGCCTAGAACCCTTGATGAAGTAGCTGTTGACGGGGTTCGTGTAATGACATCAAGGGAAGCCTTGGCGATGAAAAAACAACCTGAATCCATAGCCATTATGGGNGCAGGTGCAATCGGGGCGGAATTTGCCTATTTTCTTAATGCGTTTGGGACAAAAGTAACTCTTGTTGAAATGCTACCAAATGTTCTGCCTGTAGAGGATATGGAAGTTTCAGATGCTTTGTTAAAATCCTTCAAAAAACAGGGTATTGACTGTCGGACTAGCACAAGAGTCGATAACATCGAAGTAAAAGATGAATCCGTTGTATTATCGATGGCTAAGGGAGATGATAGCGAACAACTTGAAGTGGAATCCTTACTTTTGGCAATTGGAGTGGTTCCCAATCTTGATGGTGCGGTTTCAGAAGATTTAAATTTAGAACTGAATCGTGGATATCTTAAGGTCGACGCAAATTATCAAACTTCTATAACCGGAATCTATGCTGCCGGTGATATTGTTGGCCCACCTTGGTTGGCTCATGTTGCTACATACCGTGCGATACAGGCGGTTAATGGCATGTTTGAGCATTCTAAACCGATACCCTTTGATGCTTTTCCTGGTTGCACTTATTGCCAGCCACAGGTTGCCAGTATTGGGCTTACCGAAGAAAAAGCCAAGGAGGATGGCATTGAATATAAGGTAGGAAAATTTCCATTTGCTGCTTCAGGTAAAGCCGTTGCCGTAAATCATTCAGAAGGTTTTGTAAAAGTGCTTGTTGGTGAAAAATATGGTGAAATATTAGGTGCCCATATCATAGGGTCAGACGCTACTGAATTAATTACCGAGTACGGATTGGCTATGAACATGGAAGCGACTGTGGATGAAATCCATGGCACCATTCATGCTCATCCCACGATGAGTGAAGCACTCGCCGAAGCAGCCGCTGCTGCACATGGCGAAGCGATACATATTTAAATAAATTTTATTCTGAAGATCCTTTTTTTGTTTCTTACGACTCTNTCTTTGTGGGCAGAGAATGTAAAGAAATCAAAGGCTAAAATCTCCCGAGTGATNACTTGGGTACCCCCTTATGCTACCAGTAAATGTTTGGATCGATTGAATGAGTCATTCGAGGGCGTAGGAATGAAAAATGGACTTACTCATTTGGGCCTGCAGTTCTGGCGTCCTTCTGAGAAAGGACAAATTAAGCTAGTTGATGATTTTAAGCCGATCGATGATACAACCATAATTAAATTCCGAAAATGGGGAAAAACTCATAATGTACGGGTATTACTTTGCGTATATAATGGATACAAAGGTGGTTGGAACTGGGACCTAGCCAAAACTGCATTTGATGAAAACCGAAATCAATTCATTACTACCTTAGTTTCTGAAATTGTTCGCCTTCAACTTGACGGGGTTGATATTGATTTTGAAGGGAAGGGAAACCGGGACGATGATAAGAAAGCTTTTATCGAGTTTATTAAGGAACTGTCTTCTGCTCTTAGAGCCAAGGGCAAGGAGCTAACTGTTGATAGCTTTGCATACAAGTGGAATGCGCCGAACCAAGGATGGTGGAAGATGATGCTTCCGTATATTGATGCCCTTCATGTAATGGGATATTCCGAAACCGGATGGAAGTCA
>NZKY01000024.1 GCA_002694035.1 Opitutia bacterium
TGTTTTAAACAATTCATCTTCATCCTCAGGCTCCAGTTCCCCTTTGTCATTTTTTTCCAACTCCTGAAATTCAGAAAACCATAAAAAACTTAACCCCTCCCCTTCTTCAAAGTACAAATAACAATGCACTCGACCTGCAGGTCCATTTGGCCAAACCAATAAAGGTGGTCCCTCCCGCAAAAAGAAATAAATTAAAGGGTCTTCAGTATCTGAATAGCCAACTGGGCTCTTTAAACTTATTGCCTGATCTCCGGCTTTGGTTAGGGCACTTGGTGTAGCCTCTTCCAAAACTGCGGTCATAAAATGGGCCACTCCATTGACATGGGCATCAAAGGCATCACGGGTAGCCGGCCTTTCAGCCCATGCTCTAGAAATAGTAACGAGAAGAGATGTTGCTGCAGTCAGAACAAGCCCCCCAATAGCAAGGGCAAGGAGAACTTCCACCATTGAAAAACCTTTTTTTTTCCTCACTGTTTTTTCCTTTGCTCCTGTATCTCACGAATTTTCTCACGCTTATCCTCAATCAAACGACCGCGCTCAGAAGAGAAATCATTATGTCCAGCCCAGCTTGGGCGCAATAGATACATCATGGAAATTCGCTCACCGGGCTCAATTCCAAGATCATCATTCCCATCGTATTCGAGGATTAATCTCACCTTGTAAACATCAAGCACCTTGCTCATCTCCACTTCAGTCTCCCATCTTACCTCACCCATTGACAGGGCCTGGATTTCTCCCCCATCCTTTATTTTCTCATAATCATTTTCCTTAAAAATTTCACCCCTTACCCATAATAAATCCTGCTCTAATTCACGGGTATCTTTCATAACCCGAATAGTCCTTGAAGCAATAAATGCCCCATCAACAAGAAATACCGCGGATAAACCAAATAAGGCCAATGCAATCAAAACCTCAATTAGCATAAACCCCGATTCCAATTTCTTTCTAAGGTAAGATTTTTTCATTCTTCAGCCTTCAAAATATATCCAGAAAATGGGTCAAATTTTAATTCCTTTTTTTCATCCCTGAATTGAATTTCTGCAGAAAATGGAATACTGCACCCCGAATGGAAAAAAACTCTATTTAGTGATAATTCATCCTCATCATAAATGGAATTCCCACCATCCTGACCGGCTAAAGGTCCTTCCGCATAAAAAAAGACCTTGGGAACAAGTTCAGTCTCATCTCCAAAATCATCTGGGATTTTTTCATAAACTCGATGTTCAGCCAATGTTTTCCCATACGAATCACTCACCAGAAAAGTCGCATTCTCTTCAAAATAACTCAGATAAGCAGCACGTTTACTCTCACTGGCAAAATAAACAGCATCCAAAACCGCTTTTTTTAAAACCCGGTCGGGCGGCTCAAAATTACTCCCTTTAATAAAGGATCCCGCATTTCCAGCCACAACTCCCAGCAATACAGCAACTAATGCGAGGACAAGCAAAACCTCAATTAGGCTAAAGGCGCGCTTGCTGTACGCCTTATTCACTCGGCACAGATTAATTACCGGTATCCCAGTTTCCTATAACTGTACCGTCCGGTGCTGTTGTTGAGATGTCGAAACTTCCAGGATTATTTGCACCTGGATATTGATAAACATATGGCTTGCCCCATGGATCTTCCAAATCAGATGCTCGCTTCACAAAAGGGGGGACGCCGGTTGGCGGAGTCTTTAAATCATTTAAACTCTTCGGGTATTCTCCAACCAAAGCAAAATAACTGGTGACATAAGCTTCCCCAGTACTATTAACCCAGGTCTGAGCAGCCTTCACTTTTCCACCTCCAAAAATCTCACCCAGATTTGACATCGCTAAACCAGCGACAATCCCAATCAATGCGAGTACGATTAGAATTTCTACTAGGGTAAAACCCTTTGCTTTTCGAAGATTACGAAGCGACTTGGACGAGGAAGTTTTCATACTTTAAGATTAATTCATTGTGCACACTTTTGGCAAGCCTGTTGAAAAAAATATCAAAACTCCCTGAACGAGACGGATTTACCTTGCCTTAATCCTATTTCCATACAATTCAATAATTATGACATTAATGGATTACCTACCTGTTCTTATACAGATTATAATTGCTGTTGGAATGGGTGTTGGAATTCTTGTTGCCAGTCACTTATTCGGTCAACGGGCAACTGCAGGAAAAATTAAAGATTCTCCATACGAATGCGGTTTAAGCTCAGATACAAAGGGAGAAACTCGCTACTCCGTAAAGTTTTACATCACTGCAATGCTTTTTATCCTGTTTGATATCGATGTCGTGTTTCTCATCCCTTGGGTCTTAACACACCGGGATTTAGTGGCCGCGGGTATTCCAATTCTTGGACCCATGCTTTTTTTCACTTTTGTACTTGTTGCCGGCTTAATTTACGAAATAAAAAGTGGTGCTCTTGAGTGGGAAAAATAATTCGATTGTTCCCTCCATTTTTGGATCTTTCCCATATCCCGCTTGATCGGTTAATAAATGCATATTGATCGATATATATCAAGTAATCGAATTATTGATATTTCGAGTAAAAACCTAGTTTCCGCATATTCCGAGCTACTCGATACATTTACCACCCTCTTACCGACTCCGTCTAAAAGAAAAAGAGTTCTTAATGAACTGGTTGGAAGGGAAAAGTCACTTTCAAGCTATCTGGGTGAAGGTGTTGCACTTCCTCATGCACGGGTTCCCATGAAAAGACCATATGCACTTGCTATTGGGCGCTGCCCCACCGGTCTCAGCTTTGAGGGAAAAGACAGTTATGAAGATATTCGGTTCATCTTTCTTCTACTAGCTAATGAAAAGGCAAAGAATTATTTATCATTTTTAGCTGCTCTTGCTCGATCCTTTCAAGATAACTCCATCATGGACCATCTTTGGATGGCCCGGGAAAAAAATGAATTCCGATCTGCAGTTCGTAAAGCATTCGCCGGTGCAGACGATCGGCCAGCCCGTCGAAGAACAAAATTTAACAAACTGCTCACTGATGAAGCGGCCAAAATTGCCAAAGCTGCGGATTGCTCCACCATCTTAATCTTTACTGATGTTTTCCCTCCAAGCCTTGCCCCCCGCATGACATTTTCAGGCTTCAAAGTGGTGCTTGCCGGTCAGGATGTATCCGAGGATGACCGGGCTCATCACCGGGCAGATGCAACTCTGGCCGTCCGTGCCCTTTCTCGGGCTCGACTCTCCCAGTTACGGGCCGCTATTCTTCTAGGACTTACCCGGGAAATTTTTGGCTTCCAAGACCGGGTCTGTTGTATTGGTGGAATTCCAACAAGTGGACAATTGGACACTATTCTGGTGGTCGATGTGGATGAGGAATTTGAATCCGTGATTGGACATGGTGAGGAAATGCTTCCAAATGATGTTTCAGCCGAAGCCCTTGAACGAATCACTGCGATTGCCACCGATCTTGCTTCTCAGGGACGCGAAGGAAAATCAATTGGTGCAATGTTCATTCTTGGCGATCATAAAGAAGTGAGCAAACGATCCAAACCACTCATTTTAAATCCCTTTCAAGGATATGGTGAAGAAGACCGAAGCGTTCTGAATCCATTCATGGATGAAACCATTAAGGAACTCGCTTTAATCGACGGAGCTTTCATNATNCAGGGAAATGGAGTGGTTGAATCCGCAGGCTGTTTAATTCAGGCAAAAACGGATGATATTGTTCTGCCTGGAGGTCTGGGCACCCGACATGCTGCTGCTGCCGCCATCACTCATGTTACAGACTCACTTGCACTTGTTGTATCCTCTTCCGGACAGGTTACATTTTTTCGAAAAGGTCAAATGTTCACTCTTTTTGACAAGTCAGAGGGTCGATCCCTGTAATGGTTGAATGCCTGACTCTACCGGCTCCATTCCAGATCGTGTTGGTTTCTTCGGTGGTTCTTTTGATCCTATTCACCTCGGACACCTCAGACTTGCCGAAGAGGCAATCCGCTTTGCTTCCCTTAATCTTTTACTCTTTTGTCCCGCTTTTCACGCCCCGCTACGTGATGAAAAGCCATTCTTTTCATCACAACAACGCCTCGATATGCTAGACAGAATAACGGAACACAATCCCCGGATGGATGTCTGCAAAATCGAATTAGAAAAACAAAAAACTTGTTTTACTTATGAAACTCTCNTGGAAGTCCGTTCCCGTTTTCCAGACTCTGAATTGTTTCTCCTCCTTGGTGCTGACCAGTTTGAACAGCTTGAAAAATGGAAGTTTAACCATGAGCTTGCTGAAATTTGCAAATTCCTTGTCTTTTCTCGGTCAGACAAAAAGNTGTCTCCCCCACCCATAAAGAATCTTCATTATGAACTGATGAAAAATGAACTAATCGAAATTTCATCCACTCAAATACGCGACCGATTAAAAAATGGAAAAACAATCGACCAACTCGTTCCCCCAATTATTAACCCAATGATTCAAGAATATTTTAATTCATAAAATTTTATGACCTCTGTAATTCCAAAGGAAAAAAGTGAACTGCGCGAAAATTTGAAAATTGCCTGTGATGCATTGTTGGACAAAAAAGGTGAGAATATAAAACTCCTCTATTTTGGTGGAAAATCATCCCTTACTGATTGCTTTATCATTGCCACTGGAAATTCAAATCCGCAAATCAAGGCACTCCGTGACAATGTTGAAAAAACACTCAAAGAAAACAATGTTGAATTATTTTCCAAGGATCGCTTTCAACCAAGTGGCTGGCTCGTCATCGATGCGATTGATTTTGTCGTCCATATTTTTTCTGATGAACAAAGAGAGAATTATGCCATTGAAGAATTATGGAAAGATGCAGACGAAATCCTTGTCGAAGATCTCTAGAAATTTTTCTTTTATAACTTTCTTCCTGTTGACTACTCAAATTTCTTACAAATTATAAGTTTTGCTCCTAAGAAATAGCTAGGACTTTTCATAACCCAGTATAATTAGCCCAAATTATGACAAATCGACGCTCCTTCCTCAAACAAGCATCCTTAGCCTCTGCCCCCTTTATCTTACCTTCCCATATATGGGCGGCGAAAGGAGAAACCTCCCCGAACAACCGGATTAANATTGCCATCATCGGACCAGGGAAAATGGGCCGAGGTCATGCACACAAACTTATTCGTAANCCNCGAGCNCAGATTACTGGATTTGCTGAAATTGCCGATATCCGCACCAAACACACTAAGGACCTGATTGAAAAGCATTACTCNCAAAATACCCCAGGTGATAAATGGAAAGGGCTTAAAATAACCAACGACTACTTGGAACTACTCGAGGACAAATCCCTCGACGCCGTTCTGATCGCCACACCTGACCACTGGCATGGTGAAGCCACTATCANAGCNGCAAGAGCAAAAAAACATGTTTATTGTGAAAAACCAATCTCTTTAACCATCAAGGAAGGCCGGGCCATGGCTCAGGCTGTAAAAGAAAACAATGTAGTTTTCCAAACGGGTAGCCAGCAACGATCTGAATACGGTGGTAAATTTCGTCGCACTGTGGAAATGGTACGGAGTGGAGCTATTGGCGAATTAAAAAAGATCCGTGTTTGTGTGGGTGGCCCACCCAAAGCATGTGATCTTCCAACCGAACCCACTCCAGCNGGAATTGATTGGGATGCATGGCTCGGGCCCGCTCCGATGCGTGGATTCAATAAAATCCTCTGCCCGGATGATGTACATAACCACTTCCCTGCCTGGCGTCGCTATCGTGAATATTGCAATGGTGGNCTTGCCGATATGGGTGCCCACCACTTTGATATTGGTCAATGGGCTATGGATGCGGACAATACTGGCCCCGTCAAAATCATNCCNCCCAAGGAAGGTGAACGGGATCTGAAAATGGTCTATGCCAATGGCGTGGAAGTANATCATGGCAACACTCCAGACTGGCGCGGAGGGACTATTTTTTATGGTACCGAAGGAACCATCTGGGTGGACCGTGGACCATGGAAATCTGAT
>NZKY01000025.1 GCA_002694035.1 Opitutia bacterium
CATACTAAAAAAAATGGTGGAGCCGATCGGGATCGAACCGACGACCTCCACAATGCCATTGTGGCGCTCTTCCAACTGAGCTACGGCCCCTTGATTCCTAAATGACTACACAAATCAAATTTCAATGTCGAACCCAAAGAGAGGCAAAGATTATAAATCTAGAGGAGATTTAAAAGCAGTCTTCATTGGTGGATTAATAACAGAGTTGTTCGTTTTGGAGATCAATTCTTTTGCGTTCTGCAAAGGTAAATACTTTATTTTTGTTTAATTCAGCCACTGGTGGTTTTAAATTTTTATTTTTAGCAAGCTTAATCACTTTTCAGTAATTTACTGAGGGAAACTGAATTTTCATAGAGGGCCTTTCCAATAATTACTCCTTCGAGATTAGTAAATTCTTTGCTCAGTTCGCGTAAATTTATAACATCGTCCTCAATAGTAACACCACCTGATGCGATGACTTGGCAATTTGGAACTGCCTGAGCCATTTTTTTTTGTGTATCAAGGTTGGGCCCTTTCATCGCACCATCCGTAGCCACATCAGTGTGTATAATCCAGCGCACGCCCAATCCTTGAAGTTTTTGAGCCAAATTGATCGCAGTTATCTGTGAAGTTTCTACCCAGCCTTTTGTTGCTACTAGCCCATTTTTTGCATCAATTCCGACCACAATTTTTTCTGCACCAAATTTTTCAACCATCGAACCAACCCATTCGGGTTCATTGCATGCACGAGTACCGATAATTATTCGGCTGACTCCAAGATCAAGTGCTTTTTCGATAGCTTTCTCGTCTCTCATTCCACCTCCGAGTTGTACTTTTAAGCCCTCCACTTTTAGGATGGAATGAACAGCTTCCAAATTTGCAGACGATCCATCAAATGCACCATCCAAATCAACCACATGAAGATGATCAGCACCAGCCTCTTTCCATGTAGCAGCAGGTTCGATAGGATCATTAAAATAAATTGTTTCCTGATCTGCTTTTCCTTGAAATAAACGAACGCAACGCCCGTTGCGTAGATCGATGGCTGGGTATATTGTCATTTACCATGGTAATAAAAATGTTTTCAAATTTTCGCGATGCAAAAAGAAAGATTTAATTTGTCTGACTTGCTAAAGCATAAAAGCAAGTTTAGGAAAACACTTGAAATCTTATTATGCCAAAAAATACGAAAACAAAATCTCCACCGCGTAATCCAGCGGTTCCTCAATTTCTCAAAGAGTTGCTTGATGCAAGATCGCCTTCTGGATATGAAGAAGAGGCTAGAGAGGTAGTAAAGAAGCGCGTTTCTCAAGTTGCTGATTCTTTTTTTGTTGATGCATTAGGCAGTTGCCATGCAACCTTAGGGGAAAAGAGTTCACCGACTCTTATGCTTGCCGGACATATTGATGAGCTCGGGCTAATCATTAAGCATATTAGTGAAAAAGGCTTTCTTTACTTTGATGCGATTGGTGGACATGACAGAGCAATGATTTCTGGAAGACGAGTGGATATCATGACACGGAAAGGAATCATTCGTGGTGTTACAGGCAAGCGAGCCATTCATTTGATGACTCCTGAAGATCGCAGAAAAGTTCCTGAAATGCACCAGATGTGGATTGATATTGGTGCAAAGGATAAAAAAGAAGCTCTTTCAAGAATCACGATTGGAGATGCCGCAGTTTATGACCATGGATTTGAAAAACTTAGTGGGTCTCTTGCGGTTTCACGTGCATTTGACGACAAGACGGGTGCATACACTGTGAACGAAGCCTTACTTCGTCTTGCCAATGGTAGAAAACCATTCTGTAAAGTGGTTGCAGTTTCCACATCCCAAGAAGAGATTGGAACAAGGGGTGCAATCACCTCTGCCCATTTGGCAAACCCTGATGTGGCTTTGGCTGTGGATGTAAGTCACGCAACCGATCATCCAGATGCAGATCATAGAAAATTTGGCGCATTTACTTTGGGGGGTGGTCCTATTCTTACTCGTGGTCCTAATGTTCACCCTGCTGTATTTGACCGATTAATGGATTGTGCGGAGAAAGGAGGGATTCCTGTACAGATCGAGGCGGATCCCCGTCCGACCGGTACGGATGCAAGAGCCATTCAGATTGCCCGAAACGGTGTTCCCACGGGCTTGGTTGGAATACCACTCAGGTACATGCATACACCAAGCGAAGTGATTGACTTGAATGATTTGGAAGCGGTGGTGCAACTCCTAGTTGCCTTTGCTAAATCCATTAGGAAGGGAGAGAAGTTTGTTTAATAAATTTTTACAAATTCTTGAAACTTTTAATCTGTTTTGTTAGAAATTATAAGGAATTCAGTTTAAACTTTAACACAGTGTAAATTATTATGAGAGAACAAGTATATGACTTACAATCTGCCGCAGACAGTTCAGCTTCCGAGCGAGCCGGCTTTATCAGAAGAACATATGGGCATCTAGCCGTTGCTATTCTTGGTTTTATTGCCGTTGAATATTACCTAGTACATTCTCCGTTTGCGGCCAAGCTTGCATCGAGTATGACCAGTGGAATGAGTTGGTTAATTGTTTTAGGCCTTTTTATGGGCGTTAGCTATATTGCAAACAGACTTGCGTTATCCCAGACTTCCCAACAGATGCAATATTTGGGATTAGGCTTATTTGTTATTGCTGAAGCAATTGTATTCTTACCTCTTCTCTATATCGCCACATTTTATGCTGGAGATGGCGTCATTGGAACAGCAGGTCTTATGACTCTTCTTCTTGCTGGTGGTATAACGGCAACAGTTTTCATTACCAAAAAAGACTTTTCATTTATGGGAAGTATTTTAACCATAGGCGGTTTTGTTGCTCTTGGTTTTATTCTTTGCAGTATGATTTTTGGATTTTCACTGGGATTAGTGTTCGCCTCCGTAATGGTTTTATTTGCGGCAGGTTCCGTTCTTTATTCCACATCAAATGTGTTGCATCAATATCAGACTGATCAACATGTTGCAGCTGCACTTTCGTTATTTGCTTCAGTTGCTCTTTTGTTTTTTTACATATTACAGGTCTTAATGAGCCTAAGCAACCGGGACTAATTCAACAATGGAAATCCCAAGTTAAGGGATGACCCTCAATATACTTTTTCTGGAGTCCGTTTATTGCGGACTTCAGCGTTTTTGGACCCCAGTTAGGATGGAAAAGTTGAGGGTTCAAGTCATTTAGGGGGAATAATACAAAATCACGAAATAGAATTTCTGGATGGGGTAGGGTAAGATTCTCTTCTTGCAGACTGATTTTACCATACATAAGAAGGTCCAAATCAATAATTCTTGGACCGTTCTTGCATATTACTTTTTTTCCTAATTGTTTTTCAATATCCTGAAGATTTGAGAGAAGCTCTTGAGGAATGAGTTGAGTAGTTATTTTTACTGCTGCATTAACGAATGGGGGCTGATCTGAGAATCCAAATGGTGCAGATCTGTAGAGCTTTGAAACTTTTTCAATCACAGCAAAATTAGAAATTTTACTGAGTGCCTTTTCAAAAGTTATTCTGGGGCTTCCTAGATTTGCTCCCAGCCCGAGATAAACTTCTTTAGCGTTCAACTTCTACACGAATTTCTTTTAGACCAAGTTTTTTGGTATACCTTGGCTTATCGACCGAAAGCCTGACTTTTGTAACCGGAAAATTTTGCTTAATTTCTGTTGCCAGTAAGTGGGCAAATTTTTCAAGAGTTTTACCATCATAGGCAGTGGAGAAATCTCTGACGTAGGATATTAAATCGCGATAATCTATTCCATGAGTTATCTCATCGGTTTCTTTAATATCACCAAAGTCGTAAGATAAATCCAGGCTGACCAATAGATCCTGAGGAGCGTATTGCTCTTCCTCAAGCAGTCCAATTCGTGCCATTACTTCAATGCCTATTAGTTGTATTTTTCCCATAATGAAAAAGGAAATTTAAAAGAATTATTCAAAGAGTGCGAGTTCTTTGGCGACTTTGATTGCTTGGCATGTTTCTAAAACATCATGCACTCGGATGATTTCAGCTCCACGTTTTATTGAAGTTAGAGCGGATATTATTGAACCGCCTAACCGTTCATCAGGGCAAGGAGCATCACATAAATGATCAATCCATGATTTTCTGGATGCACCAAGAAGAACCCCCCATGATTCGCTTTGAAAACGATGCAGATTTTTCATTATTTCTAAATTATGTTGAAGAGATTTTCCGAAACCTATGCCGGGATCGACCCAAACCCTTTGAAGATTTCTTTTTAATAAATCCTCTTTTTTTTGATCAAAAAAATCTCTGATTTCATCACAAACATTGTGATATGATGGCGAGTTCTGCATGGTTTTCGGAATGCCTTGAGAGTGCATGATTACATACCCAGCATTGTATTTTTCAGCGAGATCAAGTAATGCGGGGTTACCGCCTGAAACATCGTTTATTATGTGTACACCAGCTTGTAATCCAGCCTCTGCCACAGCAGTCTTTGTAGTATCTAAGGAAATCAAGAACACATCCTTAGGTAATTTTTCCAGAATAGGTAATATTCGGCTAAGTTCCTCCTGTTCGGATACAGGTTCACTTCCTGGGCGAGTACTTTCTCCGCCAATGTCAATTATTTGAGCCCCACTATCATACATGTTAAGGCTTTGCTCTATTGCTTTTTCTAGAATAAGATACTTCCCCCCATCGCTGAAAGAGTCGGGAGTCAAATTAAGAATTCCCATCACAGCGGGATACTTAATTCTGAAAGAAAATCCGTTGAAAGAGTACTCAGGCATTATCTAACGAAATTAGCATATTATAAAGTGATCTTACTTTTAAGAAGATATCGTTTGAGTTTGAAGACCAACCAAGTTCAGATAATCTCTGCAGGGGAGCAACGCCGCGACCGGTTCCGCATAATAAAATTTCACTAAATTGAGAAATTTCATAATCTTTGGGAATTTGCCTGAGAATAGTAAAGGATTTTTTTAATTCCGGAATAAGTTTATTGATTACAATTCCTTGCAAAATTTTTTTTTCGGGAATGATCAGTTCATTCTCTCTTACAAAAATTAGATTCGATGTTGCAGTCTCTCTGATGTCGTTATCTTTTGGGTCCATAATAAACCAATCTTCAGTAGATAAATCCAGTTCTGATAATCGGCCATATAATTCCTTTTCGAAGGTTGATTTTATAGAGGGTATCGGTCGCTTATAATTTATTAACCATCCTTCGACTGGTTTACCGTCAGAAATGATCGCCCGATCGCAAATTCCAATCATATTTTCAAAAAGACAAATTCTGATTAGTTTTTCCGAAAGAGAGTTTTGGGAAATATATTCAAAAAGTTTATCTTTTATAAAATTTTGATCTGGATACCAACCGAGTTGAAGTGTTTTTGCAGATTCAATTAATCGATTTAAGTAAAGATTGAGGAATGGAATATGGTTTTGCTTACATAGCCTTAAAGTCGAAAAGGTTCCTTTAATTCCCCAAGGTTCAGGATGTTCTGTCAAATCCCCCGATTCTGTCCAAGCTTGCATGATAAATATTCTGTATAATATTTTTACCTTTTGGTGTTAGAAAAGATTCTGGATGGTATTGCAATCCAAAGAGTTTTCTTTCTGAATCTTCAAAAGATAAAGGAATATTGGTTGTTGAATCGGTTGCACTTATAATAATCGATTTTTTCAAAGAGCATAGACTTTCTGGATCTACTTGGAGAGAATGGTAGCGCCCGACACTTATGTTATTATGAAGTCCATGGTATGTACTTGTATTGGTATTTACTTTAATTTCAGTTTGAACTCCATGAAGAACTTTTTTTTGCCTTTCGACTTTAGCTCCTTCTTCTTGAAGAATGAGCTGGAAACCAAGACAGATTCCTAGAATTGGTTTTCGTCCCACAAATTGGTGGAAGATTTTTTTGCTCTCTGGATAGTCATCAGGTTTTCCGGGCCCAGGTGAAAATACTAAAATACTCGCATCTTCCAAAATGCTAGTTTGTATATCCTTTCTGTCTTCAACATATACCTTATCGAAATCTGAGAGTTGATGTTCAAGATTACGAGTAAATGAATCTTTATGGTCAATAATTAGAATCATGAAAGTAATTCCAACAAAGCTTTCGCTTTAAGCTGATTCTCATTGAATTCATATTCAGGATTTGAGTTGATGACGATTCCTCCACCCGATTGTATGTAGCAATAATTTCCTAAGGTTAACATTGAACGAATAATAATGTTTAGGGATAAGTCACCATTATCTCCAATCAAACCAAAACTCCCGGTATATGGCCCACGGAAACAAGGTTCTAACGAATCTATCCACACCATTGTTCGGAGTTTAGGACACCCGGTGATGCTTCCACCGGGTAACATTGCTGCAATAATATCCGATAGTTTGAGGTTATTCCTTAGTCTGCCCTCAATCGTAGATACTAGGTGGTGTAAGTGAGAATAGGTTTCAACTTCTCTGAAGCGAGAAAGCCTCACTGTGCCTGGAGAGCAAATTGTTGATAGATCATTTCTTTCTAAATCAACAAGCATGTTGTGCTCGGCAACTTCCTTTTCATCACTTAAAAATTTTTGGATAACTGAATTTCTACTTTCTCCTTTAAACCGTTCATAGGTTCCACCAATTGGCCTTGTGGTAATTTGATTCTCTGTTTTTTGAACTACAATTTCTGGAGAGCAGCTTATTATAGAGAAAGAGTTTGTTTTCAATAAAAATGCCTGAGGTGCTGGATTTGCTTTGTAGAGTTTATTGAATGCGATTACGGGATCAATTTTTGCTTTTGCTTCATATCTTTGGGAAATCTTTATCTGATAACTTTCTCCGTCAAGAATTGCTTCCTTTGCTTTGTGGAAAATCTTTTCATACTGATCGTAACTGAGATTACATCTAAGGGATGAATGAGAAAAATCTTGTGTTCCTTTAATCTTTAATTGGTCAATCTTCAACTGTTTTGACAATTCTTCCTCTCGATTTGGAATGATTGATTCGATGCGGGTTTCTTCATTTCGAAAGTGAATAATTGTTTGTGGGCGACCAAACCACCCATCTTCGATATCCAAGTCGCAGTCTGACTCCAGCAATAAGCCAAGATTTGCTGCTAGGAACTCATATCCAAAAAACCCGACCCAACCCGAAAAGCTGAGATCATAAAATTCGCAACTATTTTCAAGTTTTGAAAGACAAGACTTAGTCTCTTTTTTATCCAAAGAAAAGCATTCATCAAAGTCTAAGTAAGCAATAAATTGATTTGTAGAAAATGTTCGAACAGCAAGTTCTTCAGCATTTAACAAAGACAGAATTTCCAATGGCAGAGATTCTTTAATGACAATCATTTTAAATGATCAAGCAATTCTGGAAAGGATGTGATTTGTTCTTTTTCAATTATCGGTTTCCCGAAAAGTAAGGCACTCCAACCTGCATTTTTGGCACCTTCAAAATCACGGGAATGACTATCTCCAAGGTGCAAAAAAGATGAAGAAGGTTCATTCATTTGAGTTTCTACCATTTGAAAAATTTTCTTATCTGGTTTTTCAACGCCCATTTCTGAAGAGATGAAGATTTTTTCAAACATATCTGTAATTCCATGGTCTTTAAGTACCGAGCGTAATCGGGAATCATTATTTGATAAAACTGCTAGCCTGTAGCCTCTGTTGATGAGTTGTTCAAGTGTTTCTTTGGCTTTTTCGGCAATTCGCCAGTGTTTACCTTCTGCAAATAAATCCCATAAATCACCGAACAAGGAATCGATTGATTTTTTAGAAGAGTAGGGTTGAAAAATTCGATGAACAACTTCTCTCCAAAATTTTTTTTCTTCGCCAATTGTAATATTTTTATTTTTTTGCAGCTCACCAAAGACGATAAAAAATCTTTCATTTATTTCATCATCTTTTACGTTTATGCCATGTTCTTTTGCGGCTTTGGCATAAACGGTGCCAACAGAAGGCCAGGGTTGAACTAAAGTGCCGGCAGCATCAACAGTCAGAACACGGAATGAGTCTTGCATAATAGTAAATAGAAAATGCTTTAGCAGTTGGTGAAACAGAAAATTTATGAGATTAGTCAGTAAATATAAAATTACAAAGTATCATGCGAGTTTTTACAAATAGTTGGGGGTTAACCCTGAGTATATTTTTGACAATCGTTTTTTCTGTTTCTCTACCATTTTCATTTGATTCAAGCTATTTCATTTCAGTTTCTAATCTATCGCAAATCATCGTTTTCTTAATTTTTTTTGCCCAAGGTTGGTGTATACAAACTTTTTCCCTTGAAGAAATGGGGTTTGATTTAAAGGGACTTTTTCGGGTTCACGGACTGATCTTTCTTGGCCCCATGTTTTTTGTTCTTATCGCAATTTATTTCAAAATAATACCGGTTCATCTGGCGGATGGTTTTTTTATACTATGCATCTTACCCACTACGGTTTCAAGTTGCGTTGTTTACACATCGCTTTCAGGCGGTAATTCTGAAACGGCACTTGGTCATGCTACACTATCAAGTATTCTTGGTATTTTTTGGGCTCCGCTTGCCTGGATGATTTTTAAGGCTGGTGATCAACATGATGAATTATTCAAGTTGATAATTGAGATCGGGTTTTTGCTTCTTCCTAAACTTTTCTTTCTCGTTTTGATCCCTTGTGTTTTCGGATGGTTGATTAAAAAAATTGTAAAAATCAGAGGCTTGGCAAAAGTTGATGGTATTCTTAAGCAGGCTACTTTTGGTGGGATTTTGATTCTCGTTTATTTTTCCTTTTCAAAGACTGTTCTCGTTCTGGGTATATATGGAATATTTGAATTAGTGAAGGACTCTGTAGTAATAATTTTATTTTTTACCCTTTGGCTCTCGGCATTAAGTTGGTTTGTTACTAATTTATTTCAAAAAGATCCACGACTCCGTGTGGCAGAATTCTTTTGTGCATCACAGAAATCTTTAGCAGTCGGTTTACCTTTAGCTGTTTTGTTGTCACCAAATAATTCGGCAATGATCACTTTTCCAATGATTTTTTATCATCTGATTCAATTAAGTATTGGAGCTTTTTTTGTGAACAGAATAAAAAGAAGTTTTATCAAATTATAAAATAAATATTTTTGTGATTGAATGTGAATGAAATTCATATGAATAAAATGGAGTGATTTGTAAAAACTTTAAGGATAAAGAAAAAATGCGACAGGCAGGTCGTACTGCAGCCACTATATTAGACCGTTTGTGTAACTTAGTTAAACCAGGAATGAGCACTTGGGAAATTGATCAAAGTGGTGGTGAATTGATGAAAGATTTCGGCGTTAAAAGTGCTTGTAAAGGCTATCGTTCCGGCCATCGTATTTTCCCTTCCTACACTTGCCTTTCTGTCAACAACGAAGTGGTTCATGGTATTGGTGTAAAAGAAAGAATTCTGAAAGAAGGTGATATCATTTCTGTTGATGTTTGTATAAGAGAAGCAGGATTCATTGGGGATAATTGCAGAACAATTCCTGTTGGTAAAATTGCTTCTGAAGTCGAACATTTATTACGAGTAACTGAGGAATCCCTTTTTCTTGGAATTCAACAAGCCGTTCACAAAAATCGTGTTGGAGATGTCTCTGCTGCTGTACAAAAGCATATTGAGAGCTCAGGTTTTGCGATAATTACAAATTTTGTCGGTCATGGCGTAGGTCGCTCTTTGCACGAGGACCCTCAGATTCCAAACTTTGGAAGGTCAGGAACGGGAATGAAGTTTAGAAAGGGAATGGCAATTTGTATCGAACCAATGGTCAACATGAGGAGTCCACAGATCAAGATGGCACCAGACGGATGGACAGCACTCGCAGTTGACGGATTACCTTCTGCTCATTTTGAACACACCGTTTTGGTGGACGAAGACGAGGCTGAAATTATTACTGTGCCTGACGGCTATGACTGTGCTAAAAAATTCTTCGCTGAAGAATTACCTGCCTAAATAAGTCCAATAAAATTATGCTGAAACTACTCTCAGATGCTGTTTTTTCCTTTGATGTTGAATGGATTCCTGATCCAAAATCGGCCGAAGTTTTACATCATTCAACGCCTGTTGATGGGCCATGTCCTGAAGCTAAGAATTCTTTTGAAGCCTTATGGGCGGATGCGAGAAAAGAGGGAGACCCGGATGACTTCCAACCCTATTTAAAAACCATTTTGTGCCGTATTGTTTCTCTAGCTGGAATACTGCGTGAGAAAACCCCGAATGGCCCAGAATTAAAACTTATTTCTCTACCTGTTGATGTTGAAGATTCATCAAAATGTGAAGAAAAATCTTTGCTTGTTACATTTCTGAAGTCAGTGGGTAGAAAAAAGCCACAACTTGTTGGTTACAATTCTGCACAAGCTGATGTTCCAATTATTGTGCAAAGATCCATTGTTCATGGACTTCCTGGGTTCGGCTTTTCTGACCGGCCAGACAAACCTTGGTTGGGGGTTGATTATTTTGACGCCCGAAATTCTGAATACAATGTCGACCTTGCTGATGCACTAGGACAGTTTAGGGACCGACCATCACTTCATCAGGCTGCTTCTCTGAGTGGAATACCTGGCAAGATTGAGGTAAGCGGTGCTTCTGTTGCAGAGATGTGGGCAGATGAAAAGTTAGATGAGATTGTTGCTTATAATGAGTTTGATGCGTTTACCACTCATTTGTTATGGGCAAGGATTGCTCACTTTTCGGGTTTGTTATCTTCAGATGAATATTCTGAGGAACAGATGCACGTAAGAAAATTGTTAGATTCTGAAAAACAATCAGGTAAAGTGCATTTGCAAAAATTTATTGATGAATGGGATCGCCTCAGGGAAGTAACTGGTCAGCAAAAATTAATTCTTTAGTTTGATTTTTAGTTTGTCCGCCTAATCGATTTGTGGCGCAACTAAAGTTTGCCACTTTCCAGCTCTAAAATATTATTACTACAAAAATATGACAAATTCTGTAAATGACGAAGTAACATTGGAAAACCTGCCTTTAATTCATGAGAAATTACTTCAGGAAATACGAAAAGGGATTGTTGGTCAGGACCATGTCATTGAGCAACTTTTGGTAACTCTGCTTGCTAAAGGCCACTGTCTACTGACTGGAATTCCAGGACTGGGCAAGACCCTTCTTGTAAAAACTCTATCCAAATGCCTTAGCCTTGATTTTAAGAGGATTCAGTTCACGCCGGATTTAATGCCTGCGGATGTGGTGGGTACAGAAGTCGTGGACGAGGATCCAAATACAGGGAAAAGAAATTTTCGTTTTTCACCAGGACCGATTTTTACAAATATTGTTTTGGCTGATGAAATTAACCGGACTCCTCCAAAAACTCAGGCAGCTTTGTTAGAGGCGATGGAAGAGCGACAGGTTACAGTTTCTGGAGAGACTCGTTTGCTTGATGCTCCTTTTTTTGTTCTTGCCACTCAGAATCCTATTGAATTGGAAGGTACATACCCATTGCCTGAAGCTCAGCTCGACCGATTTTTGCTTAATCCTGTTATCGATTATTTGTCGGTGGATGATGAAATAAAGATGGTAGGTGAAACAACTGGAAAGGATAGAGATACACCTCAATCAGTTCTTGCGGCCAATGATATTTTATCACTTCAAAAACTCACCAGGGAAGTTCCTGCACCGGAAAATGTTGTGAGTTATGCAGTTCGCTTAGCCGCTTCCACAAGGCCGAATTCTGAACACAGTGATGATTGGACGGATAAAAGAGTTAAATGGGGAGCAGGTTCCCGTGGTGCTCAGGCATTAATTCTGGCGGGAAAAGCCAGAGCACTACTAGATGGCAGACCAAATGTATCATGTGAAGATGTTAAAAATGTTGCAAAATCAGCATTGAGACATCGTGTTTTACCCAGTTTCTTTGCAGAATCTGAAGGACTGAAGTCAGACGACATCATCGCTCATATTCTGGAAGAAGTTTCGCAATAAAATTTTTTTCTCCATTTAAATTTCGGAAAATGTGACCTCGTCGGCGGAGCACTTATTACTCGATCCCGTTCATCTTCACAGGATACAAGATTTTTCTCTGCTTGCTCGCGTGGTTGTGGACGGTGCAATGCCTGGTGTCCATAAAAGTTTGAAACAGGGAAGAGGTAACGAGTTTTATCAATATCGGCCTTACACAATAGGTGAAGATTTAAAATCTGTGGATTGGAAAGTATTCGCAAAAAGGGATGAGTTGGTGTCCAAAACTTATCAGGAAGATTCAAATTTCTCTGTTTGCCTTGTAATAGATGCTAGTGCGTCCATGGGATATAAAGGGAAAAAAGCTTCATGTTCAAAACTACATTACGCTAAGATGTTAGCTGCCTGTTTTGCTTATTTGGCAAGTAGACAGGGAGATAGAATTGGATTATTTGCGTATTCAGATGATCTTAAAGAATGGATAAGACCAAGATCAGGAAGTGCGAATTTGAATCAAGTATTTAATTCTCTTCAAAACCTAGAATCTAAAGGAGTTGATCGCCATGAATTTGCATGGGATCGTATGATAACTGCTCTACCAGGTAGGGCACTTGTTGTTTTTCTATCTGATTTTCTTGAGGCTGAATATACTTTATCACAAAAACTTAGATTTTCTCTTTCTGCAAAATATGATATGCTCTGCGTGCAAGTTTTGGATCCCGACGAAATGGATTTACCCGAAATGGATTCAGTACGCTTTGTTGAATTAGAGGGGGAACGAGAAGTTTCTTCATCTCCTCCCTCATTAAGAGAAAGCTTTCGTGATGATATGTCTTCTTTTGTAAATGATTTAGAATCTAAACTTACAGCTTTGTCTTCTGCATTTGAGTCTCTTCTTACTAATCAAGACTTAGGTCATGCTCTGCGACGCTATTTAGGAGTTAGAAATAGAAAGTGAACCTAAATTAAATGATTGAATTCGCCCAGCCGATCGCACTGTGGACTGCTTTGAGTATTGGTTTACCTATAATTGCACACATGGCTTTTCGGCAAGTAACTGAGAAATATTTTTTTCCTTCTCTTCGCTTTATAAAGCCTTCTCAGATACCTCGCACTGGTAAACGAACGCCTTCTGATATTTTTCTTTTACTTCTAAGAATACTCCTGTTTTTAACTATTTCAGCTCTTTTGGCAGACCCTTATTGGAAACCTGAAACTGTTATGGATTCCAATAAGGGTAAATCAGAGATTGTTCTGGCTGTTGATTTATCTCCTAGCATGAAAGGGTGGGGTGGCATAGATGAAGCAAAAAATAAGGCCTTGTCCATTCTTGAGACCAGTGATAATGAAGTTGGTCTAGTTCTTTTTGGAAATTCAATTGTTGAGCAATTTGAAGTCGGAACAGAAAAGAATGTCTTAGTTACCAAATTGAAAAATATAACACACGAGTGGAAAAAAGGTAATCCTCAGTTTATGCTCGACCGGGTGGAAAAAATGTTTTCCAACAAAGCCACATCCCGTAAGCTCATCGTTATTAGCGACTTTCAACAATCTGATTGGCAGACCACTGAGATGAATTTCTACGATTCAGATATTTCATATGAACTAATCAAAGTTGGGCAAAGAAATTTTCGCGATGGCAGAAGGCAGGATAATGTAAGCATTGTTGAGGCCAAAGCGGTACCTGCTGGTCCTGGGAAAATTAGAATTTGGACTGTTGTTAAGAATTGGGATGATATAAATAAGACGGTTGAACTTGATTTGATTGCTGGAAATCAAATCGAGAATACCAAGTCTGTTTCATTGCTTCCCTATGGCTCTTCTCAGGCACAATTTGTTGTTGAAGAAGGAAGATTTGTTGAGGCAAAAGTCGTATTGTCAGATAAAGATGAATTTGAACTGGATAATAATCGCTCAATCTGGCTAAAGGCACCTCCAGCAAAAAGTTTTGGTTTTTGGATGCCTGAGCAAGAAAACGATGAAACTGATGAGGAGAAAGCTTTTCTCAAAACAGCTGTCTTGAGTGCTGGTGATAATGGTTGGAACCGTTGGGAGTGGCAACAAGACAAAGCAGATGCACTTAGACTAGGTGACGATGAGGTAAAAATTGATTTTCTTATGATTTTAGGAATGGGCAGGTGGTTTGAAGAAGAACAATTATTTGCTTTTTTCAATCATTTTATTGAATCTGGCGGGGTTGCAATTATTACTCCTGGAGAACCATTCTCTTCCGCGATTTCGGCTTTAAAAGAAGGGTTAGAATTTGATTATAGTTTTATTAGGGTAGCTGGAGGTGCGTTACGGAATCGGGACCCATTTCGAATTGGCGCACTTCCGGAAAATTCGATTTTGTCAGAAGTTTTTGATGGGAAAGCGGCCCGTGATTTATATCTGTCAGCTATTCACCAATTCGGAATTTTGAAAGGAAATAAAGATAACGAAAATAATCCGGAAATTCCAATGTTTGATAGAGAAGGTCGACCCCTTGCAATTGTTAAAAGTACACCGGGAAAAGGTCTCTATGTTTTTCTCCCTTTTCGAATGAATACAACATGGACTGATTTACCACTGAGAAATTCTTTTCTTCCGTTGCTTATGGAACTAATTCAGAAAAAAGATTTTTTTCAAAAAGAAAATCGTTGGCCAATCCTTCAACCTGGAGATATGCTAAATGGCAAAGATATGAATTTTAATGCCGAAGTTCCTGGTGCTTTTCGATTTGAGGATCAGTGGGTAGAAGTGGTTCTTTCTTCATTTGAATCTGTCCCGGAATGTCTGTCTATGGTGGAGTTAGAAGATAACCTTGGCGAATCTTTACCCACCAGTGTTTCCTCTTCGTCTATGTTGCAAAAAAGTGAAGAAAATAAAAACCCGCTCTGGGTATGGTTTGCACTATTTGCTGTTAGCCTCTTGATTATAGAAATGATTTGGTCATTCCCAAAAACCACTACAACCAATAAAGATTCTGCTCATGCCTAATTTCTTAAAATTCTTAAAAAAAGAAGGTAGTCACTATCTTTTTAGTCGTTCTCTTTTTGCTTTGGTAATTGGTTTTATAAGTTGGCCAGTTTTTTTATACATACTTGATGTTTATGACTCAGTTGTTCCACTTAAAGAAAATTCAGCATTTAATTGGGTCATATTGACTGTAGCTTTGGCGTTAAGTATATTTGTTTATATTCTGCTTCGTTCATGGTTTAAAAAGCCAACTTTCAAACAAATAGCTAAACATATAGAAAATGCGGATCCTGACCTTCTTGACTTATTAAATTGTGCTGTAGAATTAGAAGAGGTTTCAAAAGAAAGGGAACTTTCTTTCATGGAAAAGAGAGTTTTAGAGAGGACAGAAAAAAAAGCATCTGAGATCGCTTGGCATGAAGGAATTCGTCCAAAGCCCAAATCTTGGGGCTTTCTTTTAATCGGTTTTGTCTCAGGCTTCATCTTTACTGCTTTTAATCTAAGCTCCAGTCCTCTTCAAAAGTCCATTGATTCTTTTTCGGACGAACCTGGATTATTTTTATTTACCGCAAAGACTGGTTCTTCTCTCAATGAAGAATTTCCAGCGTCTCATGAATTCGTTCGAGGTACAGATATTTCAGTTTTTGCCGATGTAACTAGAGGACACCGTGGGAATAAAACTGCTTTCATTGAATTTAGAGAAACTGAAGAAATGAGTAAGGTAGAAAAATTGGAGATGCTTACAACTCCAGTTTTAGGTAGGTTTGAATTCGTAGTTCCTTCTTTGCAGGAAAAATTTACTTACAGAATAGTAACCCCATCATTGGAAAGTGATTGGCAAACCTTATCAGCTTATGACCCACCATCTGTTAAAAGTGTGAACTGGGTAATTACACCTCCTGATTATACGAATGAAAAACAGCTTTCTCACAAAGATTTTGGCTATTTTCGAGCACCTGAGGGCAGTCAGATTTTTCTTGAGTTAGAACTCGAAGAACTACCCGAAAATGTGGGTGTTTATATTATTTCTGATGATCAAAAAATTCCTCTCAAGAAACTAACTGACAACATTTTTAATTTTGAAAGTACTCTCGAAAAAGAATGGAAAGGAAAAATTCAACTTGTTGATCTTGATTATCCGAAGAGAAAAGAAGTGGAGTATGATGAGTTTGTTTTCGCCCCAATTCCAGATGAGCCTCCCATCGTTGAGATTACTGAACCTGCAGAGGATTTACAACTACCCTCTGATGCGAGTCTTTTGTTGGAGGTGTTTTCTTCCGATGATTACGGAGTAACAGATGTTAGGATTAATATTTCTCACGCAGGGGAAAAGGAGGAGGAAACAATTTTTGTGGATCCTGTCCAAAAAGAAAAAACACTTTCATATGTTCTAGATTTGAACGAAAGAGCACTTGCGACGGGTGATGTAATCACTTACATGGCCCTTGCAATTGATAATAAAAAACCCGAGGGGCAAATCGCTCGGTCTGAAATATATTTCATTGAAATTCTTCCCCCTGAAGGAAATTCAACAGATTCAGATTCTGAAATGAGTGGTGAACAGAAAGAAATTCCTGTACGGGATTTTATCAACAAAACCAAAAAGATTATTCGTTCCACATATGATGCTCTTCTTGAGGAGGAGTTGAAAAAAGAAAAGCTTAGTTTAGCCATAGCTACCGATTCCCTTAATTTAAAGAATGAGATGACCAAGGTATTCGATGAGTTTGAAGGACAGTTTCCCGTAGTGGATGGAATTGATTTAGGTGAATTACTTAATGAAGCCACATATCATATTGAACAGACTGAAATTTATGCTGGGGATCAAATGCTAGAGGATTCTTTGGAACCCTCTGAGAAAACTCTTCGTAAATTGGTACAGCTCTATGCTCTGTTGCAGAAAATGCAAAAGCAGAAATCAAAAGGAAAAGGAAAACCAAAAGAAAGTAAAGAAAGTGCAGAAAAATCTGAACAGTCAGGTGAACCAACTGAAGATCCTGGTAAGGAACTCAAGGAATTGGCAAAAGATTTAGAAAAATTAAAGGAATTTGAGGAAAGGCAAAAAGAGTTGAATCGTGAAATTGGCAGATCCGCTAGTGCAGGAAAAAAGGGTGAAATTAATCAGGAGATTTCTCAATCTCAAGAGGATTTGAGAAGAGATGTTTCTGGCTTGAGGGAAAAATGGTACGAAAAGTCAGGAAGGCTTGGTGATGTGAATTCTCTTGATCGTGCCGGACAGGAAATGAAAGAGGCAGCGGGAGATCTCCGCCGTGATTCTCCAAGAAATGCTCAACCTCATGGAGATTTGGCTGCCGAAGCCTTAAGTGGTGCCATTTCAGAAGTTGAAGCTGCAATGGCTGCATTGGCTGCCGGTATGGTCGATGCTCTTCAAAATCAGGCATCCGAACTTGCCGGACAACAAAAGGATTTGGCTGAGGATACGAGTAATGCGAAAGACGGAGAAGGAGAAAATTTAAAAGATCGTCAGGAGGGCTTGAATGAATCTGTAGATGATCTTCTTGAACAGATTGATCGTACTGCTCGTTCAATGGGAGATTTTAACGAGAATGCGACTGAGGACCTTTTAAGTAGTGCAAGAAATTCAAGGAATGAGGGTATAGAACGCTCTGGGAAAAGGGCCGCAAATTCACTTCTTTATGAAGCATTTCCACAAGCGAAAAAAGAAGAAGATAAAGTTGCTGAGAATCTCGAAGATCTTAGCGATGAATTACAGGGTGTTGCGGATAAACTTAGGAATATAGGAAACAGTGCACTAAGAGAACTCGTTCAGGAATTACAGAATACACAACAGGAACTTCCTGGAATGAGCGGGGAAGAATTAAAAGAAAAATCAGAGGAATTAGCAAAAGCAATTGGGTCCATGCCTAATGCTGAACAAGATGAAAGACTTCGGAATCTCACTCAGTTTTTTGAACAAGTTGCAATTAGTGAAAATCCTTCTCAATCAAGCTCAATGGCTTCGGCAGCAGTAGATGATGCCCTTGAGTTGATGCGCCAATTTTTCTGGCAACAAACTGTTGAAAATCGATTGAAAAGAAATCAGGAAACTACCGCCGCACCAAGCCGTTATAAAAAACAGGTAGAGGAATACTTCCGCAGAATTGCGGAGGGCGAATAATGATAGGTTGGGATTGGCCCTTTTCCCCCTTTTGGTATGTATTACTGTCCGTAATTATTTGCGTGATTCTTTTCATCCATGGACGGATGCTTTTGAAAGGGACCTTGCCACAATTAGCAAAAAGGTTGATTTCTCTTCGTGTTTTAGCAGTTTTATTCTTTTTGATTTTGATGGCTCGACCTTTCGTTATGACTGATCAGCCAAACCCGCGAGATTTTAAGATTTTGAGCCTGACTGATTTTTCTGGCAGTATGAATACAAGAGATTCAGGTGAAAACATGAAGAGGATTGAACAGGTCCGTCCATTTTTTTCACTTGATAATGATGATTCATGGATCAATCAAATGAAGAATCAGTATGGAAAGGTCGAAAGTCTTGGTTTTTCAGAAAATCTTTTTCGTTTAAACAGAGACTCCTGGGTACGACCTGAGCAAGGTAAAAAAACGGCACTGGGCGATGCTCTTTCCGCGGGTTTGAAAAATATTGATGGTAAAGAGTCTTTAGGTTCAGTTGTGGTTTTTTCGGATGGTCGTAACAACTTGGGAACTTCAGCTTTGGAAATCGCCAAAGATTTTCGTTCTTTAGGAATTCCTGTTAATGTAGTCGGAGTAGGGCGCGAGCAACCCTTGGGTGATCTGGGGATTGAATTTGCTGACAGGAAGCCAAATGCAGTTGCAAAAGAAGAACTTCTTTTGAGTGCGTTCGTCGAGAACAAATTCGAAAAAAAAATTCAATCAAAAATAGTTCTTATGCAGGGTAAAAAAATAGAGGAGGAAATTTCTTTGACATTGAAAAGTGGAGAAAAGAGAAAATTAGATTTCTCACCCCTCAAGCCCAAAGAATCAGGTCCTAAAAGATACAGGGTTCTTACTGTGCCACCATCTGGTGATTCAGATCCCTCAAACGATTCAGATTCAATATTAGTGCTCGTCAAACCCCCAGATCAGTTTTCAACCCTTTATCTTTCAAATCGTGTTCAACCTATCTATCCTTTTTTAAAAAGAACTCTCGCGAATGAAGAACGGTTTGATTTTAAGGCTCTGGTGAGAATGAGTGAAAAAGTATTTCATGCCTTTGGAGATGATATGAAACCTCAATACCCCACCGACCCATCATTTTGGATGAAATACGATAGCATTATTTTAGATACAAATGTGCTGCCAGACTTAAATTCAAGTTTGATGTTTTCACTCAAAGATTTTGTCCAAAAAAAAGGAGGAGGTTTATTAATGTTTGGTCCATTGGAATTTGCCCGGGAAAACTTAGGTGGACTTGTTCCAGTCAAAGAGGTCGAATATATTTTAGCAAAGGAAAATCTTTCTTTGGTCACACTTGAAGAACCTCTTTTTTCACCAGTTGATGAGGTTGAAAAGATGAAGCTCTTTTTACCGAAAAGACTTCCAGGTTTTTTTGTCAAAGATCAGAATCAAGGAGCCAAAGGAGTGGTTTTGTCCAGATCCAATGGGAAGGCCGTTTTGAGTGTCCAAGCATATGGGGCCGGAAAAGTTGCATATTGGGGATCACCTCATGACTGGCGTCGTTCATTGGAGGAAAAAGGAACAAAAGAATTCAGACTTTTTTGGCAGTCTTTAGCTCAGTGGTTAGGCACCGGGGGAGAAGATCGTTTAAAAACACTGGATATTGAAAAGCCCTTCTTAAGAGGTGAAGATGCATCATTACAGGTAGATGCACTTGGGGCTGATTTTGAACCTTCTATGGATGCAATGGTGGAAGCCAGAATTTCTGGTCCGGATAATTACAATAAAGTGGTTCAATTATACCCACAAGGTTCCAATGCAGGGCGATATGCCGGAACCTTTAGACCGGTTCAAGCTGGTGCTTATGAGGTTAATTATATTTTGAGGTTCCCTGATGGGGAGAAATTGGAAAGGGAAAATTTCATTCGAGTTTCTGAAGCTGGTGAAGAAGCGGTAGACATTTCTTTTGCCAGACTCGATTTGCAGATGCTTGCCAAATTAACCGGAGGGGAGTACTTACCAATTTCTGATTTTTCCGATAATTGGAGACCGAAATTCGCAGAAAATTTACCTACGATTACAAAGAGGCATAGCCTGGCAGAAGCGTGGATCTTTTTTATTGCTCTCTTTTTATTTTCCGGAATCGAATGGATTTTTAGAAGACAGGGAGGATTAAGGTGAAAATTGTAACGCTATTTTTTAAAATTTTATTCCTTTCAAAATCTTTTAGCCAGGTTTCACCATCATCCACTTTTGAAGTTTTGGATGGAAATTATTCTAATCTTCAGGGACAGGAACAAAATGGTTCAATTCTCACTCAACCCAAGAGGTCTAGTCTGGTTGAGACGGTGGATCGAGCTGGTTTGGATTTACGAAATTCTGATGTGGGTGTCAGAGTTGGTGCTGCAAAGCTTTTGGGGAAGTACAGAATTACAAAATCCTCTTTTCTTCTTGTTGGTGCTTTGGACGATCAAAGTGCTTTAGTCCGAAGAGCTGCTGTGGTATCCCTAGCTGAACATTTTTCCAATGGGTTTTATATATACGACAAACCATTGGTTGAAAAAATTTATTCTAAACTTGCTGATCCGGATGTTGAGGTGCGCAGAGAGGTTTCAACCATGATTCCGCGTTTGATTTCTGGATTAATGCGTGGAGGAGTGGAGGTTGTGGAGATTAATGGAAGAAGGGTTTACCGTTCAGTCCCTTCTTCTCTTCGCCCCGATTTACTTACTATGACTTTGCAGGCTTTTTTGGATGAAGATGCTATAGTCAGGCAAAATACTCTTAAGTACCATAATTACCTTCGTGTTCCCCTTCCTCTTCAGACTTTGGAAAAATTATTAAACGATGATGACTTGGGAGTTTTGCTCACTGCATTGGAAAGGATTTCTACAAATGCATCCCACGGGAGTATTGTCAGGTTAATACAGAATCTCTCCAGCCACAAAGATAAAGGAATCAGAATGAAAGTCATTGCAGTTGCACGGGATGCAAACAGATATCATCCGGGGTACCGGTCTACACTTCGAAAAATGACTCAGGATACTGATTCTGAAGTACTTTCAATGGCTGCTGTGGAATTGGCCCGTTTTGGCGAGAAAGTTCAGCCTAGTGTGATCGAAAAAATTAAAGATTATTTACTCAGCGTGGACGGGATGTCCACACAGGTTACTACCATTTTGTACGCGGTTTCTGCCTTGGGTGTTGATGGTGTTGCGGTTTATCGTGCCCTTACTGAACATACCAGTTCAAAAATTAGATCTATCGCTTGGCAAAGATACATAAGTACCAGTAATGGTTGGGATCAAGTTTCTCTATGGATGCCTGCTTTGAAAGACCGGGACAAAGGTGTTCGAAAAGCGATCATTAATTCTTTGGGGGGAAGAACAATCAAGTTTTCTGAAGCTGAGTTGAGCTTACTTGTTGAAAGCAAATTTTCGGATGTTCGAATTTTTGCGGCACAGAATTTGTTGAATGCGGATTTAGAAACTGTTAGTTCACTCGGCTTTGATCTTTTGATCGATGAAGATACAATAGTTCGCTCAACTACTATTCGTGCAATGTCTACCATGCGTGTTCCCGGTTGGGTCAAGGTCATGACCAGGTCATTGCTTGATAGCGATTATGTGATTCAAAGGGCAGCCATGGATGGTTTGTTGGAAGATAGGCAAAAAGGAGTTCCTGCGTTGATTGAATATTTATCCAAAAATCCCCAAAGCAGAATTTCAAACCTTGCTATAATTGAACTTAATAAAATTGGAATCCAGTTATGAAATTTTTCTTCAGTATTTTAATACTATCGATTGGGCAATTATTTCTTCTTAGTGCCAACGAAAAACGATTAGACAAAGATGGCAGTATTCGGATTGTTCAATTGTTAAGGCAGGAGAATTCAGTTCGCAGATATCCTGATGCTCTGCCCAGCCTTCTAAAAATGCTCAATGAGCAGACCCATGCCAAATTTGACACCGATCCTTTGTTTATTGATACGCTTACAGATGAGAGATTGTTTGAAAATCCAATCCTTTATGTAAATTGTGATGAACAGCCAAATTTAGAATTTCCAAAAGAAGAGCGAGATGCCTTACGAAGGTATATGGAATTAGGAGGATTTGTTTATCTTGATGCCGGAATTAAAGCTTCTTTTTTGGGGGCTGATTTGGGGCATAGTTACGCGGCTTGGGAAGAAAGACCTGAGGTTAGGGATTTGTTTTCTTTGGTTTTTCCGGAAAAAACATTTATTCCTTTAGGGCGAGATCATGATTTGTTCCGTACATTTTTTCGTGGCTTGCCCAGCAATAAAGACTTAAAGATTCAATCTAATCAAAAAAGGTTGCCGGAGACTGTATTAACTTTTGTGGAAAGAGAAAAGTGGCCACAGGCTACCTATTCTTTCGTCGGATTAAAAGTTAAGGGTAGACTCGCCTGCGTGGCTTCACCCATATGTGCAATGGGTTGGGGAAGAGATGAATTTGGTGCATGGATTCCGCCCATATCTTTTCGTATACGTGAGTCAGCTGACAATTTTGATGATGATCTTAAACTTGCCTCTTTTTCCGGAAGTACGTTTGAAGTAACAAGAGAGGATGGACTGAAAGATATTATTTATTCAGAGACTGGACAAAGACCATTATGGGTCAAAGAACCAAATGGTAAATGGAGAATATTTAAGTATTATTCAGGTGAAGAAATAAGTAATTATGCCCATGCTTTTTATTCAAGATTGGGAATGAATGTTTTTCTTTATGCATTGTTAAATTGAATTAATTTATTTAAATGACTGAAAAAAAATTTCCTGATTTGCCGGACCCCACCGAAATTCCCAAGCCACGAATGTTTTCATCAGTTGTTTATTGGTGGATCGGTACTATTTTGCTATTAGGCTTCACAATTATTTGGCTTCCATCTCAATGCACGAGCAACGAAATTAGCGGATATAATCAAGATGAAAACTCGATTGAAAGCCTTCCGCAGGTCAATCAGAATCAGGATCTTGAGTTCAGGGAAGATGGTCTTTGGTATCAAATTGGCAAAGATGTTCCTTTTAATGGAGCTGCTGTTGATTTCCATGAAAATGGCGTGATGAAGTCGAGGACAAAAATCGTTGAAGGAACAGCAGTTGGATTAATTGAGGAATGGGATGAAAATGGAACTATTCGAGGTGTTCGTTTTAAGGATGAATTTCCGCAATGAGTAAGTTTTTTTCAGGCATATTTTGTGCTTTTTTATCATTCTTAATATCAAACTCAATTTGCAGCGGATCTGAGTTAAAGTTTTCAAGGATTTTAGAAAAGTATTCCGCATCTCTTAAATTCTATTCTGAGGAAATTTCCAGGTCTCCAAATTCAATTCTTGCTTATTCGAGAAGGGGGGACGCCCGATTTTTTTTGGGTTATATTAATGGGGCAAAATTGGATTACGAGAAAATGATTGAACTTGATCCAAAATTAAAGATTTCTCATTGGAGATTGGGTATAGTTTACTTTTATCTGAAAGACTTTTCCAAGGCCGCCATGCAATTCGAAATTTATCATAACTACGATAATGTGGATAGAGAAAATGGAATTTGGAGATTTATGTCTCAATTTAAGCAAAAGGGATTGGATTATGCGAGGGAAGGACTTCTGCAATATAATTCGACTGACCGGCCGCCATATGTTTGGTTGTATTCTATGTTTAGGGGAGAATTATTACCCAAAGACATTTTTCGAAAAATTAATCAGAGTGATTTTTCTCTGGATTACAAAAATAGAGTTTTATTTCATGCAAACCTTTATGTCGGAATTTTTCTCGAATTAACTGAAGGTTCTAAAGAGAGAGCAATAAATTATTTGGAAAAAGCAGCAGGTAATAAATATGGAATAAATTCAGAAACTTACATGTGGCATGTAGCTCGCATTCATTATCAGAACTTACTCAATAAAAATCACTAACCTGAGAATTCGATCTCAAATTGATTTTTTTAATGTTCTTATTTCAGCATGAAAAATGGCTGCACATATTAAAACTGGTGAAAAAAAGTTTAAAAAGGGAATAATCCATATTAAAGCACCCAAACTGCCGTAAAGTGTATAAGACTGATTGTGGTTGGTATTTGGGTTCTGTATTCTTGTTTTAATAATCCCTTTGAACTCCTTTCCGAGCAAAAAACCGTTCACTAAGACCTGTAAAGCAAAGCCGAGAGGTGGAAAAAACCAGCCTATTAGGTATATAGGTAGGGCAAGCAAATTTACTAGACTGGCTAGGATAATAAACCGTATGGAGATTATGCAAGAAGGGACAAAAGTAGGTGCTGGAAGTAATTCGACCTCAGGGTAGTACTTTTCTTGAATGGATTCGATTACTTGATCAATAAAGAGACCGAGAAACGCTGCGTGAATTGAACCGTAAAAAAAGAATCCAATCAATAGAATTAATGAGACTACAATTATCTGAACAATCCATCTTAACCATGAATTTTGATCTAAAAATTCAAAGTATGATAAGAGCCAATCAAAAAGGATCCCACCCAAAGAAATTCCAACTATTAAAAAAATGAGAAAAGTTAGGGAAGAAAAAATACTCGACCATATAACAGGTTTCCAAAACGAACCCTCTTTTAACTGTTCGAAAGCGAGTCTGTAATCCTTAATCATCATCTGTCTGAATATGAAAGGGAACTTTAATTTTTTCAAAAAAATTATAATGTCTCTATTTTCCTGTGGACAAAAAGGGGATTGCTCTCATAAATGATAATAGGTGAACGGGAATTTAGGTAATCATGGCGGAACATAATTACACAGCTGATAGTATAAAGTCGTTGGATTGGAAGGAGCATATTCGACTCCGTCCAGGTATGTACATCGGTAAATTGGGCGATGGTTCCTCTGATGATGACGGGATTTATGTTCTCCTCAAAGAAGTTTTGGATAATTGTATTGATGAGTTTGTTATGGGATTTGGCAAACAAATCGATATTGAGTGTGATGGACAAAATATAAAGGTTAGGGATCATGGTCGTGGAATTCCCTTAGAAAAATTATTGGATTGTTCATCTAAAATAAATACAGGTGCAAAGTATGATTCTGAGGCATTTAAGAAATCGGTAGGTTTAAACGGTGTGGGTATAAAAGCCGTTAATGCTTTGTCTACTCAGTTCGATATACAGTCCTTTCGTGATGGAGAGACTCGCAGGATTGAATATTCATGTGGAAATCCTGAGCATGTGGATAAGCGTAACAAATCGACCAAGGAAGAAAACGGTACCCTGATTACTTTTACACCGGATGTGGCGATGTTTAAAAAATTTCGCTTCCGCAATGAATTTGTTGAGCGCATGATGCGCTATTATTCCTACCTTAATAAAGGATTGACCATTCGGTATAATGGGAAAAGATTTCGATCAAAAGATGGATTGAAAGATCTTCTTCAGGAAAATCTTTCGGAAGATCCGATTTATCCTTTCATTCACTTGGAGGGCAACGATATTGAAGTTGCATTTACCCATATAGACCAATACGGGGAAGATTATTTTTCGTTTGTAAATGGTCAGCACACTACGCAGGGAGGTACACATCAGGCTGCTTTTCGTGAAGGTTTGGTAAAAACGATTCGAGAGTTTACAAAAAAGAATTTTGATGCACCGGATATACGCGGCGGGCTGGTAGCAGCAATTAGTGTTAAAGTCCAGGAACCAGTTTTTGAGTCTCAGACTAAAACGAAACTTGGGTCGTTGACCATGTCTCCAGAAGGAGAAACAGTTCGTTCTTTTGTGGGTAATTTTTTAAAGGAAAAACTTGATAATTATTTGCATAAAAATCCGGACACAGCTGAGGCGATGCATAAAAAGATTCAGCAAAGTGAAAGGGAGAGAAAAGAGCTCAAAGGAATCCAGAAAATTGCTCGTGAGCGAGCCAAAAAGAGCAAAGTTCACAATAAGAAGTTAAGAGATTGCCGAGTTCATCTGAATACCAAAGATAAAAATCGTTTTAAAAGTACTCTTTTCATCACTGAAGGCGATTCAGCCAGTGGCTCGATCACCAAGGCGAGAGATGTTCAGTTTCAAGCCGTATTCAGTTTAAAGGGCAAACCCCTCAATTCATTTGGTCTTACTCGTAAAGTTGTTTATGAAAACGAGGAGTTTAATCTGATTCAAGCTGCACTCGGTATTGAAGAAGATTTGGAGGATTTAAGATACAATCAAGTTGTGATTGCAACGGATGCTGATGTTGATGGTATGCACATTCGCCTTTTGTTGATCACTTTTTTTCTACAATTTTTTCCAGAGTTGATCAGGCAAGGGCACTTGTTTGTTTTACAGACACCTTTGTTCCGGGTTCGAAATAAGAAGAACACATTTTATTGTTATGACGACACTGAGCGTGAAGCTGCCATCAAGACTCTGGGAAGAAATCCTGAGATTACTAGGTTTAAAGGATTGGGAGAAATTTCACCTGATGAATTTAAACATTTTATTGGGCAGGATATTAGGCTGGATCCGGTGAAAATTGACGCTCATGAATCAATCAAAGAAATGTTGAAGTTTTTCATGGGTAAAAACACTCCAGAGAGGCAGCAGTATATCATAAGAAATCTTCGTTTTGACATCGATATTGTTGATGAAGATAAAAAAACAGAGGGCGAAGATGATTTAACCGAAAAGAAAAAAAAAGTGATTCCCTCACCCAATAATGAGGTTAAAGACGATGAGGCTGCTTAGTCTTTCTTTATGATTTTCCCGAATTTATGAGCCAGGACGACAACACCGAGGAAGATATTCCAGAAGAGGAAGTTGTTAGTAAAAAGAGATTTGATCCCGAGTCCCTGTTATCAAGTGATGTTGAGGATAGAGAGAACGACGATGCCATCTATGTGGATGATATGTACGGGGATTGGTTTCTTGATTACGCATCTTATGTTATTTTGGAACGAGCGGTTCCCCATTCTGATGATGGTCTTAAGCCTGTGCAAAGAAGGATTTTACATTCCATGCGCGAATTGGAGGACGGTCGTTACAACAAAGTCGCAAATGTAATTGGTAACACAATGAAATATCACCCCCATGGAGATGCTTCTATTGGGGATGCCATGATTCAATTAGGGCAAAAAGATCTATTGATCGACACCCAAGGGAATTGGGGGAATTTACTAACTGGTGATTCTGCAGCCGCACCTCGCTATATCGAAGCCCGTTTAACTCCCTTTGCTTTAGAGGTAATATTTAGTCCTAAGGTCACAACATGGGCCTCTTCTTATGACGGAAGAAATAAAGAACCAGTTACATTTCCAGTTAAATTTCCTTTATTATTAGCCCAGGGTGCAGAGGGAATTGCGGTTGGATTATCGACAAAGATTCTACCTCATAATTTCAATGAGATTTTAGAGTCCTTAATTAACTCGCTTAGGAAAAAGCCTATCAACTTACTTCCTGACTTTCCACAAGGGGGAATTGCAGACTGCACAGACTACAATGGTGGGGCAAGAGGGGGGCGAGTCCGGGTTCGAGCCAGGATTGAAAAGATTAAAAAGAACCTACTTAAAATTACAGAAATTCCATTCGGTACAACAACCACGAGCTTGATTGATTCAATTCTGTCTGCAAATGAGAAGAGTAAGATAAAAATTTCGAAAATTGAAGACAACACAGCTGAGCTGGTTGAAATTCTGATTCATTTACCTTCGACTGTAGCGGCCGATGATATTATGCCTGCACTCTATGCATTTACCGATTGTGAGGTTAGTTTAGCTCCGAATGCATGCGTTATTCAAAATAATCATCCCCAGTTTTTATCCGTAAATGATATAATCAAATCTGCTGCTTTTCTAACCCGAGATTTACTTCAGCAAGAACTGGAAATCAAATTGGGCGAACTACAGGAAAAATGGCATTTTGCCTCACTGGAAAAAATATTTATCGAAAAAAGAATTTATCGAGATATTGAAAAAGAAGAAACATGGGAAGGTGTCATTGCTGCAGTAGATAAAGGTTTGAAACCTTATCTGAAAATGTTTCATCGCGAAATCACAGAGGATGATATTCTTAAGCTTTTGGAAATTAAGATTAAGCGTATTTCCAAATTTGATTCCTTTAGAGCGGACGAATTAATTAAAGGGTTCGAGGATGAAATTGAAGAAGTAAAGGGTCATCTTAGTCAGATGACAAGATATACGATTCGCTATTTCAAAGAGCTTATTAAGAAATATGGGAAGGGTAGGGAACGTAAGACTGAATTAAGCATTGATGAAAATGGAGAGCTATCTGCATTTGACAAAATTGTTGCCTCAAAAGTGGTGGTTGCCAGCGAAACCTTATTCATAAACCGGAAGGATGGCTTTGCCGGATATGGACTGAAAAAGGATGAAGCAATTGAGAAGTGTTCCGACCTTGATGATGTTCTTGTAATTGGAAAAAATGGAGTCATGAAAGTCATGAAGATTGCCGATAAAATGTTTGTGGGTAAAAATCCTATACGAATTGCCGTTTTTCGTCGAGATGACCAAAAAGTCTACAATATGGTTTATCGTGATGGTGCATCAGGAAGATTATATGCAAAAAAATTCAAAATAGGTGGGATTACCAGAGATAAAGAATACCCACTCTTTAAAGTTCATTCCAAAAGCAGAATTTTTTATTTTGCAGTTCATGATTCTGAGAAAAAAAATAGTAGAATTTTAGTTCATATTGATCCCGATCTTAAACGTGTGAGAGATAAAGTAATCGAATTTGATTTTTCATGGATCGAGTTACAAGGTAGATCAGTAAAAGGAAGCACACTTACGGCTCATAAAATAGATCGAGTGATTAATGCTCCTAAAACAGATGAGATAACGGAAGAAAATCCTTCTGAGGAAAAAAAATCTAATAAAACGGAATCCGAACCTGAAAAAAAAATTCAAACGGATAAAACTGTGACTCCATCTCAAAATGGTATAAAGAAAGATCAGGTAACCTTCGATTTTGATAATAATTAATGATTCCATTTCTGATCTAGTGTAAAATGTTATTTGGATTTTATGATTGGTCAGTTGTCCAAAGAAGAAATTAATAGAAAATTATTACACATAGTTGCCGTCGCTTTACCTGGAATTATTTTTTACGCACCTAAAACTACGTACTTAAGTAAATTGGATGCTAGTTACATTGTTATTTTTCTTCTTTTCTTTTCTTTAGTTATCGAATTCGCCCGTTTTAAATTTTCTGGTTTTGGTCAATTTTTTACCCGTTCATTTGGTTTAATGCTTAGAGAAGAGGAAAACAGACAACTCACGGGAGCAACTTATATTTTGGCTGGTGCCGGAATTTGTAGCTTTTTATCTTTAATCAGTGAATTGGCAACTGGTGTATGTTTTTTATGTTTAACACTTTTCATAATTGGTGATGCAGCAGCTGCTATAGTTGGTAAAGCAATTGGTAGAATTAAGTTTAGAAAAAAAACTCTGGAGGGTGGAATTGCGTGTTTTTTAACTTGTTTTCTGATTTCCTTTTTTATTTTTCCTGAACTACCATATTTTGTTAGTTCCCTGGGAGTAGAGCTTTCAATCTATCAAATTGTGATTATTTCCTTAACAATATCCTTTCTTGAATTTTTCCCTTTAAAATATGGGGCATATGTTTTGAATGATAATCTTTATGTCCCGGCGATTACAAGTCTGGTTGCTATGCTACTGGTTTAGTGATCACTCGATCACTGAATTTTCCCAAGGGGAAATTTGATTGGGTTGAACATTCAAGAATTTTCAGATTATTATCGTAAATAAAAAATACGGCTCTTTGGCGAAATCTTTTTGCGATCTTTAAAGTCTGCTCTTTTGAAATTTTCACGATAAAACTTTCCTCTTTATGCTGAAAGTCGGGTGAACATCCAATAACAGGTATTATGTGGTTCGTAAATTGATTCAGTTCAGACTGGAGTAAAAAATTATTCTTAACATTTTTTCTTCGCTCTAATAATTCATCCATTGGATTAAAGGCAGTAAGAATGAAAAAACTTTTCGGCAGATTTTTTGTAATTATGGGCAGAATAAAAACAGTGGATTTATAAACCTCTTTCACTTTCTAAATTTATTCGAGACGATTTAGAGGCATTAGTAACGGGATATTGCCAGTCCGAAATGCTTTTGCTTAATAAATGAAATTTGATAAAATCAACACATAAAAATTGATTTTTCTGAATAAGTAATAGTGAGGAATTAAGGTATTTAGCTGAGGCCTTTAACTTCCCAGCCTTTTCTGTATTTTCTTTTTACTAACTCTGTCGCCTTTTGATTATTTTTAAAAGCCAGTTTTGGAGCATCCCAGATTAATTCCTCTTTTGGGAATCTTGTTGCAATTCCTCCCAAGAGAACAGTCTCCGTAAGCGGACCAGAATAGTCAAAGTTTGCTGAAGGTAATGGACCTTCACCTCTTACGGCATCAATAAAACTATGCCAATGATGCTGGCTTGCGACCACTTCCATTTTAAAATCTTTAAATCGTTTTTGAGGAAATAATTTAGGCATTCCAACGTGAGGAATTAGCATAGTCCCTTTTGTCCCAACAACCACAGAACCTTGGCTAGGTAATTTTTGTCCTTCAACTAAATTTACAATATGTTTGGGTGGTTTGGCTGATCCATCATACCAAGTAACAGGAAGAGTTTTATTTTTGGAATACTGGTTTTCAGGAAATGAGTAGTGAATGATAGCATCGAAACCCCAATTGTCCTGATTTGGCTTTGGACCTTCTGATCTTAGTGATATGGGATAAGTTAAACCTAAAGCTTTAAAGGTCGGATCATAAATATGGCATCCCATATCTCCGAATGTTCCTGTTCCATAGTCTAAACGTTTGCGCCATTGTCCGGGATGATAATATTTATTAATAAAATTTGTGTAGGGGGCTGGGCCGATCCATGCATCCCAATCAAATCCTTCTGGAATAGGATCTTTTTTATTAGGTTTTGGATTTGAATCACCCCACCTTTTACCGCTGAAAGAATGAGCCTCTACAATTTTACCTATTACGCCATCGTGGACCAGTTTTACAGCAGTTCGATATTCTTTGGCAGAATGTATTTGAATACCCATTTGGGTAACAATCTTATTTTCCTTTGCATATTCAGTTAGCATTCGAGCTTCAAAAACATCATGGCTTAGAGGTTTTTGGCCATACACATGGAGTCCTAGTTGCATTGCAGACATTCCCATACAAGCATGAAGGTGGTCAGGTGTTGATACATTAACAGAATCAAGTTTTTTTCCTTCCTCATCGAGCATTTCTCTCCAATCAGAATATACTTTTGCACCCTTGAGTCTTGCTTGTGCCTGCCTTCTTCGATTCGGGTCTACTTCAGCAACTGCGATCAAATCAACATTTGGATGTGTTTTTATTTGACCAAGATCCGTCCCTGCCATTCCAGATCCGCCAAAGCTAGCATGACTTACCCGGTCATTTGGAGAAGTTTTTGCCCATGATGTTGATGCAATATAAGGAGCCAATATTGCACCAGATATTTGTTTAATATGATTTCTTCGTGATTGCGAGAGATTCATAAAAGATGAAGTTACATATGTGAAATTATAGGGTCAACCACTCACTTTCTAATTTTTAACAAATGTCTAGACCTACTAGTTAATCTTAAAAACCTTAATCGCTCTCAAAAAACTTGTTTTTTAGATATGAAAGCCTTTTTTGAAGCCTTTTTATTTCAGGGTTTAAAATTTTTTTTCCGAACAAGTTATTCAATTCCATGGGATCATTTTTTAAGTCGTAGAACTCCCATTGATTAAACTCATAAAAAGAAATTAATTTATATCTTTCATCACGAATGCCTTCATGCCTTGGCATATTGTATGGCCCTCTTTTTTCAGGTGTTCCACCATCAAAATATTGATATAATATATCTTTTCTCCATGGAATATCGGAATCGTTTGAAAAAAGAGGTTGAAGGGCCAATCCATGGACCGTATTAGGTACAGGTAAGCAAGCTGCCTTAAGCAATGTAGGGGCAAGATCTATGTTCTGTACTAATTTTACAATCTTTGAACTAGGAGAAATGGTCCCAGGCCAACGCATGATTAGCGGTGATTTAAAGCTTTCTTCATACATCCAACGCTTTTCAGCCCATCCATGTTCCCCAGTAAAAAAACCCTGGTCTGAACTGTAGATTAACAGAGTATTTTTAGACAGTTTATTTTGATCAAGATAATCTAGAATCCGTCCTATTTGGTCGTCTAATCCATCTATACAGCGAACATAATCTTTAATAAAGCGTTGATAAATGTAGAGTGATTTTGCTTTACCTTCTAACTTGTTCTCTTCGATTAACTTTCGGTACCGTAGGTTTCTTTGGTCATAAGCTGAATGCCAGGCTTTTCGTTGTTTTAAATTCATCTCAGATAGGAATGGTGGGCGAATTTTTGGATTTTTATTTATTTCGTCCATTGTTGGAGCAATATTTAAGACATGCCCCTTCATTCCCTTCAGTGCCATCCATGTTTTCGATACAAAAGAGGAACGCGTAGAAAAATTATCAAAAAATGTATTTGGTACTGGAAATTCGATTTCATCATAGCCTTTCATACGATTAATTGGGGGTAGGCGATGAATATGTGGGACTTTGTATTGAGCACACAGTAAGAAAGGCTTTTTTGGATCTCTTTTTTTCAACCAATGAAGGGCTTTGTCGGTGATGATCTTAGTGGAATGTCCTGTTACTTTACTTTCACCGGCAGGTGAAAGAAAAGTTGGATTAAAATAAGATCCTTGACCTCCTTTACCGGAAAGAATTTCCCAGCTTTGAAATTCATCGGTGGGATTTCCCTTGAGGTGCCATTTTCCAATTAGCCCAGTTTGGTAACCTGATTTTCCTATTTCTCTTGTGAAGACCCATTGTTTACCATTCCATTTGGAACTGTTTCCTATCACTCCATTTGACAAGCTGTGTTTGCCAGTAAGGATGGCTGCTCGACTAGGGCAACAGATTGAATTCACATTGAATGAATTAGTAAAAATTGCACCCTCTCTGGCTATGCGATCAAGATTTGGGGTGCTGTTGATTGATCCGGGATAAGCACCAATGGTCCGTAGTGCATGATCATCGCTTAAGAGAAAAAGAATATTCGGTCTTGATTCTCCATATGAGGAAATTAGTAAGAAAGTGAATAGCGATTGCAGATTCAAAATTTTCACGATACTTCTCTTTAGTTTTTTAATAGTTCAAAGAGTATACTTTCGGTGCTTTGTTTTGTTTTGTTGCGGGCTGGGTACATTTTTTTGGTTGCTTTCGACACAACATTGACAAGTTCAGCATAAGCTTTTCCTGCGACATCAATGAAACCACATTGATGGTTTTCACGATCTTTTCTGCCTGCAGCAGATTGGTCAATCCACTGGAACCAGTGTACGCCAACGAACCTAGGATCAGCTAAGGCTGAAGCAAGGTAATGTGCAAAGGATAAAGCTCTTTGTCTTTGATCCCAGGAGCCGGACAACCCTGGGCTAGGCACCCCACGATCAACTGCACCAAAATGAAATTCACTGGAAAGAATAGGAATATCTGCATCTGCTGGCACTTGCCATGAACGAACTCTGGAGTCATACACATTAACCGAAAACACATCGACAGAACCGAGTGCTCCACGACCAAGTACATTTGGGCCCCGATGTGTACGACAACCTAAAAAGAGGGTGCCGGGAAGCTCCTTTTCGATTGCAGCTTTACACTTTTGAAAGAACGCTTTTACGAACGGGAGATAGAGTTCATCCAAATCTTTAACTTTTGCGGGAGAATTATTTTTACCCCTTTTTTTCAATTCATTGACTGCCCAAATTTTAGTCGGATGGTCTTCGGGAAGTTTTTCAATTGTTTCCCCAATTCGGTCTGGCCATTCCAACTCATTACCCATGAAAATTCCCAGACAAAAAGGATCGTTTTTTGCCCATCCCAGTTTTCTTAGGTTTTTTTCCAAGTCTGATTGAAAATCTGTTCGGAAAGGGGAGGGGAATTTTCTGTGTCCACTGCTTTGCCACCAAATGGAAGAGATTAATGTGTATGGGGTTTTTCTATCTTTTTGCAATTTTTCATCTGACCAGCAGGCTAGGGTGTTTAGTCCCCACGCCCGGAAGCGATCATGTGTTCCCTGATTGACCGTTTCCTCCCATTTTTCTCCGAAGTAACGCCTATAGTTTAAAGCTGGGAAATTCACATACTGCCTTCCTCCTGTTTTTCGTAACCCCGTCCATTTTAGGTAGTCCTTTTCCCCGGGGATGTACTTAAAAAAGGGAGTGTTCGTTCTCTTGGGAATGGCAAGCGTTTCGGCTCGGTTTCCGGTAAGGCAAGGTCCTACAGAAAAGAATAAATAACCATCCGGGTCAATTAGCCACCATTTTTCATTCACTTTTTGGGTGCGGAATCGCCCGGTTGCTTTCATTTTTGGACCATCAATCCATCCACCGAATTTACTCAGTCTCTTATCCTTGGCTTCTTTTTTAGCTTGTTTGAACTCTGATTGCATCGTGTTCCTTGCTTCCTCTAGGTTGTTCGCTTTGCCTGGCCAATGAATTGCACTGACCTGTCCAAGCTCATCGAGGTAGGGAAGACTTTCCAATTGTTTATTGATCTCCTCATTATTTTGCCAACCTAGAACTGGTGCACCAATGATTGCATTGATTTTTCCGGATGAGGAAGTGAGATCCAAAATGATTTCACGGATATCTTCTGGGAAGAACCTCCTCCAATGTACTCGATGACCATTTGGTTTCGCGAGTTGATCCTTAAAAAGATCCGAGCCCTGATAGCGATCTTCAATCATAGGAAATGGGAACCCCAAGGTGGTTTTTTCCCAACTCGGAGCTACAGCAAATCCTACGGCATGGTGCGACCAACTCGTCAGGTTTCCATTGTTCAATCTTCCTTCAATGGTGGTGATACCTTGTTCCCAGTTTTGAATGGGAATGCCGACAAGTTTGTAACCACTAATATTCCATTGCTCTCTCGCTTTCGGACACAGTGAAATCCTCATGGGGCTTTTTCCTTCAACCTTCCATTTATCTCCCCAATTTTCGACTTTGTTTCCCTTGGGTATTTTAATCTGACAAAGTAGATTTGCTTTAGGGGAAAAAAGTTGTTTGGAATGGATTTTGGGCTTTGTTTGATTTTTTTCTCCAGTTTCTAGAAGAAAAGGGTCCGTACTTCTGGATGAATTTAAAATTTTCCTCAGCTCTGAACTCATTCGTTTTACCCGATTAAGTTGAGATTTTTCTGCAATCTGGTTTTGGCTTTCCATGGGATCATTTGCCAGATTATACAATTCAATGGGTTTTAGATCTTTGGTGCATATTAATTTCCATGAATTTTCCCTCACAGACTTCTTTGATTGTTGTCCATGGTAATTTCCATTGTTCGCTTGAATAACCATGGACGAACGAGTATTGGCGTCTTTTTTTCCAAGCAGTGTTTCTAAGAATGATTGGCTGTCTAAACCATCAGATTTTTGCATCGGCTGTAGAGTAATTTCAGCAAATGTTGCATAGAGATCCTGCAGACCAATTAATGCATCTGAAAGGGTACCCGGTTTAATAGGTGAATGTTCATTCCCATTTCCCCATCTGGCGATAAAGGGAACTCGATGACCTCCTTCGTATACCTGTGCTTTACTTCCTCGAAAGCCTGAGTTGGAATTGTGCCCGCCCTTGTGCTTTCCTGAAAGACCACGTGATAAACCCCCATTATCGCTGGTGAAGATAATCAGTGTTTTTTCCAATTCACCATTCGCTTGGAGAGCTTCAATTATTTTCCCTAGGCTTACATCAGCCTCCACCAACATATCCAGGTGAGCGTCGATCGATGCACCTTTTACTTTTTCCCCCATCAGTTCATCAGGAGGGGTATGAGGAACATGACAAGACTGGCTCCAATAATACATGAAGAATGGTTTTCGTATTCCCCTCTCTTTATTATTTTCAGAATGTCTTTTCAGAAAAGATAATGCTTTTTTGGTTAAAACTGGACCCGCCATGGACGAATCCCAATCGGGTGAACCAAATCCATCTGCTTCAATGACTGAATTACCGTAAGTACCAGTTTTCCACTCCCTGAGCTGTGTAGCATCACCAATAAGTATTCCATTTTCAATTGCTATATAAGGAGAGCCCTGAATCCCTTGTGGCAGTTCATAGGCATAATCAAAGCCAAGGGATGCAGGAGTGTTCTCAACTTTGCGTTCAAAATCAAAATCTTTAAAGCCACCCTTCATACTAAGTTTGGGTTTACCCGTTGATTTACTGAATACTTTTCCTCCCAAATGAACTTTTCCGAGAAAGGCAGTATGATAACCAACTTTTTTCATCAACTGACCAACAGTTTGTTGCCCCTTCAAAACCTGAGATGGCATATTAAACAACCAAGTGCCGTTCGGATTTCTCCCACGCCATGGATAATTCCCTGTCATAACACTGTAACGAGTGGGAGCACATACGGCGGCTGGTGAATGGGCATCGGTGAAAGTAATTCCTGCTGCAGCTAATTTTTCTAAATTGGGCATCGATACCTTGCTGTTCTTATTGTAAACCCGTGAATCTCCAATTCCCATATCGTCCATTAGGAAAACAAGAATGTTGGGGGGAGCCATTATTCCTCCTAATGCAAAAGAACAGACAACAGGAAGTAAGCTGATTATTAGACAGGCTATGCTATGAAACATGATTAAAAGTGAAACCGAAATTGAGAAAGCCCGGTATCGAGCATTTGCAGGTACCAGGCTTTTATAAATTATACTGCACTTATCTTACGGGTTTAACCGATACAATGTAAGTCATCAAAGTAATCTTGGCACCTTCCTTCTTTTTAATCTTAGCGATGATTTTTACTTTCTTGTCTGTTAGGTCACCAACTTTTTCTTTAGTGCCCTTGTTGAAAGCATAATATTTTTTCTTATTTTTATCATCTGTAAAGATAAGAGCCCCTTTTTCATTTTTGGTAAAGGTACCAGTGGCTTGAAGTTTGATTACTTCTTCTGCCGCAAAGCCGAAGTTTGAGAAAAAAGCACCCAGAGTAAGAAGAGATAATAGTGTAATACGATTCATTTGGAATAGTTTTAGTGGTTTAATTTTTTTGTTTTTTATGTTTATGGAATTCGGGCCAGGTAAGTTTTCCGTCTTTATTACTGTCTGCAGTTGGATTCTTTTTTAAGTATGAGTTTTTCCAATGTTCATTTTGTAGGACTCTTTTTTCCTCTTCGGTCATTTTCCTATGGGCATTGAGTTCGGCCCATGACAGAGTTCCGTCCGCATTCGTATCAGCAGACGAGTTCTTCTTAAAATACTGATCCTTCCAATACTCATTACTTTTTGGTTTTTCTGGAATACTTTCAGGAATGATTGATAAAAGTTGCTCACGAAATTCGGTTAATTTTTTCTTAAATTTTGAATTCTTAGCCAAATTATTCCATTCGTGGTCATCTTTTGCAGTGTGATAGAGTTCTTCCTTTCCATTCTCATAGCGAACATATCGCCAATCTTTAAATCTAAGAGAATAATTCTGATAAGCAGGATCATAGTATTGAGCCCATTTGTAAAGTGCGGTGATGGCAAACTCAGGTCCCTCCCACTTTCCATTTTCCGGATCTTCAAGGAATGGTTTCATAGAAAATCCGTCTAGTGGACGACCTTGTTCATTTTTCATGGTATTAGCAGGTAAACCGCAAAGATCCAGCAGAGTGGGGTAAAGATCCACAAGTGATACAGGATGCTTACATTTTTTACCGCTGATTGAAACGCCCGGTGCTCGAATTATTAAGGGTACCCGAGTACTCTCCTGCCAAAGAGAATTCTTGTAGAGATAATCTTTCTCACCATTTCCCCATCCATGATCGCTGGTGAATATCACAATCGTGTTCTTCTCTAGTTCGGTTTCTTGGAGAGTTTCCAAAATCTCTCCCACCAAATCATCGACTGATGCGACTGATGCAAGATAGGCCTGAATGAATTTTTTTAAGGCCAACTCGCGATCTCCACCATAAGATGCAATGAGGCTGTCATACATTTTGGTTCCCCGGTCACCACTGCGATCATCTTCCTTTGAGGTTACGGTATTTTTAAAAGTATCTTCTGCATCTGATTTAAGAATTTTTGGCAGTTTAATATATTCTATGGGGAATAGATCAAAGTACTTTTGTGGCACAATCAGAGGAGTGTGTGGCCGTACAAAACCAACACCCATGAAGAAGGGTTTTTGTGTTTTTGATTCAGCCAATTCATTGAGTCGTTTGACAGCCCATTGGGCATTGAGTTCATCTCCAGTTGGGTCACGGTTATCATCCGAAATGTATTTCATTGCTCTTTGCTTTCTCCATCCTCCGGTTATCCAGCTGTAGTTTTTTCCGGTATCAGATGATTTTTTATTCGTGACATTTTCCAGTGGTCCAAAGTTTCCATCAATAATTCCAAAGTCATCCCTGAATGGCTTGGGGACGCTCAGGTTGGGTATTTTGTCTTTTCCATCAAATAAAAAGGGACCGTAGTCGGAAGGATGTCCAAATTCTTTCCATTCCTGATGATCTCGGTTATGCATTACTTTACCTGTACCCAGGGTATGGTAACCGTTTCTTCCAAAATGATCCATCATGGTCCTAGAGTTCTTGAGGATTTCATTCTTATCCCAATCCTCAAAACCAAACTGTTGAGACGTATGCGGATAAATTCCGGTTGCAAAGCTTGCCCTTGAGGGGTTGCAAATAGGAATGTTGCAGTGGGCCTGGGTAAAAGAGACTCCACTTTCAATCAGCTTACGTATATTAGGTGTCTGTGTCTGAGGATGCCCTCCCAATGTTTCAATATAATCATTCAGATCATCGCATACGATCAGTAAGATATTGGGTTTATCTGCAATAACATATAGGGCACTTGAAGCAAAAAGTAGTAGATACCTGATTTTAATTAAAAGCATAAATCAGTGTATGATGTAATTCGTGATAAAACTCAATGGATATATAATAAACAAGCTTTCGTAGTTGTATCTAAAGTTTATGATTGGTCAGCTACAATTATGTACTAGCTTATAATATCCTTAATTATATGAGCTTCTTCATCCACCCCGGTTAGCCTAAAATCCAAACCTTGGTGTTTATGAGTAAAAAATTGTGAATTAATGCCTAATTGATGAAGCATAGTGGCATGAAAATCACGGACGTGGACCACATTTTCCTCTGCATTGTAACCAAGTTCATCTGTGTTGCCATAGGAAATGCCCCCTTTAATTCCACCACCCGCCATCCAGATCGAAAATCCTTTAATATGGTGATCTCTTCCATTTCCCTGAGCCATGGGTGTACGTCCGAATTCTCCACCCCATACAACAAGGGTGTCTTCAAGCATTCCCCTTTGTTTTAAGTCCTGCACCAGGGCAGCGGAACCCTGGTCTACAAGGTTGGCAGTTCTGGGAACATTAGTTTTCACTCCACCATGGTGGTCCCAACCGCGATGATAAAGATGGATGAAGCGGACACCCTTTTCTGCTAGTCGTCTTGCAAGTAAGCAGTTGCTGGCAAAGGAACCGTCTCCTGGTTTGGCACCATACATATCCAGAATATGCTTTGGTTCTTTTGAAACATCCATAAGTTCTGGCACGCTTGCCTGCATACGAAAGGCCATCTCATATTGGCTTATTTTCGTGGAAATTTCAGGATCGCGTAGGGAGCGGTTACCGATTTGATTTAATTGATTTACGGAATCAATCACGGAACGCTGGTCTTTGTTGGTTACGCCATTAGGGTTACTCAAATAAAGGACAGGGTCTCCCTTACTGTGGAAATGTACGCCCTGATATTTGCTAGGAAGAAAACCACTGTGCCATTGCCGAGAGGCAATTGGTTGGTTTTGACCACCACCAACTGAAGTCAGTACAACGAAGCCGGGTAAGTTATTCGTTTCAGCACCTAATCCATAGAGAACCCAGGATCCCATACTTGGCCGACCTGAAATCTGAGTGCCGGTGTTCATATAGGTATGGGCTGGGTCATGATTAATTTGTTCGGTGGTCATTGAACGAATGATACACATGTCATCTGCGATCTCACCAATCTTTGGAAAAGCTGAGCTAAAATACTGACCGGATTTACCCCATTTTTTAAATTCGAGCTGTGGCCCAAAACATTTTAACTGTTTGCCCTGAAGTTGGGCAATAGGTTGTCCCTTGGTTATGGATTCTGGCATGGTCTTACCATCCATTTCTTTAAGTTTTGGCTTATAATCAAAAGTCTCCAAATGGGAGGGGCCGCCAGCCATACATAAAAAAATCACTCGTTTGGCCCTGGGGTTGCCGCTCAACTTGGCATGGGTTGGCAAATTGGCGGGCCATGCCTGAGAGTTGGACAGCACATTTCCAGAGAGCATGCTGGACAGAGCTGTGGAGCCTATGCCTACCGTTGCCTGATTTATAAATGTGCGTCGATTAACAAAAGATGGATTCATGGTTATTGAATTAAAGTCGGGCTGTAGTTTCGTACATATTGAGAATACTCCTGGATATGCTTGTCCAGGCAGCAAGTTCTGAAACTTCTATTGAAGGATCATATTTGCTCATTCCCGTCTTCAGAAGATCCATGGCGGATTTATTATCTTCTTTGTATCTTTGTCTTTGATTTTTGAGTAACTTTTGAATGACTTTAATCTCATCATCACTAGGTTCGCGGGTGAGTGCATTTTGAAATGCGAATGAGATTTTTTCTTCATCGCTTGCTTGAGCACTTTTAAGAATTTTTTCGGCAAATACTCGGGCTGCTTCAACAAATACAGGGTCATTAAGAAGGACGAGTGCTTGTTGTGGAATATTGGACCTTGGTCTTTCGGCCGCACATTCTTCACGGCTTGGTGCATCAAATGCAAGCATAGCGGGATGTGTAAAACTTCGGCAGTGAAAAGTGTAAAGTCCTCTCCTGTAAAGATCCTTTCCTTGTCCAGCCTGCCATTTGCGTGCAGGGAAATTTAAATGTCTCCAATAACCTTCAGGCTGGTAAGGTTTTACACTTTTTCCACCGATATCATTATTTAATAAACCACTTATGGATAGAGCGGAATCGCGTACAAATTCAGCATCCAGTCTAAATCTTGATTGTCTAGCATAAAGACGATTAAGTGGATCCGCCTTAGCCAATTTTTCTGAAGGTATTGAACTTTGTTTGTAGGCATCCGATGTGACAAGAGAACGAATTAATTTTTTTATATCCCATCCATTATCCCGGAATTGTGAAGATAAGTGGTCAAGAAGTTTGGGGTGGGTTGGTGGCTCACCTTGCCCGCCCAAGTCTTCAAGTCTGCGCGAAAGTCCATATCCAAAAAAGATTTTCCATATACGATTGGTGAAAGCTCGTGCGGGTAGGGGATTGTCTTTTGATACAACCCACTTTGCTAAATCGAGTCTGTTTGCTTTTCGGTTTTCCAGTTCCAATCTTCCTAAAAATTCGGGAATGGCTGGATCGACCACTTCCCCGGATTCATCGAGCCAATTACCGCGAGGAAGAATTCTTACCATTCTTTTATTTCCCGATTGAGATACGAGCATGGATCGGAAGGTCTTTTTGTAATTTGTTATCGCATCAACTGCTGTTTTTACTTCTGAGTCAATTTTCTCAATCTGGTCATTCAAGTCTTTAACCTGATCTCTAAAACTTATTATGTCTTTAGGTGCTTTTGCGTAGATATAATTAATGAAGTGAGACTTAAGAATTTCTTTTTCTTTATTCTTACGATCATTTTCCAATTTTTTGGATAAGTTCTGAATATTACCCGGCAAAGATTTATCATTCTTGGCAATGGTAGTCCATGTTTTGAGGGAAAGTTCCGGATTATTGCGAGGATCAATTTCTGAAATTACACCGACTTTGTCCCAATAAATGGTTCCATCCCATTGTGTAAAAGCTATTCCGTTTACTTTTGCTTTTCGTTTAAGGCCAACTTTCTTCGCTTTTACTGATAAACGAACCCATTTACCCAGTTCGGGCAGTGGACCCATTTTTACCCTCGATACAGTATTTTCTCTACCATAATGAATGAGGGATTCACCCCAATAGGCACGATGGTCCCAGTTTCCATCGTTGAACTGAAGCATAACCTGCTTGGGTGGATTTTGGGGGTCTAAAAAAGCGTATGCAAAAAATTCATCATCTTCCGTTATAACTTCATGAGGATTTTTTGAGTTGAGGAAAAAATGTTGATTATTACCGACGCCGGTTCGGACAAATGATTTTGAACCTGAAAAGACTGGATAATCCGCGAGTTTCCATTCGCCATGAAGCTGTGCATTTAAAGGAGAGGAATCTTCTACAAAAATCCTTTCGAATTTTTCAATCTGATCCCCTGCAGGCTCCTCGTAATTATAATTTTCTGATTTTTTGACAAGTTTAGCTTTTAATTGATTTCTCTTTTTCTCAAGGCTTGGCTTTTTTTCAATTCTGATTTTTTCAGCTTCTTTTTTGCTTAGTTCGAGATCGGATAATTTCTTTTCCTGCTCAGGAGACGGTAGGAAAAGATTTGGATTTCTTCTCCCAACCGGTCTTTCCTGAATATCTGAAAAAAAGGCAGCCAACGAATAGAAATCCTTGATTGTAAAGGGATCATATTTATGATCATGGCACTGAGCACAGCCTGTGGTGGCACCCAGCCAAACGACTCCAAAGTTCCGAACTCGGTCGGCTTGATAAATCGCAAGGTATTCCTTAGCTTGGGCACCACCTTCTTCGGTAGTCTGCAGGAGACGATTGTAACCAGACGCAATTTTTTGCTGTTTGGTTGACTTAGGTAATAAATCCCCTGCCAAGTTTTCGATCACAAACTGATCATATGGCATGTTTTTATTGAAAGCATTGATTACATAATCCCTGTAAGCGGAAACTTCCATGAAAACATCACTGTGGTACCCGATTGTGTCTGAATAGCGAACAAGGTCCAACCAATGAACCGCCATGCGCTCTCCGAATCTTTGATCAGATAAGAGTCGATCAACTAGTTTTGTGTATGCGTTTTTCGTGTTATCTTCCAGGAAAGATTTGGCTTCCTTCGGAGTAGGGGGCATCCCTAACAGATCAAAAAACAGGCGTCTTAACTGGGTAATTTTATCAGTTTGCTGGGAAAATTGAAATGGCTCATTTTCAATTCTTTGAGCAAGGAACCGATCCACCGGATGGGAGGATTTCGATTTGATTGACTTAGTGGGAATATCGGGATTTGCAATCGGAAGGAAAGACCAGTGTTCTTCATAATTCGCTCCTTGCTTTATCCATTCTTCAAGAATTTCTTTTTGCTTTTTATTTAATCTTTTTCCAGTCTCAGGTGGAGGCATAATTTCATCCTTATCATCGCTATGAAGACGAAAAACTAATTCACTGTCCTCGGGTTTTCCGGGAATTATAGCAGAATAACCTCCAAGGTCTTTAATTGCTCCCTCTGATAAGTCGAGTCTTAACCCGGCTTCTCTTGTACTCTTATCCGGGCCATGACAGTGAAAGCAATATTCCGAGAGAATCGGACGAACTTCATTTGTAAAGTCAACCTTTGCATCTGATGATTGAAAGCAAAAAAGAAAGAGAAAGCATAAAAAGCAGTGGGTTGGTTTGGGCATAGAATTATTTAAAGTTTACCATTTCACCAGTCCGATAAGATTGATCAGCTGCTAGAACGATTTCACTGGCCCGGATGGCGCTATCCTGATGTTCGGTCAAATCCGCTTTACCAGTTATACCGTTAAGGAAAAATAACTGTTCTCTTCTGCAAAGTTCGTCGTGGCCCGGTTCGTCATCAAGTTCGATATATTCATCATCTTGTTCAAGCTCACCTTTTTCATTTCTCTTGCTTTGGTGAACTAAAATTCGTTCAGTCTGAGTATGAGCATCGACTGAGGACGAGTTTCCGCGTGACGATGCATCTGCTGCAACTATGCTTGCACTTCCCAATGGACCAACCACATCCTTAACAAAAAATGCGGTTTCGCTCATCATTGGTCCCCATCCGGCTTCGTACCAACCGACACTGCCGTCATCAAAAGTAACCTGAAGGTGTCCATAATTGATTTTATCCTCGGGTAATTCATCGGTAAGTTGCGCACCCAAACCAGATACTCTTTTAGGTTGAGAACCAGTCATTTGGCACATCACATCCACATAATGAACACCACAGTCGACAATTGGAGAGATTGAGGAAAGTAAACTTTTATGTGTTTCCCAATTTTTCCCGTAGGATTGCTGGTTTAAATTCATTCTCATAACCAGAGGCTTTCCGAGTGTTTTTGCCACTTCTACAAATTTAATCCAACTCGGATGCTGGCGTAGGATATAGCCAACAACCAAGGCTTTGTTCTTTGCTCGAGCTAATTCGACAAGTTCACGGCATTGCTCAGCACTTTCGGCCAGAGGTTTTTCGGTAAATACATGACACCCGGCTTCCAATGCCATTTTAGCAAATGGATAGTGTGTATCAGGATAAGTGGAAATACAAACGGCATCCGGGTTAATTTCTTGTAATGCATTTTCGTAATTATTCACCTCCGGAGTGCCTTCAGGCAGTTCAGACATAAGTTTGATACGGGATTCCGGACTGCGGGTGCAAATGGCTGCAATTTCAAACTCAGGTATCGATGCGTAGGCAAGAGCGTGAGATCGGCCCATGTTACCGGCACCCACGACGAGAACTTTAATTTTATTTTCAGTCATTTTATCTGGCAATCCAATCTGAGGGTTTATGTTTTTTAACTAAATCATCCTGCATTTCACCAACAAATTTGTAGTAGCCTTTGAGGCGAAGTTTTGAGGCAGCATCTTCATCGATTAAAACAGTTGTTCTTTGATGGAGTTGTAGTGCAGATGCTGGACAGAAGGCAGAAAGGGGTCCTTCGACCATATCGCAAACTGCTTGAGCTTTGTTCTCTCCATGAGCCAACAACAAGATCCTTCTGGCATCTAAAATTGTTTTAATCCCCATAGTGATTGCTAGTTTGGGTTGAAATTCATCTGGTTTGAAAAATCGAGAATTATCCTCAATAGTTTGTTGAGTAAGGGTCTTCACACGGGTAATCGAACCTAGACTGGAAGTGGGTTCGTTAAAACCAATATGTCCATCAGTGCCTACACCTAAAACCTGAAGGTCGATACCTCCGGCTTTTTCAATTAATTTCTCATACGCTGGGCCAACATCCAAAGGATTTTCAGCCATGCCGTCGGGCACTTTTGTGTTAGATTTTTCTATATCGATTTGATCGAAAAGATTTTCATCCATGAATGTACGATAACTTTGTGGATGGTCTCCAGGAATTCCAACATACTCGTCTAAGTTAAAAGTTTTTACCTGTTTGAAACTCAATTCATGCTCTAAATGTCTTCGAATAAGTTCTTGGTAAAGCCCAAGGGGAGTAGATCCGGTTGCCAGTCCGATCACAGAGTCTGGAAAGGCATTAATTTGAGATTCAACAAGATCAGCACTTTTACTGGCAAGGGATTGGGCATTAGGGAATATTAGGACTTCCATGGTCCAAAGGTATAGATATCACGAATACTGAGGCAAGATTATAGACAGTAGAGGGTTTAGTTTTTCAGGACGGGTTCTTGTTTTCCAGTCCGATTAAAGTCTCTTTTATAAGATTCCATTCTTTTTGGTAGAGAAATTGGAAATCTTTATTCCTTGGTAGATCAAGCTTTTCAAAAGGGGAAATATGGAGAATTTCATTTTTGATTTTCACCAGAGATAAGAGAGCTTCGAATCCAGGTAGATTATTATTCCAATTAATCTCAGTATTTTCAAAGTCATTAAAACTTAAATCTTTCTTATATCCTGCGAGAGAATTCTTAATTTCAACTTTAAGTTGTTCAATTTCATTCCAGGCCTCAATTTGCCTTTCAAATTTCTCCCTTTCTCCAGGAATGAGCAGTCTTAATTTTGCCTCAGGGATCATCGACAAAAGGACGAATATGATGCAGGCAAAACCAAATGTGTAGCTTTTCTTTATTCTAGGAGTTTTAAACAAAGGAGAAGATCCTGAAGAACTGTTTGGTAAGTTCTGAGTAATCGATACGATATTGAATTTTTCATCTTCGGCTTCCTTCAATCTTTCAATTTCAACTTCATTTTTCAGAGCATTAATAAGTTTTTCATCAGAAGAATCAATTGGCTCATTGCGGAGGATTTTAAGTAATTTTCTCATAATGTAATTCCTCCACTTTTCGCTTTTTTGCTAAGTTTCTGCCGGCTACGAAAAAGCATCACCTTAATTCCAGTTTCAGTTTTTCCCATAACCTTGGCAATTTCCCGAATAGAAAGATCTTCCGCGTAATGCAGGCGCATCGCATGATAAGAATTTTGATTTAGGACCTTTGAGGCCATTTCCCATAAAGGCTGGATTAAGTTCTCCACTGTTTCTTTTGGGGCATCCTTCAAAGTCTCATCAATAAGGGTTGTTTCCTTTCTTTTTTTCTCCTTCTTTTTAACATTAATAGCAACTCGGCGGGTTAAGGTAAAAAGCCATGGAGCAAAAGCCTGTTGATTATCAAAAAGGTGAATTTTTTGATAAGCTCTAATGAGTGCCTGCTGAGTCACATCGGCTGCAGAGGCGTGATTAAACATACTTAGTAAGAACCTATGAATGCGGTTCCAGTATCTACCAGCCAATTCATCGAAAGCATCTAAGTCACCTTTTTGACTCAAATTAGCAAGCTCTTCATCACTTTTTTCGGAAGGTTGAGACAAAGTTTTTTATATAACTTTCAGGGGAATGTTTGTGTTTATATAGAACCTTTCCTAATCTTTTTCTTATCTAATTCCTCTTCCACTTTTGATTCGAAAAAGGCATGCGAGATCTGTGTCGCTATACCCACGGTTTTACCATCTCTGGATACTGAGAATTCGACATTTTTCATGACTTCATCCAATTCCTCGTTCGCCCCCTTTATAAGGGCAAGCAGGCTTGGCCAACTGCGAAAGATATTTTCCAAATGATTGGCAGTTTCACTTTTTGTCGCCTGCAGGAAAGAACTTATTCTGATGTGGTCTTCTGTTTCATCCAAAATAATCACTATGTTTTTGAATTTTTTGAGAATGATCTCCTGTTCTGGTTTAATTTTTTTTTCAAGCTTAGAAACCTTTAACAGATTGGCTCCAATTGAAATGATGGCATCCTGTTTTTTTTCAACGGAGTCCAAGAATGTTTGTAAGGCATTATTTTTATCTCCGCTTATAGATTTTAATGATTCTTGCAGAAGTTCCTTGTTGGAAGCAACCACTACACTATCTTTGGATAAAATACCGAGTGTTCCCTTTTGGAATGTGTAAGTTTTGGTATTTTGGTATTCATCAATCTCAACTTTGTCATTCAGGGATGCAAAACCTTCGAGTTGCTTACTATTTATTCCGCCGTGGAGAATAGCCGTACCTTTATCTTTTTCTCCTGAACCGTAGGCATAAATTTCTCTCATTTCTTTAAGGTCTACCCCAAAAGCATTCTTTAACCCCTCCATCTTTTGATTAATGTTGGGTGCATACTTTATTTTTTCCATAATGAATTTTCCAATTCTGGAATCATGGAATGACTTCATATCAACAGTAATCACCCAATTTACATGAGTCGGCATTCTGACTTCACTCTTTCCTACACTTATGGAGATAGAGATAAAAAGATAATAAAATATAAAGCTGATTATTTTTGTTTTCATAAATCTTTAAATGTTAAATGACTAATCTATACACTCTGTACACTAAAGATTTCTTTTAGGTTACAAAAAATTTTATGTTTTCTTATTTAATTGTTCTTAAGAATTTGCATGGTTTTTAGAATAAGTTTTGCAGGTAGCCATTGAACTTTATTTTTCTCACCGCTAAAAGTCTGCTCATTGGTTATAAAAACATCTGCATACTTATTATGGAATTCGATAATCTCGTGCCAAGTGTTTGGTCCTACGGAACCTTTTTGACCATAATAAAACCATTCTTTAGTAGATTTTTCTTTAATGGCACGCTCTGCCCAAATTTTTGCTTTTTGAACTGCTAATCTTAATTCGGTATAATCAATTTTACCGTCTTTATTTTGGTCAAAGTTATTTAGCAAATCCCTATTTTCTTTCAATAAGACTTCTATTTCCAAATCAGTTTTTGATTTGGTAACAGATTTAGGAACTACTGATTTTGNGATTTTTTTTTTGCCNCTTCTCCCTGTGCCTGCTCAAGAATTCTAGCAGCCTCCGCCGGGTTTTCGGTTAATTTGCCCAGGAATTCAGGAAGTTCAATCCCAACATTTTTGGTAATTTGATGAAGAGGAGGCAAGGCGCCTACAAGCCCGGAGACAAAATTAGCGGTGTCATTTTTTCCACCTTCTCCTTTCCCAGAATCCCAAACAGTGACCTGATCAATTTTAAGGTTGGCGATCGCTTTGACCTGTTCAGCAACAAGTTGTGGTAACTGCTCAGTTACGAGTAAAGTACTGGCCGCATCCGCACCACCTGATGATTGAACGATTTGTTGGAAACCTTGTGCCTTACTTTGCAGTGCAGCTAAAGTACCTCTTGCTTCCGCCTCCATTAGAGACTGAACACCGTCCGCCTCACCTTTTTTGAGTCTGCGAATCTTTTCTGCGTCCGCCTCCGCAAGTGTTTGAATCTTAAGTTTTTCAATTTCCGCAGGNACAACAATATCAGCATGTTGACTTGCCTGTTCACGTTCCGCNCGTGCTTTTTCTGCCGNTGTTTCTGCNGNNTANGCTTCCTGNGATGCNTGNGCCGATTTAACTTTTTCAGCCGCAACCGCAAGACGTTCTGCTTCTGCTTCCTGTTCCCGTCTTTGAGCATCTGATTGAGCGACCTTGATTTTGGATAAGTTTTCACCCTCAGTGGCTTCTGCCTGTGCTTTTGCTACCTGAATTCTTCTTTCACGATCCGCATTTGCACTACCGATTTCACCATCTCTCTCACGTTCTGAAACACTTACTTTTGCCTCGTTTACTGCTCGAGATGCCGCCTCTTTACCTAATGCATCGATATAACCCGATTCATCGGTTATATCTTTAATATTAACATTGATTAGGCGAAGACCCACTTTCTTAAGTTCGACCTCAACGCCGTTGGTAATTTTTTCAATCAGGAGATCTCGGTCCGCATTGATTGATTCAATGTCCATAGTAGCAATGACCACCCGCATCTGCCCAAATATGATATCACTTGCCTGTTCCCGTACAGCCTGAAGATTTAGTCCTAAAAGTCTTTCTGCCGCATTTTCCATAACACCTGGTTCAGTAGAGACACCAACAGTGAATGTGGACGGGGTATTGACCCGGATGTTTTGTTTCGAAAGAGCTCCCTGCAAAGCAATATCAATAGGGATCGGGGTAAGATCGAGCCATTGATAATCCTGAATGAGTGGCCAGACAAAGGAGGCTCCACCATGAACACATTTTGAAGAGCGACCGGTCGATGTTTTACCGTAAATAACAAGTACTTTGTCGGAAGGACATCTTTTGTAGCGACTGAAAAAGAACACCAATGTGCTCAAAACTACCACAATTAGTGTAATGACTAAAATAATTCCTGGTTCCATAATACCTCCTTATACTTTCTTTGATTTTTAAATTTGTTATTTTGGAGCCTCGTTTTCGAGTGGCTCAACTAAAATAGTTTGTTCGTCTATTGTATCAGTGACCCTGACAGCCACCCGGTTTTCGATCTTTTTTTCCGAATCGGTAACTGCTTTTACGATCTTAAGCCTTCCTTGAACCANGACTTCAATCTGCCCCATACCTTTTCTCTTTGGCGGAACGGGGAGGTAAACATTACCAACTTTACCCACAGCATTTGAGTAATTTATTGTTCCTTCTTCCCGTAAGCTATGGAGATAAATCATTAAATAAACTACAATAGCCAAGAACGCTGAACCCGAAAGGGTGGCTACAAAAGTGGATGCTCCTACACCATTACCGGCCTGCAGCATGGCAGCACCAGCCCATCCAAATCCAGTGAAGAAAGCACCAATTGACCGGATAGAGAAAATTCCACTTGCACCACCTTCCCCGACTTCAGCAATTTCTGCATCTGGCATGTCTACTGAGCCTCCAATCATAGCCATCAACATTTGAATGGTCAGAACTGTGCTGGATACTACACCAATTCCAACAAAAGTTTTTTGGGCAGAGTCAAGGCTAGACCAGTATTCTATCATGTTTTTATTGGATATGCTAAGTTGATACCCCATATTATTTTCCGTAATGAATTACTTTGTCAACATGCATAGTGTAAAAATTTAAAAACATAGAGGACTAATGATATAATTTTTATTACTCGCACGCTATTATAATTTAGAACGAATTTTACAATCGTACTTAAAATCTATGATTGCTTTGAATCCAAGCGTAGGGCAACAACGAGAGAAAATATTACAGACAGGGTAAAAATGTATGCTCCCCATTCCAAATGGGCAGATGAACCACCAGGAAAGGATTTGATTACCACAATAATAAGAGCAAGGGCGAAAACTTCGGCCATTGAAAATTTACCTATAAAATTAATTTTTTTTAGGTTCGATTCTATTTGAGCTTTCCCAAGGTTTGAAGAAGTCGCAATCCAGTAAAGGGAGAGTTTAATAATCGGGGATACAACGGAAAAAATACTCAAGAGAACCGCGAGGAAAAGGTCTTCCATTTGATAGAGTTTTTGAATAACGCCAACGATTGAATAGGTGATGGCATCCAATTGTTCAGGAGCAAAAATTTTGATTAACCAGGTGTAATCTCCTGCCTTGGGGGTTATGGTTAGAGTGGGTGCTAATAAGCCGAGAGCAAGAAAGACTGATGCAAGAGAAATTAAAATACGTGTCACAATCATTGTGACTTTCTTTATTTCATTATATTTACCAAGTCCTTAAGATTTGAACCCATAGGTAAAAGGCGAAGGGTAATCTTGCGAATAGCATTTGTGGAAGACTTGGTGAGTTTGATTTCATTTTTTCCCACAGATAATGAATCCATTTCAATTTCATACCTTCCAATATCATCATCTGAACTTATATCTACATCTTCCACGACAATTTCTACCCTTTCGTTTTTTTCGTAGCGAATCCTTGCAGCTTTAATCGCATCATCGGGTGAAACTGACTTCCCGAGAATGTCTTTCCAGTTAAGCTCAACAGAAAGCCCAGACCAGTCGGCAATTAATGAATCATCCTTAGTTATACTTTCAAAAATAGAATTTCCTTTCCATAGTAACTGATAACGAATATCTGGAGCATTTTTTCCTCTATCCCACGATTCATTTTTGAGGTTGCTTGGAAATACTTCAATTTCCGATGCAAACACATAATAAGTCTGTCCCGGTTTAAGTTTGCCAGATAATGATATGCCCGGATTCGTATCTGCATCAATTGAATCATCCGGTTTATCAATGAGAAACCAAAAGAGACCAGCAACAAGCAATATAATCAGGAGCGGGATGAGAGCACCCAACCAAGCAGGGAGTTTGGGAGTATTAGAATCCGACGGGCTGATCATTCACTTCTACTACGAGAAATTAACCGATAGAGAAAGAAAATTTTTAAATTGATACTTTATAATTTAATTTTCAATGGGGTGAGCTCTTAAAAGTTCATCCGGTGAATACAACCCAAATTTATCTGAATTTTTTTCACGAATTTCTGCGACTTTTTCAGGTCTGATCGGATCTGCTTTATTTCCAAATGAATTTCTCACATAGGTGAGAACGGCAGCGATTTCATCATCTTTGAGCATGTGTTCAAAGGGGGTCATGGGTACTTGACCTGGGTATTTTTTTCCAAGCACTTCAATTGGCCCCATAAGGCCTTTGAGGGTTAATTTAACAAGTCTTTCTGAATTTCCAGTGACCCAGCGAGTTCCAGCAAGGGGAGGGAAACCGGAATCTGGAAGCCCTCTTCCGTTGCCTTGGTGACAGGTAATGCAGTGCCCTTCACGGGCATAAATCTCACTGCCATCCACAAATAACTTCTTCTCCGTATCAGATAGATAATCGGGAGCTGTAATCTTTCTTTCCCTAACATCTACCTCCGCAGGTTTGCGATTAAGTACTTCACGAGCGTACTCGTAGGTCTGTTTGTAAACTTCGTTAGCCTCCGTTTTTTCAGTCATGTTTAAAATTTCAATTCCCTGCCTACGCGGTAAATAGGAAGCAGTGACTGCAGCAGTCATTCGTACACGTTCGTGTTCATCCGAAGCAACTTTTGAAAGTAATTCGTTGGGATTTTTAAGTTTCGACAAGTTGAATCGAAGAACATTCGCAGCAGCAGACCTGATTCGATGATCCTTGGAAATAAGTAGTTCCTTAAGTAGGTTTTGGTCAATGTCACCTGCACCCCATGTAACCCACAAGGCTTCTAATTTGAGTCGGTCAGTTTTACCTTTTGCCCATTTGACTGCTTCTTCTGTAACTACTTCAGAGTCACGACCACGCAATTCACGACGTGTCCTGTAACGGGTTCTAAGTTCTGGAAGTTCCAAATTTTTTAAAAGTTGTGAAATTGAAGCACCATGTACTTTTGCAGGTTTTACTAAAGGTCGGGATGGATATGTGATTCGGTAAACTCTTCCATGTTTATGATCTCGGTTGGGATCCCTCGCGTTATGCTGCATGTGCCCGATGAGGGCATTCTGCCAGTCGACCACATAAAGTGAGCCGTCTGGTGCAAATTCCAAATCCGTCGGGCGAAAATTTAGATCTTTGGAAACAAACAAGTCATGACGGTATTCAGTGGTGTATCCTGGTTCCTGATCAATGACTTTGTGCTGCTTCGCACCTAAAAACCCAATGTTGTTATTGATTAAAACATCTCCCTGCACATCTTCCGGGAAATGTCTACTCGATACAAATTCAATACCTGAAGTAGGTCTGACCTTATTGGATGTGATCAAATCTGGAGCAGAAATATTTGCTCCATACCTGGCTTTTACCATGCCGGGTAGCATCCATGACATTTTAGTGCCTGAAGTGTGAAGGAATAGTTCCTGTCCGTAGTCATTAACAGCAACACCCCATGGATTCGGAATGCTAAACTGAGCGTGGCGAATTAATTTGCGGGTTTTTGGATCGTAACGGAAAAAGCCGCCGTTTGAACCTCTTTGCGGACCAAATGCAGTTTCCACATGACTGTGCAGGAATACACCTTCGCACATGATAATTGCACCTGATGGATCGGCTGTGAAAGAAGAGATTGCATGGTGTGTGTCATGATCATCAAAGCCCGAAAGGAGTACCTCTTTTTTGTCATATTTATCATCACCATTTGTGTCCTGTAAAAAGACAAGGCTACCGCTCTGGGAAACATATACTCCATCATGGGCAATTTCGAAACCGATTGGAATATGTAAGTCATCGGCGAAGTTGATTTGCTTGTCCGCTTTGCCATCTTTATTCGTATCCTCGAAAATGATCAATTTGTCAGTTGGTAAGGGGTCTCCAATTCGGTAGTGTGGATAACTGGCCATAGTCGCGACCCAGAGACGGCCTTTATTATCGAAGGATAATTGCACTGGATTTGCCAAATCAGGAAAAGTTTTCTCGTCCGCAAAGAGTTCGATTTTATAGCCTTTTGCGACTTGAATCTTAGTTTTGGCTTCCGGTCCCGGAGTGTATTCGATGTTCCCATTTTTACTATTTTGATCGGGGGGTAAATAATTGGTAGGTACATCAGGTAATTTTGAACTTTTTGATTCAGCTGCCTTGATATCATAAGGCTTTCCTTGCAGGCTTGCCCAGATTGCTTCGTCCCGAATCCGTGTATATTCCCTCGTTTTTTCAATTTCGTAGGGATAATTTTGGGGACCGAATGGATTGTACCTTCTTCCGTAAACGTGAACTCCGTTTGGAACTTTAAAGTCATTTAGCCAGTAAAAATTCTTTTCCATCACCAAGCTATGGACACTGCTACGAATGTTTTCTCTGGTGTTTGGCTTTCCGAAAATAGAGTCTGCCAAATACTTAGCAAGCTTACGATAACCATGATCGTTGTAAAGGGCTCCATCTACCGTATGTCTTTTGCCATCGCGGTACCATTTTTGAGATGGACCAAAACAATCTATGAAAAGAATCTTGTTGGCGATTGCAGTTTCACGCATCGCTTGCGTGTAAATGCTAAGGTTGCGGTTTTGCCTCCTGCCATCTGTAACTCCGGGAATGTTTTCCACTGCCGTTGGCGAAATAAGGACGATTTTAGGAGTGGATTGCCCAAAAGGCATGGAATTTAAATGTTTAAGATACGCATCGAGTTCATTTTTGAACCGCTCAACCTGACCAGGACCATCAAAGGATGAATTGAATCCAAAAAAGCAAAGAACTACCTCTGCATGAAGATTCGATAACCACTGATCTGGAGAAGGGAAATGGCCTTTGGGCTTTGTAATCCCTCTCAAACTTTCATGAATTAACTCTTTAGCACCTGGAAATGCATATTGTTCCTCTTGATTACGACTTGGATGTGGACGAAAACCAGGTGTATTTCCTTCATCACAAAGATTCCTGATCTTTAAATTCATTTGAGCATGGCGTAGATAAATCTCTGTCTCAAAATGGCCGTAGTGAATCATCCGGGAACCCATCCCTGNGCCTACGAAGGCAATGTCATCACCAGTAACCAGTTTTATCTTGGCTGTNAGTGCTGAAGAAAACAATGCAAGGATAGTTAAAGATAATAAGTTTCTAAGTTGTGATTGAAGCATGGGTCGTGGTTTAATAATTGATTAGGCAATGTATTTAGTATGATCGATTTTGAAAGGTTCTCAAATGTTTAATCGCACATCTTTTCGATCAAACTCCTGAAAAAAGATAAATTCTGGTAAATAGAAAATAAAATATGATTGTTTGAGATCTGTTTTTACGAAGCCTTAAAGCTGCCTTAGGAACTTATCCTATGATGGACTTAACGGTATGGCCGTGTACATCAGTCAGTCTGAAGTATCTCCCCTGGTACTTAAAGGTGAGTCGTTCATGGTCTATACCGAGAAGATGTAAAATAGTTGCATGAAAATCGTGAATATGAACCCCATTCTCAGCAATGTTATAGGAATAATCGTCTGATTGACCATAAGTCGTACCTGGTTTGATTCCTCCACCGGCAAACCAGACGGAGAAATTCCTTGGATGATGATCGCGGCCAAAATTAGATCCATTGAATTTACCTTGGCAATAGTTNGTCCTTCCAAATTCTCCACCCCATATTACTAGGGTATCCTTAAGCATGCCACGCTGTTTCAAATCCTGAACCAAAGCATAGGATGCCTGATCGGTCTCTTTGCATTGTCTTTTTATTCCACCGGGCAATCCACCATGCTGGTCCCATCCAGGATGATATAACTGGATGAAGCGAACGCCTTTTTCAGCCAACCTGCGGGCAAGTAAGCAGTTTGCGGCAAAGGTGCCGGGTTTGCGGGCTTCCTCACCATACAATTTAAAAGTAGATTCGGGTTCTTTATTAAGAGCCGTAACCTCTGGGATGGAACTCTGCATCCGATATCCCATCTCATACTGAGCGATACGTGTTTCCAAAACGGGATCTCCTGTTTTTTCAAGTTGCAGTTCATGCAGCTGTTTTAGCCGGTCGAGCATTTTACGCCGTCCTTCCCGTGAAATACCCTCGGGACTATTCAGGTAAAGAATTGCATCCTTATCTGCCCGGAAACGGGTACCAGCATGTTTGCCAGGTAAAAAACCACTTCCCCAAAGTCTGGAAACTAAAGGCTGGCCTCCTTTTCCCTTGGTTTTAAGAACTACAAAACTGGGCAGATTATCATTCATTGAGCCTAAACCATAGGATAGCCAGGCACCCNTGCTGGGCCTTCCGGGAAATTGCGAACCCGTCTGCATAAAAGTAACCCCTGGTCCATGATTGATTGCTTCGGTATACATCGAATTAACGATGCACATGTCATCGGCCACTTTTGANGTATTGGGAAGTAGTTCGCTGATCCATTGTCCGCTTTGTCCATGCTGGGAAAATTTGAATGGNGACCCAACCAATGGNAGNCTTGCCTGATTTCCCGACATGCCGGTTAGNCGCTGTCCCTTGCGGACGGAATCCGGGAGTTCTTTTCCAGTTTCTTCATTTAATCTTGGTTTGTGATCAAAAAGATCAATCTGGGAAGGACCACCTGACTGGAAGAGATAAATGACTCGTTTTGCTTTTGCCTGATGGTGTAGCGGACTTCCAGAATCGGCATGGAGCATGTTAGCCAGAGCCAGACCGCCCAGACCCCCGCCGAATTTTTGTAGAAAATTCCGTCGGTTTATTCCAACGGGTGACTCGTAACCGGTGCAAATATTTTGATTATTCATAAGATGACTATCTTTTAGAAATGGTTTCATCAAAATTCATCAGGGCGGATACAAATGTAGTCACCGCAGCGAGATGAGAAAGGTCTTTTGATTTAGCTTTGTAATATCCGACTTTAAGAAATTTTTCGGTCTCTTTGGGATCGGTAAACTGTTCTTTTTGTTCACTTAGCAATTGCGAAAGAATAATAGCTTCTTTTTCGGTTGGATAACGACTGGTTAGTTTGCGAAAAGCATCATTAATTAAGCCGGCAGGATTTTCCGAACCATGTTGTATAATTAATTGATCAGCGAAGGCACGGGCAGCTTCAACAAACTGAATGCCGTTTAAAAGAATTAAGGCTTGAGATGCAGAATTAGTTCTTTCCCTTCTCACTGTACAAACATCACGCTTAGAAGCATCCAAGGCCATCATAACCGGGGTAGGTCCAGTCCGTTTCCAGTATGTGTACATGCTCCGACGGTAAACATTGGGAGCCCCATCTGGATTCATTGGCTTGAAGGATACTTTTAAATCATAGGGCTTGGCACCTGCACCGCCCACTTTTTGGTGAAGTAATTTACTGTGGGCTAGTAAGCCATCCCTNATCATCTCGGCGGGTAACCGATAGGCGGGTGACCGGCTAAGGAGTAAATTTTCTGGATCCTTTTCTTTTGCATCAGCTGAAATACGGCTGTTTTGCCTGTAGGTATGGGAAAGGACCATTTTCTTAAGCAAATGATGAAGATTCCAACCAGAATTAATAAAATCACGGGCCAGCCAGTCAAGTAGTTCCGGATGACTGGGCGGTTTACCCTGGAGCCCAAAATCTTCAGATGTGGAAACAAGACCCCGACCGAATATCATTTGCCAGTATCGATTAACGGTTACACGGGCAAGAAGTGGATGGTCTGAAGTGGTGAGCCATTTTGCCAGCCCCATTCTATCCATTGGAACACCTTTAGGGAAAGGAGTTAAAACTTTTGGAGTTGCCCGATTTACNACCCGGCCCCGGTTTTCATAATGACCCCGTTCCAATATATGAGTCTCCCGCAAGCCGGGCATCTCCTTCATCACCATAACCTCAGTGAGTCGTTGGCGTTGATCACCGAAACTTTTTCTTTCGGTATAGAGTTGTTGGCGTGCTTTGACAGCCGGGGTGTAAGCATCCTGAAGAAAAATTGACAACCCNTTCTGTTCTGATTTGTGTGAATTTCCTGCCAGGATTTTGATTTCTTCCGGGGTAAGTACNCGGTCATAAAGATAGAATTCGTCCAGCATTCCATTCTTAAACCCACGATCCCGCATCCTTTGGGCAAAACCAATAAAAGGATCTCCACCCCCNGTGATTTCGCGTGTTANATGATCCCTGATAATTTTGGTGTCATCCTGTTTTCCATTTTTAAAAAGGGTNAGACCTTTTGCCCGGCTTGATCCATNGTAAGTTATTCCAATATGTGTCCATTGGTTNAGGGGAANNGNATTATTTGATTGGATTCGAATTGCATTNCCAGGCCAAAAATGAATCAGGGCGGGGGATAGCCTTCCATCCTCGATGAGAATTTCGATACCTCGACTGGCCGCGTCCGTCCATGCTTTTGAGCGTTTAATAACCACTGCTCTGTCCAGTTTGGAAGTAGGTTGGATCCAGAAAGCCATGCTAAATTCCTGATGTCTATTAAAATCACCAAATCCGGATGGGAAATTCATCGCATCGTCCCCGCTAAACTGAATACCCTTACCAAACTTTCCTTCTACTTCCTTATTGTTCCCATTTGTGTTAGCGGATTTNCCCGGATTNACAGCATTGGGAATACGGTTTCCATTTCGNTCATCAAAGGACAGATAGGCCATTGGGGCCCCANAAGTTTTTTGGGATTCTCTTTTAATTTTCCATTTTGCAAGCAAATGATTTTCTATCTTTTCTATCTGTTGGTCAGCTANAGCCTCCCTGAAAATTAATAATTCTCCGATCGCCCCGTTCCAATTGTAATTACCACCATGATTTCNATCTTTCCCCAATCTACTTGCGATTACATTTCCTTTGGTTCTAAGGGATACAACAGCCAGAGAATTTGGATAATCGGAACCCGAATTGGCAGTTAGTCCATTAATGCGAAGACTCCCGTTTCGAATGTTAGCATGCGTATGCTGAGGGTGCCAAAATTGATTCCCATTTGAATAAAAATGATGGACAGATGGATGGCACAGNGGAGAACCAGAATTTCCCGNAGTTTTNCTCATTACCCAGAAAACAGTGCGGATATGTTTAATCTCTTTAAATTGATGGTAGTCGCTAGTTTTTGAAGAATATTTCATTACCTTTAATCCGCTTTGCTTGTGGGCTTCAATTTTTGGAGATGCATGTTTAACTGCATGGTTTTGACTGCCACTTTTATCCGGCCAGTTATTTGCAGATTGATTCAGGTCGGCTGCATCCAACCANAGTATTGGTTTGTAAGACAGGACATTGAAATTTTTCTCGGGTTGATCGGGTAGGGGAAGGGATTTGGAAAAGTAGGTGGCAAGCCCAACCCTTTCTTCCGTAACCTCTTTTTTCCATTCTGTGAACGCTGCTTTGGCTTCATCTGAGTTTATAATTTCTTTCAGTTTTGATTCGGCCGATTTAATTTTTTCATCATTTGGAAGATCTCCAAGTTCTAAGGTCGGCGTAGGTACTGATCCAGTGAAGTAGGAATATAAACCGGCTTCATCAATATTATTAAAAAAGGCGGACAAAGAAAAATAATCCTCCTGAGTGACTGGATCATATTTATGATCATGACAACGGGTGCACTCCATAGTCAGTCCGAGAAAGGCAGTGCCAAAGGTATGTACCCGGTCGGACACATATTCGATCCTGAATTCTTCGGGCACACTTCCACCCTCCACTTTTTGTGGATGTAAACGGTTAAAACAGGTGGCTAATATCTGATCCCGTGTGGCATTTGGTATCAGATCACCCGCAATTTGTTCGGTCACAAATTGATCATAGGATAGATTCTTACGAAAGGATTGAATAACCCAGTCCCGCCAGGGCCAAACATTTCGTCCGCGATCCACCTGATAGCCGTAAGTGTCCGAATAGCGGGCCACATCCAACCATTCCGAGGTCATTCGTTCGGCGTATTCATCCGTATCGAGTAAGCGATTTACCACTTTTTCGTGAGCCTCCTTGGTCGAGTCAGCAACAAAAGCATCCACTTCTTCAAGGGATGGAGGCAAGCCGGTCAGGTCATAAGTTACCCTTCGAAGCCAGGTAATTTTGTCAGCTTCTTGACTTGGACCAAGTGGGGAGTCTTCCAACCGTCCTGAGATAAAGTGATCAATTTCATTTTGAGGAGATGGATGTTTGCTTTGGGGAACATCGACTGATTTTGGCAAGGGTTGAAAAGACCAGTGTTTTTCATACTTTCCACCTTCTTTGATCCATTGATCAAGTAATTTTTTTTCAGCTTCTGTGAGTGGATGTTTACTTTCAGGCGGGGGCATTACATCGATTGGATCATCACTGTGAATACGCCAATGAATTTCTGACTCCTCCAAATTTCCGGGTGTCAGACCAACAAATCCATTGTGTTCTTTGATTGCCTCCTCAAAGGAATCGATTCGGAAATCCGATTTTTGATTTTTTGCATCCGGTCCGTGGCATTTATAACACTTATCGGAAAGAACAGGTCGAATATCCCGGTTAAAATCAATTTCTCCGAATGTACAAATAATGAACGATCCAAAAAACAAGATTACGAACGATAATGAATGGAAGAATTTCAAGATCAGATATTTATAATTGGAGAGAGTCTACTAAATAGAATAAATCGATGTAAATTAGACAAACTGATGGAATCTTCTACTTTTTGAATTCCGGATTAGCCATGGGAAGTTTGGCACCATCGGCTTTTAAGCGGGCGATTAGTTCAGTTTCCAGTTTCTTGACCATTCCGGGTTTGCTATCTGCCAGATTATTGGCTTCAGCAAGATCGTTCTTCAAATCATAAAGCTCATAAATTCCCTCCCAAAATTTGATCAGTTTATAATCACCCTTTCGGATAATGGAGTAGGGTCCGGGTGCATGACGGTAGTGGGGGAAATGCCAGATCAGGGTTTCCCGTTTCGGGCTTTTCTTGCCTCCGCTTTCCAGATGCGAATGCAGGGAGAGACCGTCAATTGGACGATCCTTGGGAAGAGCCGTACCGGTTGCTTCCATAATCGTGGGAAATAAATCAATTGAAGAAACTGGAAAATCCGAAGTTTTTGCGGCAGGTACTTTTGCTGGCCAGCGAACAAGAAATGGGACACGGATTCCACCCTCGTAGCAATATCCTTTCCCGCTGCGCAAGGGAGCATTTTCAGTGGGACTTCCATTGCGGTCCAGTCCACCATTATCACTGGTAAAAATAATCAGGGTGTTTTTGTCGATTCCATGCTTCTTTAATTCCGCGAGTATATCCCGCATGCAGTCATCAATGGATTCCACCATGGCGGCATATTTCCGGTTTGTTTCTGACATTCCTTCCTTGAATTTATATTTATCCGCTACTTCCTGAATCGCTTGAATGGGAGTATGTACGGCATAGTGGGATACCTGTATGAAGAATGGTTGATCCTTCCACTGACGGATCAATTTAACCGCTTCATCCGCTTCCCGGTGAGTGAGGTATTCCCCCTGCTTTCTTCCCGGTAATTTATGAATACCAGCCCGAATGGTTGGATGACGGTGTTTTGGATTGTTGTAAGGATCAAAAAAAGACGGAGGTTGTCCATAGTCACAACCGCCAAAATTTTCATCATAACCCTGTTTTTCTGGATACCATGCTTCATCTCCCAAGTGCCACTTTCCAATATAGGCAGTCTTATATCCGTTCTTTTGTAAATTCTCGGCCAGCGTAATTTCTGAGCTTTCCATCCAGAAGGGATTTGGGGGACAGAGAAGTTTTCGGTTTTTCCCCCCGACATATTCCGTCGGGTTCTTTTCGGGCGTACCCAGTCCACCCCGTTGGAAAAGGGAGCGTATCCAGTCAGTCACGCCTAAGCGGTGTGGATAACGGCCAGTCTGTACCGCGGCACGGGTTGGGGAACAGACTGCACAGGCGGCATACCCGTTGGTGAAGCGAATACCCTCCTTTGCCAAGCGGTCAACATTTGGAGTCCGGTAAAAGTCGGAACCCTGACAGCTTAGATCCATCCAACCCATATCATCCACCAGGACAAGAATGACATTGGGTTTACTCTCTGCACTGACCGAGTGAAGAAAATTTAGGGAAATAAAAAGACTGAAAATTAAAGGTAACAAGGAAGATCTCATCCCATGTTTTTACCCTCCTCAACAAAAGGGTGCAAGCATAGGAAAATAAAATCAGGAATTTCTATTTTTCATCAGTATTAAGTCGCTAGATTTTTTAAGTTTTTATTTCTCTGAATTCCCTTATCAATAAGTTATTTGACAACCTGCTTAAAGATTTAGTCTTATTGGTCAGATTTATTAAATTCTGTTATGAAAAAGTTAGCCTATTTTCTTGCCTTTGTTTTTTGCTCGTTCTTTGTATTTTCTTCGCAACCTGTTCCCTATTCGGGTAAGGTTTCAATCAATGGAGTAAATTACCACGGGGAAGCTAAATTCACTTTTGCCCTGCAGGACAAAGATGGAAAAGTTCGTTGGCGAAACGGAACAGACGGAGAGAAAAAAATCCGGGTTCAGGTCTTTAATGGTCGATACACGGTATTACTGGGTGGGCAGGGGATGAATGTTTTACCCGCCCAATTATTTCTGGACTATGACGAATTATATTTACGGGTCCGTTTTGACAACGGGGACGGGCAAGGACTTCGTAACCTGACCCCTTATCAACGAATCACTGCTACGCCGCGTGCCCTGGTTGCAGAGGTCGCGAAAACTGCAAACTCGGTGAAAGTAGGCGGAGTCACTGCCTCGCAGATAAAAAATAACACCATTACCACTGCCCAGTTGAACGAGCAGATACTCAAATATTTAAAACCTGAAATTACCCTTGCCCCGCAGGCACCGGGTTTGGTGTTTAATGGACAAAAGGTGACTCTGCACTCCCGAGCGGAGGGAAAGTATTTAACTTATCAATGGTACAAGAATGGTCTGCCCATCGCAGGGGCGACGGATGACCGTTTTGTGATCGACGATGTAAATAAGACCCAGCACGACGGGAATTATTACCTCGTGGTGACGAATGACTTTGGATCGGTGATAACCCAAGCGACGAGCCTCGTGGTGGAGGGCACCCCAACCACTTACACGGTGGGATCGATCAATATGGATATGATCTTCTGTCCTCCGGGGACTTTTACGATGGGCAGTCCGTCCTCGGAAACCGGCCGGGGAGGGGATGAGACGCAGCATCAGGTTACCCTGACCCACGGGTTTTACTTGGGCAAGTACGAGGTGACCCAGGCACAGTATCAAACGGTGATGAATGGAAACCCAGCGGGTCGGAATGCCGATCCGAGCCAATTTAAGGGAAGTAACCGCCCGGTGGAAAAAGTATCATGGAACGACGCTCAAATCTTTCTCTCTCGCCTGAATACCATGGAGCAGACTGCGGGTCGATTGCCAACGGGCTGGAAATATGTGTTACCCACTGAAGCCCAGTGGGAGTATGCCTGCCGGGCGGGCACGGCAACGGCCTACTCGTGGGGCAATGATATCAATTCCTCACATGCAAATTATAATTGGGATGGTGGGCCTACAGACGGCAACGATTTTAAGCAAACCCGTGATGTTGGGGAATATGCGGCCAACCCGTGGGGCTTTTTTGACATGCAAGGGAATGTTTGGGAGTGGGTCTACGATTGGAAGGCAGTTTATCCGAGTGGCTCACTGATTAATCCCGACGGTCCAGTTTCAGGCTCTGATCGGGTCTCTCGAGGCGGTTCTTATTTGAGCCCATCGGGGAACCTCCGTTCCGCAAGGCGCCAATCTATCAAACCCAGCAGTCGCTTCAACGACAGAGGCTTTAGAGTTTGTTTCCAAGCAGTCCAGCCAGATACGGCGAATCCCGAACTGGAATTGTTCGAGGGAGCCGCCATCACGCGTCAGGCGGGCCATGCCTGGGCGGAGCCCGGCGTCGAGGC
>NZKY01000026.1 GCA_002694035.1 Opitutia bacterium
AAATTATTCGAGAAAGCAAAAAGTTTGGAGCCTAATAAACCAGGTGTTACTCCCGGTGTTGTTGATAATCCATCAATGATTCTGATTGATCGTTGCAATACTATGAAGGAAAACCCACCGGGTGACAATTGGGATGGCGTCTATGTGATGACAACTAAGTAATAGCTTTGTTTATTTCCATTTAATATTACATCCAATACTCGGCTTTTGTTCCTCAGGGGAAGGTAGACCCTTGAGCATTAATTCAACTGCAGAATTAATATCTTTTCCGGATATGGGAATTTGGTTGCTAGGTCTGGAGTCATCATATTGACCTCTGTAAAAAAGTTCCTTGTTTTTGTTATATAGAAAAAAATCAGGAGTGCAGGCTGCTTTGTATGATTTTGCGATTTCTTGAGTTTCATCATAGAGATATGGAAAATCAAAATCCCATTCTTTAGAAATTCTAGCCATTTCATCAGGTGAATCTGCGGGGTATTTAGTTATATCGTTAGAAGAAATTGCAAAAACCTTTATATCCTTTGCAAGGAAACTGTTAAACAGTGTAGGGAAGTTATCTTTAAGATGAACAACATACGGGCAATGGTTACAAATAAAAGCAATTAAAAACCCCTTTCCTTTGGTACTTGATGAAAAGGAAATCTTAGTTTTTTTTGAAGGGGAATATAAGTCAAAATTTACCGCCTTTGTTCCTATTGGTGACATGTATGATTCGGTAGCTACCATATGAATAATTTTATTATTAGAATTGTTTATTTTTTTTAAAATATGCTTCAAGCATTTCCTTAGCAATAGGAGCAGCTGTTAGTCCACCTTGAATGTTGTCTTGAGGAATTACTCCCTCAACAAGTACAGCAACTGCGACCTTAGGATTATCAATTGGGGCAAAGCCAATAAACCAAGCTAAAGAAAGTTTCATGTTATGGTTTCTCCATTGTGCCGTTCCGGTTTTTCCAGCAATGTCAATACCTTTAATTTGACACCTTTTTGCAGTTCCTTTTTGAGTTGCAAGATGCATCCCTTCAATAATTGCTTTGTAGTTTTCCTCACTTAAACCAATTGGATTGCTAGGTTTATCGTTTCGTTTTCCAAGAATGAGTGTTGGATAGAATGTTTTTTGATTTTTGGCCAGTGCCGCCGTAAAACATGCCATCTGTAGAGGACTTTGCCTGAGCCCCCCTTGTCCAATTGAAAAGTTAAATGTATCTTCTAATGCCCAAGGTTCCCCGACATTATTTTTTTTCCAAACTGGATCTGGAACATTTGGATTATTTCGTAAACTTGGAAGTTCAATTTTAGGGGATATGTTCATTTCGAATGATAGAGCCTCTTGTATGAGAGCCTCGTGTCCAAGCTTTTCAGCTAATTTAAAAAAATAAACATTACAACTTTGAGACTCTGCATTTCTTAAATCTAATTCTCCGTGTCTACCCGGGTAGCAATGACAATTCATTCCTTTATAGATTCCCTCACACAATAGAGTCTGATCAGGATTTACATAACCCGAACGTAACGCGGCAACAGCTGTAATTAATTTGAATGGAGACGCTGGGCTATATCCAGGATGCCAAGCTCGTGGTAACCAAGCCTCTTCCCTTTCAATTTTATCATATACCTTCTGAGAAATTTTAGGAGAAAGTTCTGAGAGATTAAAATTCGGGATATTAGCCAATACGAGTATTTCACCAGTCTGTACATCAACCATAACGCCGGCAGCCGGGGGTAGGGGAGGAGGAGCTAAGAAATATTTATTTTCAAATTCATTACTTCTTTCTAAGACACCTTTGGAGTATAACAGGCGAAGTAGTTGATTTGCATCTTCGAGAGTGCCTTTGAAGCCAGCAACTGTAGATGCTTCTTCGGAACCAAGAGGAAAAGGAGCATCTTTAAAGGATGATAATAACAATTCTGGTCTAATTTGATTTTCGTTTTTGGAAAGTAGTTCTTTTAGAGTCCTTTTCTCCATTGTTTTTTTCCAGTCAGAATCGGGCAATATCCTGTGGTTGTGGACCTTTCGGGACATTTTTCTTAGCGAATCTTCAGTAATTTTCTGTAGATCAATATCGATAGAGAGGTTAAGTTTGCTGCCTTTTTGGGAAGGCATTTTATCAACTTGTTCAAATCTTAATCCAATTGGATTTATTCTCCAAATATCGCTTCCATCTTTTCCTTTAAGATGTTCATCGTAAAATTTTTCAATTCCAGATTTTCCAACTTTGCCTTCCACTTCAAATGTAGAAAGGTCATTTCCAATTAAATCTTCGGTATCAAACTCATAACCACTTCCCACATAGCCAAGAAGGTGGGAAGCTGTTCCTTGAAAGGGATAATGTCGGATTGAATTTGATTGAACTTGGAGAGGTGATTGAGTCGGTAGTCTTTCAATAAGAATTGCATATTCCAAAGGTGATAAATTTGAATCTAATTCAAGTGGTAAAACAAGTCTTCTGTTCCAATGATTTTTGATTTGTGTAGTTGAAATTTTCTTTTTCCTACCAGTCAAAGAATTAAATTTCTGTAGATATTGATTTACAATTGAATATCGTGCTTCCCAGCCAATTTTGATAGCGTTATTAGTAAAAGAAATAGGGTAATTAATGAGATTTTTGCCTTGTGACTGTATTGAAATTAAACGATGTTCACTGTTGTTTTCAGGTGGATAATGAAGAAATTCCTGCGCCTCTGCTATTTGATGTTTGAAGAGTTTCACAGTGAACAGACCTGCCGTATCCAATTTTATTTGGCTACCTATATTATAAGCATGAAAATTTTTAATTAAATTGACATCTTCAAGATCAATTTTGCATGACCATTCACTATTATTGTATTCTTTAACACTTAATCTTCTGTCATTTAAGAAGATTTTAGTTTTTTGGGAAATACTAGGTTTACTCCCGTACAATATTACACCTCTATTTTTTATGTGTTTAATTTTTAAACATTGATCGATAAAACTAGATAAAGATAGTTTTTTATTGGTAATTAAAGTTTTTTGAAATTCGTATGAGAGTTTTTTTAGTCGAATTTTTTCTTCCCATATTTCGTTTTTTAATTGATCAAGATGAAGAACAGCTGCAAATTCAGCTTTATTTCCGATTAAGAGTTTACCATTTCTGTCAAACACATCACCCCGAGGACCCGGGTGTATTATTCTTCTTTGGCCCTGAATTCGCTCCTTGTCACTGAATTCATCTTTTCGGAAAAACTGAAGGTATAAAAGTGCAACAATAAGATTACCAAAAATAAATAAGTAAATAAATTTGAATAAAAACAAACGCTTTTTTTCTGAATGAAACTTTTCTGCAATTTTCATTTACCTATTGGAACTTCAATTTTAAGCCTATCTTTCAATAATAGATTCATAAAATCCGATTGCCAAATCACCACAGGAATAAACAAAATTGTTGATAATGACACATCAATCAGAAATCTGACTAATTTCAACGTATTTAATTCTTGGATTACCAAAGCCATAGATAATAAAAATAAGAATACCGAATTGAATATTGTTTGTATTAAAATTATCTTGGAATTATTCCTGACAATATATTCGTTAATCCATTTTTTTGAAATAATTAGAGTTAATGGGAGGATTAAGCCATGGAAACCAAATGGTGTATTGAAAATGGAATCGAGATAAAGTCCTATTATCGAAGTTGCTAAACATCCTCTTTTAAAATCCAGGTATATTCCTGATGGGACAATAAACAGCCCAGAATAGTAAAAAAATATTCCCCATTGGATTATAGTTGAATTTACCACCGTAATAATTGTACATACAAAAACCGAAAGTATTAATATTGCTGTAAGGTTTTTATTTTGTTCACAAAGAATCATTATCCTTGGAGATCAATACTGTTACTTCCTGTGCTCTGTTTAGATTACGATTAATAAGCACGGTTCCAGTTTTAAATAGACCGTTTTCATCCCCCTCTAGTTGGTGAATCGTCCCAATTAAAATTCCGCTCGGAAAATTTCCACCAAGTGATGAAGAAATAAGTTTTAGTTCTTTATTAGGTGTTAATTTTATATCTTGCGGGACATCTCTAACTATGCCTTGAGGTTGGCCTTTCCAATTAATACCATTTCCCTGAAAGTGCACGGGTCTAGAATCATTCTCAACATGTGCAACTATTCTGAATGTTGGATTTGTAATGAGTTCAATCTCGGATGATCTACTACCAACTCTTATAACTCTACCCATAATTCCTTCTCTGTAAATGACTCCTTGTCCCACTTTGAGAAAAAACTTACTACCTTTTCGAATTGTAATTTGTTGCCACCAAGAATTTATTTTTCGAACTGAAACTCTCGCTATCTCGGGAATGAACTTATTTTCCTGATCAAGTCCAATTGATCGATTTAAATTTGCTATTCTTTTTTTTAAGTTATTAAGCCTTACTATTTCCAACTCTAAATTATTAGATCTTTCGATTTGTTGATCTATTTCAGATTTCAATCTTGATAACTCTCTGTTTTTTTCAATGAGAGTATTTTTTGAATCTGCTCTATGTCCCCAAAAATTGCTCAAATCATCTAATCTTGAGCTTAATTCCCATATAGGTGCCTGGAATTCTTCAAACGATGATTTTATTAATAACTTGTATCCAAAAGGCAATCCCCACCATATTAAAATAAATAAAGCAAGAATTAGGTAAGGATATTTTTTTCTAATATTCGACTTTCTTGCCAATTCTTAGATTATTGAGTTACAAGACGATCAACCTGATCTCGAGTCAGCGATCCAAGTAAATTAAGAAATTTTCCAGTTCCATTTGCAACACAGCATAGTGGGTCATCGGCCTGAATTACAGTTAAACCAGTTGCTTCACTGATAACATTGTCTAATCCTCTTATTAATGCCCCTCCACCAGCCAAAACGATTCCCCGGTCGATCAGGTCAGCTGAATGTTCTGGTTGGCAGCGATCAAGAGCATTTTTAACTAATTCAACGATTTGGTTGACGACTTCCTTAAGTGCTTCTTCACGAATTTCTTGTGAAGTTATATGCTTAGTGACCGGCAAACCAGCAGTAGCATCTCTTCCTCTAACATCCATACTCAATTCACCATTAACAATTGGAGCAGCTGATCCGATACTAAATTTTATTTCCTCAGCAGTTCTTTCTCCGATAAGCAAACCATATTCTTTTTTCATGTATGAAATTATTGCTTCATCAAGTTCGTCTCCTCCAACTCGTATACTCCTTTGAAACGAAACTCCAGAAATGGAAATAATTGCTACTTCGGTTGTGCCACCCCCTATATCCACGATCATGTTTGCATATTCCTCGTCAATTGGTAACCCAGCACCAATTGAAGCAGCCATTGGTTCGCCAAGCAGAAGGACTTCTCTCGCTCCGGCACGAATAGCTGAGTCTTTAACTGCTCTTTTCTCAACAGCAGTAATTCCGGACGGTACTGCAATAACAACTCTCGGGGGAACAAGTTTTCTTTTGTCAACTTTTTCAATAAAATAACGAAGCATTGCCTCTGAAATTTCAAAATCAGCAATGACTCCATCTTTCATTGGGCGAAGTGCTTCAATGGTTCCTGGGGTTCTTCCCAACATTCTTTTTGCGTCAGAACCCACTGCACAGACTTTTTTACTAGTTTTGTATCTTGCAACTACACTTGGTTCTCTAAGAACGATACCTCTATCTTTGACGAATACAAGTGTATTGGCAGTACCTAAATCAATACCAATATCATTTGATAAAAAACCGAAGACATTTCCTAGCATAGTGTGTTATTATTAGTCTTTTTTTTTCTTTAACTGTCAAAGTTATTTGAGCTGTGCATGAAATTATCATGATTTAAAAAATAGTCTATGATTAAATAACTTTCTTATTATGAGATATTCTTCTTGCAAAAGTGAATAGAATCAAAGCAGCTAAAAGCAGAAAAATAGAATAGAACTGCCCCCTAGTCATTCCTAAAATTAAGGTTGCGTCAGGTTCTCTAAAAAATTCATTTATAATCCTTCCAACTGCATAAACGCATAAAAATTCACAAGTTAACAACCCAGGTTTTTGCAGTACTTTTGTGAACCAAAATCTATATTGAATATAAATAAAGGGGAGTACCCCTTCCAATATAGCAGCGTAGATTTGAGATGGGTGCCTAGCAATTTGCAAAGCGAAATCCGGAGCTTTGGGGAATAAAACACCCCACACCAAATCTGTTTTTCTTCCCCATAATTCTCCATTGATAAAATTTGCGATTCGTCCAAAAAAAATACCAGGTGGAACAATAAATACGATTAAGTCCCCAATAGGATAAGGAGATTGTTTTGATATCCTGGCATAAATAAGAGTAGCAATAAATACTCCCAAAAATCCTCCATGACTAGACATCCCTCCTTCCCAAACTCTAAAAATTATAAATGGATCAGTAGAGAATTTTTCAAAGCTATATAGTATTGCATATCCAACTCGTCCCCCAAGTAAAACTCCAACAATTTGAAATGTCATGAGGTTCATTATTTGTTCTTGATTGTAAGGACTTTTTCCTTTTTTCCATGCTAATTTGAGTAAGCTCGCAGCAACCAAAAAGCCCATCAAATAAGCAATACCATACCATCTTATTCCTCCTGGACCAAAATTTGAATATGGTTCGGGGAACTGCCAAAGAAATGGACTAAGATCGTGAATCCAGTAATTTGCAAAAGATATATTCAAAACTAAGTGTTTCTATCTTTCTGTGATTGAGAATGATGTTTTTGTTTTGCTAGTTCTCTCATATCAACAGCAGGGTCATCATGTTCGAAAATTTCTTTACCTAAAATATTCTCGATAATATCTTCCAAAGCTAAGACACCAACTACAGATCCGAATTCATCAACCACCATGCTTAGTTGACAGTGTTGTGCAAGAAGTAAGCGCAATGCCTTATCGGCTGTGGTATTTTCAGGGACAAATGTGGCATCTTTTGCGAGTTCATAAATTTTTAAATTCTCTTTTTTTTCTACAATTGCGTTNTGCAAATCTCTTCTTCTTACCATTCCTGATATTTTGTCAATAGAGTCTTTGAAAACTGGGATTCGAGCAAAAGGAACATTTGGGTGAAGTTCAAAAACCTCTTTGACAGTAAGGTTTTCTTCTAACGCAGTCACAACAGTCCTTGGCGTCATTATTTGATGTACCTGAACTCTGTCTAATCTGAGTGCATTGGTTACTAAATCGCTTTCTTCGTTGGTAAGAGATCCGGTTTCGGCACCTTTTTTTGCAAGTAGAATAATTTCTTCTTCATCGCTTGATTCCTCTTTCTCTTTTTCCGGTACAACCGCTTTAACAGTCACTTTACAAATTTTTGAAAAAGGTGACATAATGATCCTNACAAAAAATAATGGATAGATAAATTTACTTACTAATTCCTTGCGATAGGCAAATGCCAGGTTTTTGGGAAGAATTTCGGCAAAGAAAAGAATCCCNACTGTCATTCCACAAGCAAAAATAAATAAATTGTTACCTCCACCACCAAGAGTTGTTTCTGCTAATCCTCCAACTAGTGTTGCTCCGAGTGTATTTGCNATAGTATTTAGGCTAAGAATTGCAGAACTGGTTTCTTCTATCTCATTGTGAAATTTTTCTAGAAGAAGGCCCTTTTTTTCTGAACTTAACTTTAGATTTTCTATTTCAGCAGTGGTGACGCTTAAAATAATTGCCTCGAGAGTTGAGCATAGTGCAGAAATTCCGATTGTAAGAGAAACCGCTATGATAAGTTCGTTAATCAAAAGAAGTTATAATTTTTAATTTGTACTCAAATATTATTTAAACAGTATNATNTGATATTAGTAATAGGCTTCTTTTACACTTCATTATTTAAATGACCAATACTAAAAAACTAATTTTACATGATTTTCATCTTAAAAACTCTGCCCGCTTTACAGATTTTGCTGGGTGGAGTATGCCTGTATCATTTGGGAGTTCAATGGAAGAACACATACAGACTCGAAAATCAGCTACGGTTTTTGATGTTAGTCATATGGGAGAAATTCAAGTGGTNGGTACTGATTCGACATGGTTTCTTGAGGAAATTCTAACAAATTCTATTTTAAATACGAAAGTTGGAAGAGCAGTTTATTCTCCAATCTGTAATGAGAACGGAGGCACAGTTGATGACTTAATAGTNTATAAAAAAGCCGAAGATAATTATCTACTTTGTGTTAATGCATCTAATNTTCAAAAAGATCTGGCGCATATGTTGAAATATTCCAAGTCTTTTAACTGTGAGATTAGTGATTTATCACCTACAGTTGGTCAACTAGCCATTCAAGGTCCTGAAAGTTGTTCAATTTTGTCAGAGCTTTTGGGTTATGATTTATCAGGAATTAAAAAAATGTCCTTCATTGAAAAAGACATTTATTCTACCCCTGCTTTAGTTTCAAGAACAGGGTATACTGGTGAGGATGGTTTTGAAATTTATTGTGATAATAAAAGTCTTTTAAATTTGGCAAATGATTTACATAAATTTGTCAACCAGGGCAGACTTCGATGGGGTGGTTTAGCTGCAAGAGATAGCCTTAGACTGGAAGCTGGCTATCCACTCTACGGAAATGAGTTAACCGATGAAATCACTCCAGTTCAGGCTGGTTTGTTATGGGCAATCTCTTGGCAGAAAGAAAATTTTCTTGGGCGGAAAGCACTACTCGCAGAAAAGGAAAATTTACCTGCAGGTAAAGTATTTTTTTATGAGGTAGATGATAGAATAACTCCAAGAAAGGNNGATATATTATACTTCAATAATTCACCTAGTGGAAAAGTTTTATCAGGAGGGTTTTCACCACTTTTAAAAAAACCAATTGGTAGTATTTGGGTAGATACAAAAAAATCTAAAAACAGAGAAGAAAAAGGTTGGAGGATTAAGGTAAGAAACAAAGAAATAGAAGTCGTGTTATCTTTGCCAGTTTTGAAGAAATATAATTCTGCTAGTTTTCATCTTTAAACCCCTTNATAATTATTTCAGATCCCTTGTAATTTTTGAAGCACAATTCTTCGGTTAAGGTTCGTTCGATAGAAGTTTGTAGTTGAGATCTAATTTCCTTAAAATCCGAATTATTTTTCAGTTGAATCCTGATTTTGAAATATATTCCGCCTCCCTTTCGAATAATATTTGTGTTGGGAGAAAATATTCCTGGTATCTTACGAGAAGCATTCCTTACAAGTTCATGAAGTGCAGTGTGAGTGATTTTGACTTCACCATCATCGTCAGAAAACACTGGTATAAGTTCTTGTTTTAATCTGTTAATTAAGAACAAAAGACAGACTAGGGTGAGTAGTGAAATTATTGAGAACAGATAAACTGGATTATTGATAGCTGTTTCAAGTGTCCAGTCTTTAAAGCTCAGCCAATTCGTGTGATGTACTTCAGATGAGGACATTCATTTAAACGCGTTAAGTTTCTGAGTTATTTGACCAATTATTTTCTTCAGCATCTTTATTTGGGCTATCCATTTTTATGTCGTCAATGATAATGTCGATTGATCGAGCTTGATTTCCAGTCATGGAAAGGATTTGCTCTTTTATACTTTCCTGAATGGCAACACCNGTTTTTGCAAGATCGACCCCAAATTCAAGCACAACTCTAACTTCAATTTCGTATCCACCATCACTAGATTCAGTAACTTTTACCCCTCTTTCGGACTCCTTCTTGGAGAAAAAATCTGTTAAGCCTTCAACCACTCCTGCGGATCCTACATTAACGACTCCTTGCACAGATTGTGCCGCAAGTCGAACTATTCCAGCAATTACGCTGTGATTAATCCTGATAGTTCCAAGTTCACTCGATTCTTCAGAGATGGTTGGAACTGTTACCTCTTCTATAACTTCTTCCTTAGCCTTTTTGCTCATTTTATTGATTCCTTAACATTATTATCCAGTAAATCTTTTGGTGCTCTTGCTAAAAAGCCTTCGATGTATGAAGTGGTGGCTTCACCTTGCCTAAAAGCAGGATCTAGGATCACTGCCTTTAAAAAATCAATATTTGTATCTATTCCCCTAATAATGTACTCGCTAAGAGCTCTGTACATTCTATCGAGTGCGATTTTTCTAGTTCTGCCGTAGGTAACTAATTTACAAATCATACTGTCATAGTGAGGAGATACTACATATCCACCGTAGGCATGAGAGTCGACTCTTACACCATGTCCACCGGGAGCATAATACAAATCAATTGTCCCAGGTGAAGGAATAAACCCTTTTGAGGGATTCTCTGCACATATACGGCATTCAATCGCATGTTTAGACAAAGAAATATCTTTTTGAGAGAAAGACAGCCTTTGTCCGGAAGCAATTTGAATTTGTTCTTTGATCAAATCAATTCCAGTAGCCTCTTCAGTAACCGCATGTTCAACCTGAATTCTGGTATTCATTTCAATGAAATAAAAGTTACCTTTAGCATCTACAAGAAATTCAATAGTCCCAGCGTTAATATAATCAGCAGCTTGTGCGGCTTTAATGGCTGCTTTTCCCATTCTATTTCTCAGGCTTTTATCCAAGAAGGGAGATGGAGCTTCTTCGATAACTTTTTGGTGCCTTCTCTGAACAGAGCAATCTCGCTCTCCTAAATGAACCATATTGCCGTGTTTGTCCGATAATATTTGAAATTCGATATGCCTTGGACTTTCCAAATATTTTTCAACATAAAGAGAACCATCACCAAAAGCTTTTTCAGCTTCTAATTTTGCTGCAAGAAACTCTTTCGCAAAGGATACTGCATTGTGTGCAATTCTCATGCCTCTTCCACCACCACCGGAAACTGCTTTAATTATTACAGGAAAACCAATTTTTTGGGCAACTTTTGTAGCTTCTTTTTCATTTGCAAGTGGACCATCGCTTCCAGGTATGATTGGAACCCCGGCCTTTGAGACCGTTTCTCTGGCCATGGATTTATCTCCCATTTTTTTAATGGTCTCCGATTTTGGTCCGATAAATTGAATATTGCATGACTCACATTGTTCAACGAATTCTGCATTTTCAGATAAGAAGCCATAACCTGGATGAATTGCGTCTATATCCCCTACCTCTGCCGCACTAAGAATGCGGTCAGCCCTAAGATAGCTATCTGATCCGCTAGCCGGACCGATACAAATTGCTTCGTCAGCTAACTGAACATGAAGTGATTGTTCGTCCGCTTCTGAATATACGGCAAGTGTGTTTATACCAAGTTCGCGACATGCTCTTACAATGCGGAGGGCAATTTCTCCCCTATTCGCAATAAGAATTTTTTTTATCATATGAAGGTGTAACTATGTGCGGAGCTTAAACAAAGGTTGACCGTATTCTACACTGACGCCGTCTTCTACGAGAATTTCAATAACTTCACCATTCTGGTCAGATTGAATTTCGTTCATAACTTTCATTGCTTCGATAATACAAAGTATAGATCCAGTTTTTATTTGGTCTCCAACTGAAACAAAGGCTGCATCGTCAGGTGATGGTTTACGATAGAAGGTGCCAACCATCGGAGATTTAAAAATGTATCCATCCTCAGGTGGCAATTTTTCTGCAACCGGTGGTCTTTCAGAAACACTTTGAGTCTGTGTAATAATTTCGGGAACCGCAGTGATAGTTTGTTTAGCATTACCGGGTCTAGCTAGTCGAAGTTTCAAATCCTGCGTTTCGATTTCTAAATCTGTAAGATCAGATTTCTGCATTAAGGATATAATTCCTTTTAATTGACTTAAGTCCAAAATATATTCCTCCTTTAGGTTAAATTAATTATTTCATCAAAATCTATTTTAAGTAAGTTGCAATGATAGATTTTTGAATTAATCCAAATTAAGTGGGTCAATCACCAAATTCCACTCTGGATTATTCCAATCACCAAATATTTTAAATTTAATAAGCATAGATAAGGGGTCTGCAATCTGAGTGAGCTTTCCGATTAGTGGAATATTTCCTATGATCTTCAGAGTTGAATTAAAGTTAATGGTTTTTTTATCTAAATCTATGTACCCTTTATTGTTTAGTTTAGAAAAGTTCCCCGACATAATCATATCTTCAAAAATGAACCTATTATTTTTGAACTCAAAAAGACCATCTAATTTGTTGAAAGTTAATGAAGCAGTAGGGATAGGGATTGTCAAATTAGCAAGTACTTCAGAAATTACTCCCAGTAAAGGAATTTTACTTAATTTTTTATCGCGGACTTGAATACTTCCTGAACCTTCAAGTTTCTTATAATTGGTCGACGGGCCAGATGCTTTTAAAAAGAAATTTAAAATACCTTCATCTTTATTCTGATCGTGAATTTCATCAACTTGAACCTGAGAATTTGCTTCTCCGAAATATTTTCTGAGAGCAATTATTGTGTTATTAATGCTACAACTTTTCAGCTCAGTAGTTAATTTAATTCTCTCACCGATGTGATCATTTTCTGAAAAAAGTGACATTTCACCTTTGTCAAATTTAACACTATTTAAACTCAAAGTCGTGATCGAAGAGTTTGACTCAATTTTACCAATTGCTGAATTAAAAGGTATATCATTCCAGGTGCCGTTTTGATCTGTCCTAAATTTAATTGAATAGGAAAGCGGGTTTTCAATTCTTTCAACCGTATTTTTAAATTCAAGAGGAATGCGACCACTTGAATTAAGATATGCATATGACAGGTTGAAATGATTTAGGTATTTTTCTATCTCAGTCCCAAAACATAACTTTCCAAGATTAAGTGGGTAATCACCTTCAATTGAATAATCTAAGATGTTATTTTTTCTTTCAAAAGATAGAGTTCCACTAATCTCACCTTCTTTATGTATTAAGGAAGGTGAAATTAATTTTGTGAAATTTTCATCTACGATTATCTCAAGCTGAGAGTGATATAACGGGAGCTTTCTGTAAGTTATATTGGCACCTGATACAAAACCATGTGTGAAAGATTCTGTTAAATCACCCCATACGCCAGAGATTATGAAATTACCTTTTGGGAGATTTTTTTTATCGAAGGAAAAATCATGCCAAATATTTTCCCACCAAGAGCCCAACCAAGTATTTAGGTCAGTTGGTAAGCAAACTCCATCAACAACAAATTTATATGTATTTGGAGACCATTTTTGAAAGAAAGATCCATTAACTTGGCTCTTCCCTACAGAGCCATTTACATCGTTTAAAAATATAGTAAAATTTGAGTCTAAATTACCCTGTGCTTTAACATTTGTGGGCGGTGAACCTAAGACTGAAAAGTTTTTTGTATTCAATTTAAGAAAGTGGTCATGATTTCCGAGGAGAGAATCAAGGGGACGAGCAAAAATCTCAAAATATTCTCCGCCTATGAGAGTTTTTTGTCCTTCAGTTGTATTTAAAATTAAATCTGAATATAGTGGAAATACTCGCATTGAAACATCCATTGAAATTTGGCTTTTATTTTTTTTAGTTAAACTAGCTGAGACCTTTAAGAAGTTAGAGTTCGTTAAAGCAGAAAAAACCGATTTGTTTTCATTTATATTTCCGAAAATTGTATGGTCTTTCAGATTGCCAACTATTTTACCTGATAGATTTATGGAATTTGCGTTTATTTTGAAACCAAAACTATCATGTAAAATCTTTGCTCCTCTGAAATCTAAGTTTTTTATTTCGAAAATTTGATCGTGTATATTAAATTTTAGATCATCGACTTTTAATGATGAATTTATATTTTTTAATGATGAGTCAGTTACAATGTGAAAATTTAAATTATTGTATGAGGGGTTCTGTGATATTTTGTTTTTTTGATGAATAAAAACTCTTATTTGATTCCCAAACTCGAAACTACAAATATGAGATTGCTTAAAATTAAATGGCTTTAAATATTTTGTATAGTTGTCTATTTGTTGAGTGAGGAGATTAATTGAATTTGTAAATTTTGTAATGTCTATTTCTCCCTTAGAAGTTGAAATTTCCTGTTCTTTTTTCTCAATCGATCCTCTTAAATTAATTACAGAAAATTCGTTTTCGATCGAAGAGAATATTTTGATATTGTTAAGTGCGTTTTGAACTATTAACTGTTCAATTTTAATTATTTCTTTATTGTTACCAGTAAGAGTCGAAATTTGATCAGCTTTAACCACTTTAGGGTAAAAAGAAATAACATCCCAAAAGGAACGAAATTTAAACTCAATATTTTCACCTTTTGCTATATTGTTACCGTATTCATCATGTAAAACTATGCTCTTAACGTATAGATTATTTTTATGAAATCTCACTCTATCAATCTTTAAATGATTAAAAATCGGGTGAAACTTTTTTAAAAGACCATTGATCTCTGGGAACTCGAAACCGAAATAAAAAAATGAAAAGATTGTAAATTGCAATCCTAGTAATAAAGAAAGGAAATAGGTTAATATACTAGATTCTTTTCTTCTAAAAATTTTTTTAGGGTTCAATATATTTTTAGGGATCAGATTTACTCAAGATGCTTTGCAAATTTTCAATAAGATCAACATCTAAGTTGAAAGTAAGATTATTGTCTTTAAAAGAAGCTAACCACAATGTAGCACCGAGTTGTTCACTCAGCATTAATCTGTCTGGATTGATATTTTCAGGATAAGCAAAATCGAATTCCACAATATGTTTCCAAGGAACCCAATCTCCTTTATGCCAAGTTCCGTCATTTTCACTTTTACGATTCAAATATGCTTTGATTTTAGAATTTAAGAATAACTTTGAAGTAAAGGTATGATTTTTATCAAATATCACTTCTTCATTATTTTTATTAAGTATTCTTAAAGTTTTGATCGAATATTCGTCAGGAAAATAATCTTTATTTAAAAATTCAAAATTTTTATAACTTAAAATTTCATTAAAACTTTCTTCAATCAGACATAATATTGAAAGCTCTGGTACAAAAATTTTTCTGAGCGTTGCATCCTCAAATTTATTGTTACAAAGAATAGTGATAGTAGATGTATCACTGAATTTAATCTGTATAGATTCTGAATTGTTTTCAAACTCAGAAGTGTTTAGCTGATTTTGAGTCGGATTAAAGGAGAGAAATTCAATAACTTCCAACGAATTTAGTTTCTTAATTAGTTGCTTTATCATGTCAGGATCAGCAACTGAATCGGATAGGGTGCCTCCCTTTAATTTCCAATCATTCTCGCCTTTCTTAAGAATCAAGTTTTCATCGTTTCGGTTAATTTTGATTTGATTTATATCAAGGTATTGAAATTGAAAAATTCTCTTTTCGCGTAATTTAGTAGACCAATCAGATAAATTATTTAGGAAAGAGGATTCTATCTTGAGTAGATTTGAAGAATAGTTGGATAAACAAAAACAAAATTTTTGATTTCCTTGTTCGACGGTTTCGCTTAACAAAAATGTTTGGTTTCTATCTCCTGTTTCGACTGTAAGCTTGCTTTTCCAATTATCTCTTAAATTTAACTTATTTTTGAATGTTTCATTATTGTCTATTTTAATGATTTTTTCATTAAGTAAATTTCCCAATAGTGTTCTGACTTCATCTGAATTGGTCTGAGCTACAAAGGGGTATGAAAAAGCCCATTTATTTTGTTTTTTTTGTAAAGTAGTCTTAGTTGTTAATTTATTTTCTGATTTGAATTGGACGGTCAGTTTATCAATTTGATAAAAATTTGAATTTATTAAATCCATATTTGCCCATGATGAAATTTCTGTATCGGAAAGCTCAACGATCTCTTTTGAAATCCTCCATAATTGGTCAGTTGGCACATTATTTATTTCCAGTTTACAAAAAACAGTTTCTGAATCTCTACAATCTGCACCAAGGATGAATTTTGAAGTAGAATTTAAACGCTTTACAGATATGGATGTTGAATTTGAATTAATTCCATAATCAATTAGTTTTTCACCTCTTTCTTTGATTTCACTTAAATTAGCGTATTCAATAAATTTAATATGTGAAAAAGTATTAAGGAATTTTGATATTGCGAAGTAATCTAGTCTCCATTTAAGAGGGGATTTAATTTTCCAATCATAATTATCTTTAGAAAATATAATATTATTTTTGTTCTTATTTATTACTATTTCAGTGATTGAATTTATATCAGTTAATTCATTCAACTCGCTATTTCGCAAATCATTGTTTTTTTCACTTTGACTAAAGTACAAAATTATAAATAACAAAAGATTGGAAATAATGAGTAGATTTTTTATTTTTCTCATATTAAAGATCTTTTCTCAACCATCCAACAAACCCCCCTAATAAGATTACAGAGATAGGGATTATTGATATCCCGTACAAAAATTTATGGAAATCTTTTTCGTTCATTTCTAGATTGTAAATCTTTACTTCTTTACCACTAGTTGCAATTAATTGATCATATTTAGCCAACCAATTAATTATATTCTTAGCCAATATTTTGTTGCCGGTGCTTTCTTTAAGTCTCTTGTTATTAACAAGACCTGAACTTCCAAAAACTGCAATCCTACCTCTTCTATTGTTTGAATTACTGCTGTTTGAGGTTTCTTCAGATATGGCAACTACTGGAATCGGTCCTTCTACATCAAGCAGTTCGTTAATATTTGGGGGAAAGGATCTATCCACCCATGAAGACAACGCCCAAGAACTCTTGGATGAAAAGATTATTTCATCAACATTAAATTTCGTTGAGGAATTAGAAATTGCTTCTACTGGTCTAAGTCTTGAGGATTTTATATAGTACCTTCCTTCGCTAAGATCTTTGACAATAGAGTTTTTTTGGTTTTTTTGGTAGGTTTTTAACCAATAATCGCCAGAAAAAAAATCATAGTTATTTTTCACTGGGTCATGAATTAACAAATCGTGACATCTTATGCCCCATTCTTTAAGGATATTGCGTAATCCGTAAGCTGGTTTATCAACTAAATATATTTTTTCATCGGGATCGATTGAAATGAGAACTGAACCTTTTTCATTTTTTACAAAGTTTCTTATAACGGCGATTTCTTTTTCGTAAAAAAGTCCATCAGGTCCGATAATCACAAGAATCTTACAATTAGATGGAACATTCTCAATTTCAGCTAAATTTATAGTCGATACCTTAAAGTTGATTCTTTCGAAAATATCTTTTAACTCAGAAAAGCCGTCATTTATGTTTGAATTGTATGGATTTCCCTCACCATGACCTTGGGTAAAATATACGGTGTTTTTTTCATTTTTTGAAGCTGCTATTTCTAGGATTGAGTTTAGAATTAAGGACTCTCCATTGAATTGAGTAGGCTCAAAAATTCCATTTATAGATTCTTTCCAATTGCTGTAAAAACCTGATTCCCAAACTTTTTCCCTAATTAATGAATTATTTGACCGATAATTTGAGTTAACTGAAAGAATATTTTCATCATCGGAATCATTGTAACTAAACAGAATTTTTTTTCTATTTTGTTCGGTTGTTATTATAATTGCATTTCTTTTTACTAAATTAAATCTTTTTACAACTTTAGCATCCTTAATTGAATCAATGTTTATTCGGTGAATTCTTATTGGAAATTTTGACTTATAACTTTCAAAGCTATCCAAGACGATGCCTAAGTCATGCAAGAGTTTCTGAATTATTTTTGGGTTTTTACTTCTTTCTTGAATGGTAATAAAAATATCGACTGGGCATTTAATCTCATTGAGGCGAATTTTCGAATCAAGCGAAAGACTATGTTTCTCTTTTTTAGACAAGTCAACGAAGCCATCAATTTTGGAAAATAAAAAGTTTAAAGCAAAAAAAAGTGTAATTAAAAGTGCAGAAGAAACGAAAATGTCTTTTCTTTTATTTTTGGAAGATTGTCTGAAGTCCATTATCTATTGACTCTTTCAATTTGAAGCACGGAAAGCATTAGGAAAAATAGAGTGAGGTTAATTTGATAAAGAATTGTTTTAATCTTTATTATTCCTAGGCTAAAATTCTCTATCGAGGTTAACCCATTGTTAAGAAATTCAAAGCACCTGTAGATGATATCTTGAATATTAGAGGAATAATATGTTGATGAGCTGGTTTTAAAATTGAAAACCATTATAAAAATTAAAACTGTCAGCTTTGTAAAAGTCAACATGCCTGCCACCATTTGATTTTTCGTTAAAGAACTCGAAAAGATTCCGATGGCTGTGAATGTTGCACCATAAGACAAAATAAAAAATAAATTCCCTGCCCAAGATTCAATTTGATCGAAACCGAGATTTTCAGCTTGTGTTGGAAAGAGCAATGTAAACAGCAGAGGATATAAAAAACAAAGCAAAGTAATGGTAGTAAAAAAAAGAAAACATGCAGTCCATTTTCCAATGACAAGGCTTGTAAAGTTTATTGGTGCCGAATTTAGAGTTTCTAAGGTTCCAAGTTTTTTCTCTTCGGCAAGACTTCTCATGGTTAGAAAAGGAACAAGGGCGGGAGAACCAAAAAACAAACCTAGTGTAATAGAAGATAGTGGGGTAAGTATCCAATCGGTGTGGATGAAACTTTCGATAAAATATCTAAAGCCAACACCGATAAGTGAGAGGAAATAAAAGGAAGAGACATATGTCGCTGGAGAAATAAAAAGTAAAAAGATTTCGTATCTGAGAATCACAAAATAAGAGTTCATTTTATTTAATCTTCCGTTCTAATGAATCAAAGTAGTTCCAATTCTCATTTGTTGCTCTAAGAAAAATTGATTCCAAATTTGGTCTGTTTATTTGAAATTCAAATATTTTAAAATTTTCTTGGTTTACCAGATGACGAATAATCGTTACTGCAGTTTCTTCACCTTTGTCTGTGGTGAAAACAAATCTTCTTTTTCCTGTTAGATCAACTGGATCGTCAGTAATGAGCTCACATGACTCGTCAATCGATCGAATTGATTTTTTTATGTTAATTTTTCTAGTTTTGGCTACAACCTCGAATTTTGTTTTCGTAATAAATTTTTCCTGCAAACGATTTAATGTTCCCTCGGCTACGATCTGTCCATGACTTAGAATAATCATGCGATCGCAGCACGCTTCGACTTCTGATAAGATATGACTTGAAAGTAAAAAGGAAACTTCTCCTTTTAGTCTTTCCATCATTTTGCGTGTGACAGCAGATTGATGAGGGTCTAAACCAATAGTTGGTTCGTCTAGAATAACTAGACGAGGTTCAGCTAGTATAGAATCGGCAATTCCTACTCTCTGTCTAAAGCCCTTCGAAAGATTTCCAATTTTTCTTTCCGAAATTCTTCGCTCGATATCACATGTTTCAAGAGATATTTTAACGCGTTCCCTTAGGCGACTGCCACTCAAACCTTTCAGCTTAGCTCTAAAATTAAGATATTCTATTACTCTCAAGTCATCAGGTAAGGGATTATTTTCTGGTAGAAAACCTATGAGGTTTCTGACTTCACCGTCTCCTTCCGCCAAATCAACACCGCACACCTTCGCTTCCCCCGAATCAGCTGAAATTAGACCTGCCAAAATACGCAAAGTAGTGCTTTTACCAGCTCCATTTGGACCAAGAAAACCTACAATTTCACCCTTCCCAACAGAGAAGCTTATTCCTTTAATTGCATTAATTCTACCGTACTTTTTTTGCAAATTAATAACTTCAATTATTGGAGTAGGCTTGTTTTCAGGAGTGCTCACTTGGAAATTGATTCGGCGAGGTTTAATTGAAAAGAGTAAGCTAACCCTAGTGATGTCAAATTGGGTACCTTCTCAAAACTTTGGTTATCCAATATTTCATTATTACCTCCGGTCAAAATGATACTCGCCGCTTGTTTTATTCTGTTATTGATTTCTTGTAGTAATAAGTCAACTAGTGAGGATATCATTGCTGGGTAACCTTTAAGAGTCCCAATCATTATCGCCTGTTGAGTACTTTTACCAACCATATTTTGATGTTTGTAATTTTTCAGTTTAAGATTGGGCAATAATGCAGTGTTATTGCCAAGATAATCCAGAAATCCTTGAGCTCCTGGTACAATTATACCACCCTCGTAACCATTTTCTTGAGTGATAATGTCAAATGTTGTAGCAGTGCCCATGTCAATGACAATACAAGGTATCTTTTTAATCGATGTAGCTGCAATAACATTTGATATTCTATCATGTCCAATTTCGGTTGGAGACGGGTAGGAAGTTTTTATTCTAGAGAGAGCTTTTGAATTCAAATTGTGCAGTTTTATTTTATATGCATTGGAATAATTAATTAGTGAATTTTCTGCGTTTGGGGATACCGAGCAGTATGTGCATGAAAATTTATTTAAGCACTCAATTTTACTGATAATATTGTGATTATTAATTATATCATGCGTTTCGATTTTCCATTCCTTTTTAATTACACCATTTTCAAAAAAATGTACAGTGGTCATTGTGTTTCCAATGTCTATAGTATGACCTGAATAGTCTAATTTCATTATTTTTGAATGGATGTATCACCACTATTTACTTTTTTGACTTCACCATTTTTTAGTTTCAACAGTAAGTTTCCATCGTTATCAATTCCTTGAGCTACTCCAGCAATCTTATTCATTCCATTGATAACTTGAATTCTTTTATTGAAAAGTGCGTCTAGTTTATTCCAGTCATTAAGTAATTTTTTAGAATCTAATCTATCAATTAGTTTATCCAATGAGTTTTGTATGGATACTAATAGCTTAGCACTTATTTCATTAATACTAATTTGTCTTCCTGAAATTTCCTTTAATGAAGAAATTGTATCCGTTAATGGACTTGGAAAATCTGATCTTGTTGAATTACAATTTATGCCAATTCCAATTACAAGCGATTTAACATTCTCACAATCGATTGATGCCTCGGTAAGTACTCCTCCAATTTTTCTATCATCGATAACAATATCATTTGGCCACTTAATTTTTATATTATTACTACCAGTAATTTTTCTTAAAAGTTTTACTACATCAATTCCCAACCAAAGTGTAAGTGTCCTCAATTGTGTAAAGTTTACATTTGGTCTAGACGCAAATGAAAGATTTATATTTCCATTCTTTGGACAAACCCATTTTTTACCATGTCTCCCTCTTCCTTCGGTTTGGTAATTTGTGAGAACTGAAAAAGGTGCACCTTCACCAATAGCTAACAATCTTTCTGCTTCGCTGTTGGTTGACTTAATAGATTCATGCAAATGTACATTGTGATTATTATTCAACAAATTCATCCAAGCCTTTAATAAGTGAATATTTGTTTTTTTGGGTTCTTCCGCTAACCTATATCCCCTATTTTGAGTTGCTTCTATTATTATTCCTTCTTGTCGAAGTTTGTTAATTTTACTCCAAATCCCAACTCTAGATATATTTAGTTGTTTTGAGAATACTGTTCCAGACACATAAAAAGGTGAGTGTTTTAGTAAAGTTCTCAATATAAATGTAAAAGAACTTTCATCTGCTAGCTTTTTTGGTTCTTTCAGCAAAGAAATCTTTTGTTTTTTTCCTTTTTGTAATTGAGACACTTCAGTTTTTTAATTCCAATCCAAACCAATATCTAGCCATCGGCTTTGATGCACTATGGAACCTGTTGATATAAAGTGAGGTTTAGCTTTAGCGTATTTAGATATTGTAGATAAATTTATGCCTCCACTCGCTTCAATGATAACTCTATTATTATTTATATTCATAGTCTTTTTTACTTCCTCAGGACTAAAGTTATCAACTAAGATGGCATCAAATTTACAAGAGATTGCGGGTTCTAAGAGTTCGACGGAGTCTATTTCAACTTCTATGATATGATCTTTATATTTATCTCGAATACTAGACAATTTATTAGTAAAGGAATCTTTGTTGTATACGCCGATTGCTCTTAAATGATTATCTTTTATGAGAATACGATCATAAAGACCCATTCGATGATTGAAAGATCCTCCACATGCAGTAGCGTACTTTTCCAATTGTCTAAATCCCGGAGTAGTTTTTCTAGTGTCAAGTAAATCCACAGAAAAAGGATCTATCTGATCAACATATTTTTTGGTTAGAGTTGCAATACCCGAGAGTTTTTGCAGAAAATTTAATATTGTTCTTTCTACAAGAAGAATCTCTTTTTGTTCTCCATCGATAGTTGCTACGGAGGAATTTTTTGAAACTTGGTCACCTTCCTTGAAATGTAGTTTATGCGAAATTGTATTAGTATTGAATATTTTAAGAATATGAGGGATTAGATGTAGTCCACAAATAGTAAGGTTTTCCCTCACAACGATTTCAGCTGAACCATTTCCAGAAACACAACATGCATCTGAGGTTATATCCGCTTCGTCTATTTTTTGATTACTAATCTCTTCATAGCGAGCGGATTCAAGTTGAGAGATTAGTACTTGAGTATTTATGTCGTCCCAAGCGATTCTTCTTCGAAATTTTTCTAATACAGAAGATTTTATTGACATGGAAAGTGTTAATTACCTTTGATCAGGTCCAGAGTAGAAGGAAGTTCAGTTATGATTTGTCCTGGGTCTGGTCCTACACCTATAAAGCGCAATTTGGGTAACTTTTCATTTTCAAAACCTTCAGGGTAAGCAACTTCGAAGATACTACTAAGCATTCTTGAAACATATTTTTTTGCTTCTACGGGCAAATCATCGAAAGAGCTGATACCACTTATATCTTCTTTCCAAGACGGTAGTAGCTCGTAAATCGGTTCGAGTTTTTTCCTGAGGGATTCTCTTCTTGGAACTTGTAAAATTTTTTCACCGGTTATCATTTTATACCCTGTGCAAATTTTTAGCATTTGCTCATCATTCAGCTCGCCAATTGAAAGGGCATCTAACTTGTTAATTACTATTTGATCAAATCCGCCATACCTCAATGCATTACCTTTTTCGACAGCGTCAAACCACCCAACCATTCTTTGCCTGCCAGTTGAAGTGCCGAATTCTAATTTTGCTAGTTTTTTTCCAAGAGAGTGGGAGAGGTGGTCAATTTGCGTTATAAAATGATGAGTTCCCACTTTTGTGTCATAAGCTTTGCAGCATCCGACAGTAGTTACTTCCTGAGCAGGTATACCAGTAGATAGGAATAACTCAGGACTTGTGGTGTGGGAAGCAGTTACATTTGGCGTAAATCCATGTCTCTTATCTAGCCAGTAAGCCTGACCGAATTCGGCCACAATTACTTTGTTTTTTCTAACATCCGTCAGAATTTCATCTCTTATATCTCTGATGGTATGAACCAATCTCTGACCAGCATTCCAATATACATCTTCTAATAAATCAATGTTTAGTGAAAAGGGTGTAGAACCTCTAAAAACTTCAAAATCAAATTCACTTTCACAAAACACACCTGAATTGATGGATTCTATATTGGCATTTTTTTCTGCAGTAGTGAGAGTTTGAAAAAAGTTATTCCAGTCTTGTTCGCTGACCTTACAAACATGTTGTATTGTATCCATAGCTCTTTTTACACGCTGATGAAGGATATTCCTGAATTCACTCCTATCTTCAGTAAAATAATGGTAAAAAATCTGCCATTGACCCGTTTCGTCTGAATACGCTGGGCTTATGCCACGACCAGTTGAGCCCCGCTTTTCCATTCCAAGTTGTTTAACCCTGTAATCTTCCCAAGATAGGTCGAGCAGTCTGTGTGTTAAATCACTAACTTGAGTTTTCTCGTCTATTATTAATCTATCAAGAACACGAATGCCTCTTTTTTCGAGCGGAATTGCTTCCCAAAGAAATTTTCTCGGATCAGCGACTACTCCACTTCCAATTATTAGCTTGTTAACATTCGGATTACCAACACCAGATGGTAACAGATTTAGTTTTAGCCCCGCTGCAGTGTGACCAGCGTTTGCTCCACCATTGACCTTTATAACGCTAGCAGGGGGAGATCCCGATATTTTTTCTGACTGATCTAAAATTTCGTGCACTACTCGACCTTTGCCTTCATCTCCCATACTAATTCCAATAATGGAATAAAAATTTGAAGAATCCCTTAAATTTTTCATGGTTGCTTAAAAAGTTAAGATCTTGAGAAGTCGGTTCTTTTAACTTCTATCACATCGTGTGTTCCGGATTCTTTTTGGCCAGCATAGCTAACTTTTATGAACCTAGCTCTTTTACCAAGTTCTGAAAGATTTTTTGCACCAAGATATCCAAAGCCAGACCTTATTCCACCTACGAGAGTTTCTATGGTTTCCTTGACTGAGCCAGCAACCTCTTTGAGTGCTTCAATCCCCTCAGCCGTATTTTTTATTGTTTTGTCTCCAGTAATATGACCATACCTAGCAGCAGATCCTTCTTTCATTGCCTCTAGACTTCCCATCCCCCGATATTGTTTATAGTACTTTCCTTCAATTTCTATTATCCTTCCGGGTGCTTCCTTACAGCCAGCTAGAAGCCCTCCACAAATAACTGCATTTGACATAGTTAGTGCTTTGACTATGTCACCAGATTTTGAAATTCCACCATCAGCAATTGTTGTAACACCACTTCTTTCAGCCCCTTTCATGGCCGTATAAAGTGCGGTCATTTGAGGTATTCCAACTCCTGCTACAATTCTAGTTGTGCAAATTGAACCAGGACCCTGTCCGACTTTTATAGCATTCGCTCCAGAATTAGCCAAAAATTCAACACCTTCTCCACTAGTGACATTTCCAGCAATTATACATAAGTCAGGAAATAGGTCTCTAATAAGGCGAGTTGTTTCTCCAACCCCTTTGGTATGACCATGTGCAGTGGAAACTGCAACTGCATCTAAACCCTGTTCAACCATATTTGAAACATGATTTAACACAGAGTCTTTGTCTAAAGTACCATCATGTTTTCTATTTGCAGAAATAGCAGCCCCGCAAAGAAGGCGAAATTTGGAGTCTCTTGCCGGTTTTAAATTATTTCTATTTTCACCCATGATTCTCTCAATATCACTAAGGGTGTATAGTCCTCGAAGGCGATCTTGTTGATCAACGACTAAGAGTTTATGTATGCCCATGTTTTTGCTAAAAAAAGTATCAGCAGTTTTGATCGGATCTTTTCCAACTTCATTTTCTTTAATGGTAAAAACTTGATCGCGTGCAAGCATACCATCGGTAACTGGTCTATTACAATAACGCTCTTTAACTACTCTGCCTGGTAGTAGACCAATAAGCTTTTCCTTTTCGTCTACTACAGGAAAAGTTCTGAATTGAAAATTCTTTTGCTCGATAAGATTTAATACATCTCCTACTAGTTTATCAGCTGTTATCGTAATAGGATCACGAATTAATCCATGAACATGATACTTGACTCTTGATACTTCCTTAAGTTGCGATTTTTGTGACATATTGTAATGGATAAGTCCGATTCCTCCAGACAAAGCCATCGCAATAGCCATTTCTGATTCAGTGACGGTATCCATGTCAGAAGAAAGAATAGGAATATTTAATTTTAATGATTCAGATAGATCAGTCTGTAGATCGACATCTCTTGGAAGTATTTCGGAGTATTGAGTTGCAAGAGATAAATCATCAAAAGTTAGACCGTAGGGAATGTTTTTCTGAAAAAAATCGGAAGCATTTAAATAGAAATCTTCGTCCATAATTAGTGATTAATACATCGCATTGATAACATAACTTATGATATATAAAGAAGCAGTTCTCAAGGTTATTTAATGATAGAATCTAGGCAATTTAGAGTTTACAGGCAAAAGTTTACTACACCTATCATGACTGCTCATGGTCAATGGAATGAAAAAGAGGCTATAATATTGAGAAAAGAAGATAGCAAAGGTAAGGTATCATTTGGTGAAATATCACTCGTGAATGGTTTTACCTTTGATAGACTAAATGATCTCTTGCCAAGAGTTGAAAATTGGTGTGCAAAAGGCGAAATAGGTGAGAATAAACTTATTCAATCTGCTGTTAGCAGTTTAGATTCAGAGATTTGGGACTGTTCTAAAGGTAATCAAAATTATAAAATAAAGACCGCAAAATTGTTCAGGAAAGATTATAAGTTTAAAATTGGTGATACGATTAAGGTAAAAATCGGTATTAGAAATACCGAAGACGAAGTTAAAAATGTAAAAGGTTTGATACAGCAAACAGGATCAGGTTGTAAATTAAGACTAGATGCAAATGAAGGTATTGAAATGGAAGATTTGCTGCTTTGGGATGAAGCTTTTAAAGAAAATAAAGAAATTGAATTTTTAGAGCAGCCTTTTTCAGGAGAATCAATTGGTGACCTCTTAAAAATACAAAGCTTAATTGATCTTCCTTTAGCTTTGGATGAAAGTATTGTTTGGCTGCAAGATCTATCTTACTTTTGTAATCAAAAATGGCTTGGTAAATTCATTATTAAGCCTTGTTTAATGTCCAATTGGGATAGAACAATTAACTTTATAAGTTCAAATTCTGAAAAAACCATAGTGTCCACATCATTTGAAAGTCCGTTTGGATACGAAGCTGTTCTTAGGTGTGCTAGTTACTCGAATCGTGTAGCAGGTCTCGACCGTAAGCTGTTTTCCAACTGTGAAGGAGAGTTTTCTCAGCATCACGAAGAAATTTTAATTCCTTACAGCGTATCGGTTGAAGATCTCGACAATCTTTGGGCAAGTCTATGAATTTAAATTCAGAACTTTCATGGGTAGATCCAAAGAATGACCCGAACAATCGTTCTTTGCTTTTTGCAAAAAAAATTTTTCACAAACAGAAACAAAATCAATTTGTTAAACTGAGTGAATTCAATGTTTTACCTATTAAACAAAAGCTTGAGTCTTTGACTCCCGAAACTTCTTTTTTATTTAATACTGGAGGAACTTCAGGTAATACAAAACTAATTCAGCATACTTACAAGTCAATGTATGCAGGAGTTAAATCTCTTATTGATTGCCTGAAGTTAGATGAACTTTCTTCATGGTGCTGTTTACCTTTGCATCATGTCGCCGGAATAATGCAGATTATCAGAGCAAAATTTACTGGTGGAACAGTTTATTTTTTAGATTATCGAGATTTATGTTCTGAAATTATTTGCCAAGAAGTATCTCATAAATGGATATCACTAGTACCCACTCAGTTACATTATCTGATTAAAAATTCAATTGCTTGTGAGAATTTGAGAAAGTTCAGAGGTATTTTTATTGGTGGTTCAAGATTGTCTGAAAAGTTAGCAACCGAATGCAGGAGTCTTGAGTTACCGCTCTATCCAACATATGGGATGACAGAGACTGCTGGTATGGTTACAATTTTAAAGAAAACAGATTTTTTAAATGGAATGGACGGAGTTGGTAAACCATTACCTCATTCGTCTTTAAAATTAGAGAACGAAAGTAATAAAATTTTGGTAAAATCTAAAAGCACTGCACCAAACTTAATAGGGCAGGGTTTAAAATCAGACTGGTTTCAAACCCCCGATTTTGGGAGAGTGGACGATAGGGGGAATTGGTGGATTGATGGCCGTTCCGATAGGATACTAATTACGGGAGGTAAAAAGGTAAATCCAGATAAAATTGAAAGGATTTTATTAAATACTGGGTTAGTAGAGGGCTGTCTTATAAAAGGTGAAAAGAGCGAAGTTTGGGGCGATTGTATTACAGCTTTTATCAGCCCGAAGGACGCCGACTTGGAAAATCTAAAGATGAAAGCTTCGAAAATTCTGGAAGCATTTGAAGTCCCGAAAAAATGGCAACTAGTGGAAAATTTGCCACTTTCAGAAATGGGCAAACCTAGATAAATTAAATTTTATCAACTATTTCATCAGCAAGACCATATTCAATAGCCTCCTGTGCATTCAAATAAAAGTCACGATCCGTATCCTGTTGGATTTTCTCTAATGGTTGCCCGGAGGTTCTAGCTAGAATGCCATTTAGTTCTTCTCTCAGTTTTTCTATTTCTTGTGCCTGGATATTTATATCAACAGCCGCGGCAACCATGCGACCAGTAATCAAGGGTTGATGAATGAGAACCCGAGAATGAGGGTATAGATAGCGCATTCCTTTAGTTGCTCCGCATAGTAAAATAGATCCCATACTTGCAGCCATTCCAGTAACAACAACTGCAATTGGCGAAGAAATAAGTTGCATTGTGTCAAAAATAGCCATCCCTGCTGTAATTGATCCCCCCGGAGAATTAATGTAGAAGGTAATTTTTTCTCCAGGTGATTCAGATTCTAAAAATAGAAGTTTTTCAGTGAGATCTCGGGCTGATCTATCGCTGACTTCTCCCCATAAGAAAATTTTTCTTTCCTCGAGGAATTTACTTTGAATAGCTTCAGCTACAGAATCGCGTTTTTTATCTTTTTCTTTGGTCATTTAAATATCTATTTAGTCATTTATTTCTAGCATTTTGATTCGCCTTTCATGTCTGCCTCCCTCAAATGAAGATTTCAGCCATATTTTGACGATATTGAGTGCCATTTCTATTGAAATTTGTCTTTCGCCGATTGATATAAGATTAGCATCGTTATGTTCTTTGGCAAGTCTTGCAGTTTCTTCAGACCAACATACAGCACAACGAATTCCATTTACCTTATTCGCGGCAATAGCTTCACCGTTGCCACTGCCACCGAGTACAATCCCGAATGTGCAAAGTTTGTTTGCTACAGCTTCTGCAGTGGGACGAATAAAAATTGGATAATCAACTGATTCATCTGAAAAAGTTCCAAAGTCTTTAACTTCATACCCTGAAACTTGAAGATACTCTATAATTGCCTGCTTGTACTTGTAACCTGCGTGATCAGAACCTATGGCAACACAAATTTTTTTCGGTTGGGATTCCATCTTAAGATTATTTTTGGACAAAATCTCTGAAAAGTGGTTTTAAATCAAACCTAATTCCATTTTACCTTCTTCAGACATCATATCTTGGGTCCATGGTGGGTCCCAAACAATTTCTACTTCGGCATCGTTTATCCCAGAAAGTTCTAAAACTTTATTTTTGACATCCTCTGCAATTACAGGGCCCATTCCACAACCGGGTGCCGTGAGAGTAAGGTCTACAAATGCAACTCTTCCTCTATCCTCAGTCTCTTCGATTAATACTTTATAAATTAAACCAAGATCTACGACATTAACCGGAATTTCAGGATCAAATACAGTCTTAAGATTTTTGAGTATTTCTTCTTCACTAGCCGGTTGAGCTTTATCATCAGGTTTGTTTGTAGATAGGGTATTTTTCTCTTTACCGAGAGCATCAGCATCCTTTGCTGCAATTCTATACATCCCGTTTAAAGTCATAACAGTGTAATTGCCACCTAACAAATGAGTAATAGTGACTTTATCTCCTTTAGTAAGAACAAATTCTTCTCCATGTGGAATAAGGGTGGCAGACACATCTCGTAACAGCGTTATTTCTTCCTGTGAGTTATTCATTGAGAGAACTCAGATTGTAGTATCAAAATGAGCAGATATTTCATTTCTTAATTGATTGAGCAAATCATCATTTTTAATTTTTGAGATCACTTCGTCGAAAAACCCAAGAACAACGAGTTTTTCACAAGTTCTTTTAGGGATACCTCGACTGAGCAGATAGAAAAGTTCTTGATCATCAATTTTGCTGGTAGTGGCGCCATGGCTACACTTCACTTCGTTCGCGAGAATTTCCAAGCCTGGCAAAGAGTCTGCTTCTGCCTCATTACTTAAGAGAAGATTACGGTTAGTTTGAAAGGCGTCAGTATTTTGGGCCTCAGGATCAACCTTTATCATTCCAGAAAAAACTGATTTTGCTTCATCAAGCAATGCATTTTTAAAAAGAAGATTACTATTAGAATTCGGTGAAGAATGATGTTGGATGGTCCTTTGGTCAAAAAGTTGTTTATGAATACCAAGACATATCGAAGAGTTATTGAATTCCGCTCCTTCGCCGAATATGCTTCCTTTAGATTCAATTCTGCTTTGTGAAGATCCTAATTGTACAATAATATTGTTAAATTGAGACCCTTTTTGTAATTCAATATTTTCATGATGAAGAAATGTTGATTCATGATTAAGTTTTTGAATTACTACTCTGTTAAATATTGAATTTTCAGATAAAAAAATGTTGGAGGTATTAGAAAGCAATCCGCTTGAGTTATCTTCTGATTCGTACCATTCAAGTAATGTGAGTTCAGAGTGGGGTTCCAAAAATATAAAATTCTGTTGGAACCTGCTCTTGTTATTTTGCGGAGCAAAGTTTGTCGTTTTGAATATGGAATTGCTTTGGAATTGCTTTGGAGCTTTTATTACAAAACCATTCTCAGCAAAAGTGCGACAAAGTAAAAGGTTGGAAATTGAACCAAGATTTGGTTCAGTTAAATTAGGTAGGTCACTTAATATTGAAGGAGAATCTAAAATAGTCTGATTTAAAGACTCAAAAAATACATTCGAAGTGTCATCGCAATTAAGAGTTGATTCTCTCTCCGATTTGGTAAGCTCAGGAAAATTTGAATATCCAAAACGTGAGCGTGGTGAAAATCTCCAATTTTCATCCTTAAGCCTTTCTTTGGGAAGATCTAAATATTTTTCCCACGATTCTTTTCTGAAATCAACAAGCCAGCCGGGCTCCCAAGATCTTTTTTCAAGGAAAACATCGAGAAAATCAGATGATAAAAAGTTGCTTTTAGGACTTTCTGATATTTGAGAGGAACTACTCATTACCCAACAGAACCTTCCATTTCTAGATCAATAAGTCTCTTTAATTCGACACTGTATTCCATAGGGAATTCACGTATTAAATCATTAACAAATCCGTTAACATACATGCTCATTGCTTCAGCTTCTGACAAGCCTCTTTGTTGCATGTAAAAAATTTGTTCGGCACTAACCTTCGAGACACTAGCTTCGTGCTGGACAGAATTGTCATCTCCTTTGACTGCAATTGCGGGATAAGTATCAGTCTGGCTCTCGCTGTTGATCAAAAGTGCATCGCATTCGGTATTATTTTTACAGTTCTTTAAATGCCCAGGAATTTGCACAAGTCCACGATATGAGGATCGCCCGTTACCGATAGATATTGATTTTGCGATAACATTACTGCTCGTTTCACTAGCCGAATGAATCATCTTTGCTCCAGTATCTTGATGCTGACCATCATTAGCTAAAGCTATGGATAATACTTCTCCTCGAGATTTTCTACCTTTCAAAACAACTCCCGGGTACTTCATAGTAAGTTTTGATCCAATATTGCAATCGATCCAGCGAACTTCAGCGTTTTCCTCAGCAATGGCTCTTTTAGTCACGAGATTGTAAACATTATTAGACCAATTCTGAACAGTTATGTATTGAATTTTTGAACCCTTTAGAGCAACTAATTCGACCACAGCACTGTGAAGGGTGGATGTTTCAAATTTTGGAGCGGTGCAGCCTTCCATGTAGGTGATTTCAGAGCCCTCGTCTGCAATAATTAAGGTTCTTTCAAATTGACCAAAATTTTCCGCATTAATCCGGAAATATGCCTGTAGGGGTTGAGCTAGTTTGACGCCTGGTGGAACATAGATGAAGCTACCACCACTAAACACTGCACTGTTTAATGCGGAAAACTTATTGTCTGAACTAGGGATAACTTTACCAAACCATTTTCTGAAAATTTCAGGATGATCTTTTAGACCTTCTGTGGGCCCAACAAAAATGACGCCCTCTTTCTCAAGATCTTCTTTCATCCTTGAGTATGCAGCCTCACTGTCGAATTGTGCTTCAACCCCGGCGAGAAACTTCCTTTCCTGTTCTGGGATTCCAAGTCTTTCAAAGGTTTCTTTTATGTCATCAGGTACCTCATCCCAAGTCCTGCTTGGTTGCTGACCTTGGGCCAGATAATAGCGGATAACATCAAAGTCTATATTTTCTAAATCTTTAGATGCCCAGTGGGTAGGCATAGGTTTCTTTTCAAAAATAGACAGAGCTTTCAAACGATGGTCCAAAACCCAGTTTTCTTCATTTTTAACTTCCGAGATATATTTAATAACTTCAGCAGAAAGTCCGATACCAGCATCAAAAGCATAACTGGAAGTAGGGTAGTGAAAATTTCCTTTTTCACGGTCAATTTCGATATTAGAAGGTTTAATCATAACTTTTACGCAACAACAGCTTCGTTTTTGATCCAATCATAGCCATTCTTTTCAAGTTCAATAGCGAGATTCTTATCCCCAGTTCTGACGATCTTGCCGTCCCACATTACATGAACTTTGTCTGGCACGATGTATTCAAGAAGCCTTTGGTAGTGAGTAATCACAAGGATACCTCGGCCTGAGTTTTTCATTGAATTAACTCCTTCTGAAACGACTCTCAAAGCATCAATATCTAAACCACTGTCAGTTTCATCTAGAATACAGTATTTAGGTTCAAGCATTGACATTTGCAAAATTTCACATCTTTTCTTTTCTCCACCGGAAAACCCTTCGTTCATAGACCTTGAGGTAAAAGTTTTATCAATCCCTAGGCTTTCCATTTTAGAATAAAGTTTTTTGTAGTAATCTACTGCCTTTATACTATCACCTTTCGGGAGCCTTGCTTGTAAGGCTGCTCTTATGAAATTTGCAATACTTACACCCGGTACTTCAACGGGATATTGAAAGGCAAGAAAAAGACCTTCGCGAGAAATTTCGTCAGGTTCCAAGCCTAAAAGTTCAGTTTCATCCATTTTTGCGGATCCAGAAATAACTTCGTAATCAGGATGTCCTGCTAAAACTTTAGATAAAGTACTCTTTCCACTTCCATTAGGGCCCATTATTGCATGAACCTCTCCTTTGGGAATCGTGAGGCAAAGATCTTTAAGAATAGACTGATCCTCAATTTTTACATTTAGATTTTTGATTTCAATAGAGTTCATTAATAAGAAAAAACGGATATGATCATAAAGAATTGCCGACAAATGATAATTCAAAATTTTCAGCACTAAAGCCTTCGGGCAGAACGGCATGCAAAGACTCAATTGATTTTGTGTCTAATGCGATATCAAAGATATCTCCAGACTGTTTGCATTTAAAATGGGCATGGGGTCTAAGATTAGGGCAGAATCTGCTGGGAGCTCGGTCAAAATTAACCTGTCGTACCAATCCACAGTCGACTAAAGTTTCCAAGCAATTATAGACGGTAGCGAGCGAGATAGTAGGTAAGTTTTTGCGTACTCTAGTTAAAACATCATCTGCTGTCGGGTGATCGGTTTTTGCAAGAATAACGGAATAAACCGAAGATCTCTGTTTTGTTGACCTGAGACCGTTTTGAGAAAGGGCGGTATTCAGGGATATTTTTTGCTTTTTTGTGAGGTTTGAAGACACATTATGTAACTTATAGCAAAATCTGTTAACTTCAAGCGGTAATTAGAATTATTCTAATTATTGTTTGTGTTTTTTACTAATAGTCGGTGAAGGTAAAAAGTCCCCAAAGGAAAGTAGTTTTATGACCACTAAAATCTCGCCTATACCACACCTCTTCGGATTGCAAACGAATGGTTCCTGCGTCTACGGGAGCAAATGAATTGGGAGTATGGGTGACTGCCCCCGCTATGTTAATATCAGATGAAACATATTTTTTGAATCCAGGAAAAACCTTACATCCACTGGTAGAAAAGCAAATCAACAATAGAACAAATGTTGCTAATGTTTTAAAAGTTTTAGCTTTGTTGGATAGCATGTTTCAATAAAAATAAGCTAGGGCACTTAAGTCAACTTACAATTCTAGTGTAATTTATTAAGAGTTGGATGTTGTAGATTTTTTACTAAACCCTATCATTAAAATCTATGTCAAATAGTACATCACTTATAGATGAGATTGTATCATTGTGTAAAAGAAGGGGATTTGTTTTTCAATCTTCTGAAATTTATGGAGGGATAAATGGTTTTTTTGATTATGGACCTCTTGGAGTTGAGTTGCGCAAAAATATTAAAGACGCGTGGTGGGAAGACATGGTAAGACGAAGGGATGACATGGTTGGTTTGGATTCTAGTGTAATAATGAATCCAAAAATTTGGAAAGCGTCTGGTCATGTTGACGGTTTTTCAGATCCTATGGTTGACTGTAAAGATTCTAAGATGCGTTATCGGGCGGATCAGATTTTTGCTGCTAATATATCTGTAAGTGGAGACTCCTTAGGGTGGATTTGCTTGATTGAAAGTGTAGATTTGGATGAAGAGGCCCAGAAAAAGGCCGAGTTATTAAAAAGAAAAGCTCAAAAGCAAGGTGTTTTAGATGCAATAGTTCTTAGACCTTTTGATGAACTTTCTGCCGAAGAACAAAAAATGGTACCATCTCCCGCAACTGGCAAAGTAGGCACTTTAACCGAGCCAAGAGATTTTAATATGATGTTTGAAACAAATGTTGGTGCGTTGAAAGATGCTTCCTCAGTCGCCTATCTGAGACCAGAAACTGCTCAAGGGATTTTTTCAAATTTCAAAAATATTGTTGATACTGGTAGAGTTAAAATCCCATTTGGAATAGCTCAAATTGGAAAGGCCTTTAGGAATGAAATTACTCCTCGAAATTTTATTTTCCGGTCTCGGGAATTTGAACAAATGGAAATTGAGTACTTTATTCCCCCTGATGAAGAATTATGGCCTAAATTTCATAGAAAATGGATCGATGAACGAAAAGCGTGGTTTAATTCAATTGGATTAACATCAGATATGCTTGGCGAGGAAGTTCATCCGAAAGAGAAACTTGCTCATTACGCGAAAGCCTGTACCGACATAACATTCAAATTTCCATTTGGTGAACATGAATTAGAAGGAATTGCTGCTAGAGGAAATTTTGATCTCACTCAACATCAGGACCATTCAGGTAAAAATTTGGAGATTTTTGATGAGGAAAGAAAGATAAAATATTTACCGCATGTCATCGAGCCTAGTCTGGGTGTTGATCGTACTTTTCTTGCTGTAATATGTTCATCATATCACATTGATGAGGTTGACGGAGAGAAAAGGACGGTATTGCGTTTTCACCCTAGGGTAGCACCAGTCAAAGTGGGAGTTTTTCCACTCGTTAAAAATAAGCCAGAGTTGGTCGAAAAAGCTCGAAATTTGTATAGTAAGTTACGACGGAAATGGAATGTAATATACGATCACGGAGGTGCGATTGGCCGAAGGTATCGCAGGATTGATGAGATTGGAGTCCCATTTGGTGTAACCGTCGATTTCGAAAGTATTGAAGGGGACGGTACGGTTACTCTTCGTGATCGAGATTCAACTAAACAAGAAAGATTATCTGAACACGAATTAGTTTCATATCTAGAAGATAAAATAGATCCTTAGTCACTTAATTTCCAGTCCTCAAGAATCATCTGAATTCTTTCTCGGCCATTCCATGAATTTATTTTAAGCTTGAAGGCTAAATCTAAATTGTCAGAAACAGGAGGCATTCTGTCAGCCATGTTCCAAGCTATACCAGATATGTTATCAGTGCCGTTATTAACAGTAAACTGAAAGTGCTCACCTGATCCAACTTTTTTGGGTGCATGAATTAATTTAATTTTTTTGATAGTTAATATGGGTTCTGGATTACCCTGACCAAAAGGTGCCATTCTGTTCAAATCTTGAATAAGTCGGAAATTCAAATCTTGTTTTTTAATATTAGTTGAAATCTTGATTGATGGTTCCTGAAGTAAGTTTTCTAAATTTTTGGAAATTTCTTCCGTAAACTTCTTTCGAAAATCTCTAATTAAATCACCTTTCACTGTTAAGCCAACAGCAGCGGGGTGACCTCCCCAGTGAACTAACAAGTGCTTACATTTTTCTAAACATTTAACTAAGTTTATGCCTGGAACTCCTCGTCCAGATCCCTTAAAGTCAGGTCCTGATTTGGCCAAGACAACGCAAGGTTTACTTAATAAATTTGCAAGCTTACCGGCAACAATTCCAACAACTCCTGGATTCCACTTTTCACTTTCTTCGAATGCGACAACAGCAGGAAGTTTGGAGAATTGTTGTTCAGCTTGAAGTAATGCTTGTTGTGTGATGATTGTCTCAATCCCTTTTCTTTCGTTATTAAAGGTTTCAATCTCTTTCGCTAATGAGCTACATGTCTCATCATTTTTTTCCATAAGGAGAGAAACTGCGACTTCTGGGCTATCAAGCCTTCCGCATGCATTCAATCTCGGAGCAATTTTGAAAGAAACATCTTCACTTTCAATTTTATTTAAATTTAATTTTGCTTCTTTAAATAATGCGTTAAGCCCTGATTCTTTATTTTTTGCCAAATATCTTAAGCCGTGGAATGCAATGATTCGGTTTTCATGGTTTAATGGTACGAGATCAGCAATTGTACCAAGGCAACTTAGAGAAAGAAAGTCTTTAGGATCAATTTGAAAGGCTTTTTGAAAACCCTGTTCCCTTGAATATTTAACAAGTCCATGTACAAGTTTAAAGGCAAGGCCAGCGGTGCAAAGGAATTTCCATGGTTTATCCTTATTTTCTTTTAAATGAGGATTAACCTGGATTATGTTTTCCGAAATTCTTTCTTTTGCCTGGTGATGATCAACAACAATAAGATCGATGTTTCTATCTTGTAAAAACTTTGCTTCTTTTTGGGAATTTGTCCCACAATCTAGTGCAATTACTAGTTGAATTTTATTATTTTCTAAACCTCTAGAAAGGACTTCAAGAGTTAAGCCATAGCCTTCATCTTTTCTTTTTGGAATGACATATTTTGCTTTGAGACCAAAATCCTTTAGAAGCTTTTTAATAATAACAGTCGATGTTATTCCATCGACATCATAATCGCCGACCAACAATATGTTTTCATTTTTTTCGATTGCCTTATGGATTCTTTTTACGGCATCAAATAATCCATTGATATCAAATGGATCTGTTAAATTGGCAAGCTTGGGGGATAAAAAAGAAATAGCTTCCGATTTTATTTTAATTCCCGATGAGATCAGGAATTTAGATAATACTTTTGAAATGTTTAATTCTTTGGAAAAGAAATCAACTTTACTTTCTTCAAACTGATCCTCGATCCATTGCATTCAATGATAAACAGGGAGTGTATGACTATTTATTAGCTGATGTCTGCCAATCATATTTTGGCAAGAATTCACCTTCTTCAACATGCTTTCTGTCACCTTTATGCCATAAGAAGAAAATAGGACTTGCGATGAAAATTGATGAAAAGGTACCAGTTAAAATTCCGATTACAAAAACGAATGCGAAATCATTAATTATACCAGCACCGAAAATCCAAAGAGATAAGGCAGCTAAAAGTGTGGTAATACTGGTTAAGATGGATCTTGATAATACGCGGTTAATTGCGATGATAATTATTTTTCGTAAATTTGTTACTGGATTTACCTCCAACTCCTCGCGAATTCTATCAAAAACGACAATTGTGTCATTAATAGAATATCCAACGATCATTAGAATTGAAGCTAACATGGGAGCTGTGAATTGCCCTGAGCATAGAATGCCATCTGAAATCGAGCCAATGAGAACAAACAAGCCCACAGTCATGAGAACATCATGTACAGTCGCGACAACTGCACCAATAGCATATCCCATCTCAAACCTAATGGTTACATATAGTAAAATGCCTAATAGTGCCACAACCACTGAAAGAATGGCATCTTCTTTGATTTGATTACTTACAGAGGCACCTATGTTGCTTAGGCCTTCTTCACTCAGAGAAGCGTCAGGATGAGCAGTGTTTAATGCTTTCAAGATTTCTCGAGACTTTCCTTCTTCGGTTTGTAAAACAAGCCGAGATACTCCTTCTCCTGATCCTAGTTCAGATCTGTAGACATGTTGTACTTCCCCATATTTTTCTCTGTCCTCCAATGTGGAGTCAATTTCGGTTGGACTAATTCTTTTAGCAAATGAGGAAACCAATTCTTCCCCCCCTTTAAAGTCAATGCCAAGAATCTTGTCTTTGTTGGCATAAACAGAAAACACTCCAATTATTACAATAGTCCAAGATATGATAAATGCAGTTGTTCGATATTTGTGGAAATCAATTTCTGGACGGTAGCCTTGTTTTTCAATTTTGTTGAGACTTATTAGGTTTTTAACTCCTGATTGTAGAAGTACATTGAGAAGCAATCTACTCACAAACAAAGCACAAAAAACGGATGTTACAATTCCGATAGCTAAAGTTATTCCGAAACCTTTAACAGGGCCAGTACCGAGCCAAATTAAAATCGAGGCAGTTATGAGAGTGGTAAGATTAGCGTCTATAATTGTTGAAAATGCTTTCGCGTAGCCTCCTTCGAGGGCATTTTCTGAGCTTTTGCCTGCTTTTAATTCTTCTCTTATTCTCTCAAAAATAAGAATGTTTGCATCTACAGCCATTCCAATCGTGAGAACTAGTGCTGCCATCCCAGGAAGAGTAAATGTGGCCTGAAAAATACCTGCAAGAAAAGCGATGACCAAAAGAATATTTGTGCCGACAGACAGCACTGCTACCAGACCGCCACTTTTGTACCATGTAATCATAAATGCAATGACCAAAACTGCACCCAAGATACAGGCATTCATGCTACTTGATAGAGCTTCGGAGGCAAGAGTAGGAGAAACTTCGTATTTTTCTCCAATGTCGAGAGATACTTTTAATGGATTGTTTAAAATGTCAGAAAGCATTTTAGCTTCTCTGTAACTGAAATTTCCATTGATTACCGCACTTCCGCCGTCGATTTTTTCTTTTACAGTTGGAGCACTTTCAAGCTGCCCGTCTAGTACTATTGCAAGCCTGCCAAGAGCTCCACTCGAAATATCGTTTGATTGAGCAATGTCGCCAGTAAGATCCGCAAAAACTTTGCCGCCTTCTGAAGTAAAATCTAGGCCAACTTCCCAACCGCCCATTTGATCCTGCCTAGGATAAGCTTCCTGAATGATTTCGCCATCAGCTGACCACAATCTTCTTACCCAAATTGGTCTTTCATTAGCGACAGCATCGCTTCTTAGCATAGCAACGTATGGAATTCCCTCATCGTCGGTCCATTCTTCCCCTTCTTGAATAGGGATTGGGGCTGTTGAACTTACATTTACGATTCTAAATTCAAGTTTCGCAGGTTTTTGCAGTTCTTCTATTATTCCAGGGTCTTGTTTTGTTGTACGGTCTGGAATTTGGATTTCAATAGCCCGATCACCTCTTTTTCTAACCAATGTTTCGGCAACCCCGAAAGCATTCAGTCTTTCACTCATAATTTCAACCACTTTATCCATAGGAGTTACACCAGATGATGCTGTCTCAAATTCACTTTCATTTACATCGGAAATTTCCATCGTGAAAGCTATTCCACCTCTTAGATCTAACCCACGTTTGATTGCAGCTTGCGAATTTCTAAGTAATGTACGAAGGACAAGATCATTTCTCTTGTCTCTGTCTTTAACATGCCTAGATCGTATTCCTGGTTTAATCCAAAAAGGAAATATTCGGGAACCGACTGTTTTAATTACCCCAGTCGGCGGTCGGAAGTAAGCTGCATAATCAAGCCTGTTTCTTTTACCGTATGCACGAAGTGCACCATAATCTATAGGTTGATCTTCTGGCAGTTGGTTGCGAAGATTTTCAACAACTTCAGATAGACTTTCATGCCCGACATGATTAGAAGAATTAGCTTCAGAACTAACTTGTGTTAATGCAAATTCTCCGAGTTCTTGATCTTCAAAGGGTGTTACTAGTGAAAAGCTGACGATTATGACTAAGGTCGTAAATAAAAGCTTCCAAATTATAGACTTGTTCATAGAGAGACTGGTTTAAAGACCCGATTTGAAGGTCGAGGAAGTTATTCTATTTTAGCAGATATTGCTTCTTTAGCGATTTCTACTTTTACATTTTCAGCGACTTTCACTACAAAACAATCATCCTTTACTCCGGTTATTGTTCCCAGCATTCCGCCAACAGTTTTAATTTTGTCACCCTTGTCCAGGGATTGAACCATTTTCTCGTGTTGCTTCTGCTTTTTTCTTTGTGGTGCAATAAGCAGGAAGTAAAAGGCCACAAATATAAGAATCATGGGAAGAAAACTGAGTAAGCCTCCTTCTGCAGATTGCCCATTAGGCGGAGCCATTGCTAGAATAGAATGAGGAGTTATAAGATCGATAGTTGGCATAACTTTAAGGGAAACCGATTATAAAAACTTCATTTCTCCTTTTTGGCAAGCATTGATGCCAAGAGAAGAAGAGAATAGAAATTAATTAAATAGTTATTTATTGATCTGAGATAAAATATTTTCGGGAATGCTTGATATATGAACATCTCTCTGCGGGTATGGGATTTCAATTCCTTCTTTCTTGAATAAATCCCAAATTGACAGCATTACTTCACTTCTAACATTACCGACTCCGTTAGAGGGGTCATCAATCCAAAAACGTAATTCTAAATCTATTGAATTATCTCCAAATCCAATTATCAGACATTTGGGTTGTGGATCTTGTAGCACTCTACTACAGGATTTTGCTGCTTGAAGACAAAGTTCAATACCTTTTCTAGGATCTGCATCATATGAAATTCCAATTGGAACACGCACACGAACATTCCGATCGCTGAAAGACCAATTGATTACACGATTAGTTATCAAATCTTCGTTTGGAATTAGATGCTCTTTACCGTCGCGTGTAATAACTGAGGCATATCTTGCCCGGAGAGAATTAATCCATCCATAAGTACCTTCAATTTCGATTACATCACCAGGTTTTATAGATCTATCAAGAAGTAAAATTAGGCCGCTAACTAAATTCGAAACTACTTTTTGAAGACCAAAGCCAATTCCTACACCAATTGCCCCACCAAGAATGGCAAAGGAGGATAAATCTAGTCCAATAGTTGAAAGAGCTACTGCAAAACTAACAAAAACCAGTAGGACCCTAAGGATTTTTGTAAGTAGCACCTGCAACGAGGGTGGAATATGGGGCAATTTTTTGATTTTTCTTTCACCAGATGAACCTAGTAAAGAACTGATCCATAAAAGAATTAGAAGAATGATACCTCCATTCAGAATATCGAGAACAGATATTCTTCGATCTCCAACATTAAATGCCAACAATCTGAGTAAGTCTAAAGTTGTTTGTAATAGACCAAAACTGTTTAGAGCAGCTAGACCGAACGCCAGAACTGCAATTAACCGAAGCCAAGCTCGACTTTTGATAAAACCCGAAATCATTCGATAAGTTGCCCAAGCTCCAGCAACGCTTGTAAACGGACGAATTAACTCTTGGGAAGAAATGGAAAATCGCTCAACAAGAGCGAGGGCAATTAGACAGGAGGTGAGCAAATAAAAAGGAGCAATCATCCTAATGGAATTGGTCCAAATTAATTTTTTAAATTCACTTTTTTCAGAATTTGCAGCAAAGGAAAGAAATAATGGCTTGGTTAATTTTGTTAAAATAAACGCTAAAACTATCAGACAAGTTAAAATACCCGCTTGGAGTTGAAAAGATGGGTCTTCCCAGAATCCTTCCCAATTTCCCCAATTTATTTCACTTAATTTCATGGGATAAGATCAAAGTTTTAAAAATTAATGTGATCGTTTACAATCAATCTTAGATCGCTGATGTCAAAGCTACTTGAACACAACCAATACAGAATCCAATAATAGCCCCAATTTTCTCTATGAACTTAAATTCTTTTTTCATTATGGAAAAAAGAATTTCTTCTAATTTTTCAGAGGAAAACTCTTCAACTTTTTTTTGGACAATTAAATTTACATTGAATTCTTGTTCTAGTTTCTCGGAAAGTTGTTTAGCAGATTTTTCTAAAAACTCTTTCAGGTCAGACTTAAACAAGTTGGTAACTTTCTCCACCATTTCATCTGTAAGAAACATGGCAAGCATTGGGAAATTTTGAACTAGTTTTTCACGAATTGTTGATTCGATTCTTTTCCCTATTAAATTAATAGATTCTTCACTTGTCGCAAGAGATTCAATTTTTTTTGATACATCTTTAATTGATAAAAGTTCCTCTGAGACTAGATTACCAAGTTTCCTTGCAAGTTGGGTTTGTCTTTTAGGGAAAACGCCATGTAGCGTGAATAATTTGAAGTTTCTGGGCGTCTTTGGGTGAAATAGCATTTTTACAGCCAAATAATTGGTGAACCAACCTATGAGTGCTGCAATAAAAGGTAGTAAAAACAGAATTGGTGACATATCTTGTATCTTAATAAATTAATTTAAATGAGTATTCTATAACTTATTGAAAATAAGCTTATCAAGTTTCTATTCTGTTTTCCCGAACATCTAAATTTAAGTTAATCGTTTAGCGTATTTATATTAAAAACAAAAAAAAACCGCGAACGGTTTTTTTAATATAAATTTAAGTAATTTATAATTTTTTCTGAACTACCTCCTTCTTCGTGACCCGAAAGAGACTCGAGAACCAAATCCACGGTTTCTTTTTTTTGAAACCACTGCACCAATCGGAGCCAAATTTTCCTGTTTCTCTCTGTATGAAAAATCATCAAGAAATTTTCTTGGTAAAGGATTGCCAAGAAGTTTTTCTACCGATTCTACCAAAGGAATTTCTTCTGGTTTGCAAAGTGTAAACGCTTCACCTTCTGTTTTTGCACGACCAGTTCGTCCAATTCTATGGACATAATCTTCTGCATGTTGAGGAACATCATAATTAATTACATGAGTAACATTAGATATATCTAAGCCCCGAGAAGCAACATCTGTGGCTGACAATATTCTTACTTTGCCATTCTTAAAGTCAGCAAGTGCAGCCATTCGATCTTTTTGTTTTAAATCAGAATGCAAAACGCGTACATTTTGTCCGTGTTCAGACAACCAATGGCTTATTTTGTCAGTACCTCTTCGAGTTTGGAAAAAAATAATAAGACTTTCAAATTCAATTTGCTTTAAAAGGGCAATTAGAAGGTCAAATTTTTGAATTGCCGGAACTGGATACAAAGCATGGGAAACTGTTTCGGCGGCTGAGATTTTAATATCAATTTTCGCTTCTGCGGGGTCATTTAATGCCCATTTTGATAATCGTAAAACTTCTTCTGGAATTGTAGCAGAGAAGAATAAAGTCTGTCTGTTGCGGGGAGTTTTTTTAATAATTTTCGTTACATCTTCAACGAAGCCCATATCCAACATTCTGTCTACTTCATCAAGAATAAGAACTTCAATTTTGCTCAAGGATAGATTGTTCTGTTGCAAGTGGTCAATTAGTCTGCCTGGTGTAGCAACTACAATATCCGGTTTGTTCCTGAGTTCTTCGAGTTGTTTACCATATTTTACACCGCCATAAAGAAGAGCCAATTTCAGATTTAGATACTTGCCATATTTTTTAAAATTTTCCTCTATTTGAATTGCAAGTTCTCTGGTAGGTGCCAATGCAAGTGCCCGGCATACGCCTGTGCCTTGCAACCTATGCAATGTGGGCAATGCAAAAGCTGCAGTTTTTCCGGTTCCAGTTTGAGCGGAACCAATAAGATCTCTACCATCTACAATTGATGGTATAGCTTTTTGTTGAATTGGAGTAGCTTCTTCATATCCAAGTTCTTCAATGGCTCTGAGAATTTCAGCACGTAAACCTAAGTTTTTAAAATTCATAAAAATATATTTTGAAACAGAATTTTTCTCTGTTTATAAAGATCAAGCTAAAGCCTAATTTAACAAAATGTGCGAGGAGAAAGAAAAAATATCTTATCGGGGGCGTATTGCACCCACGCCATCAGGTTATTTGCATCAAGGGCATGTAGAGACTTTTAAAGTTGCCTACCAAAGAGCTCAGGAAAGAAATGGGAAAATCGTTTTTAGGAACGATGATATTGATAAAAATCGTAGTAAAAATTTTTTTTTCCAAGCCGCAATTGAAGATCTAAAGGGATTGGGAATAGAATGGGATGAAGGACCAGATTGTGGCGGGAAGTTTGGACCTTATAATCAAAGCGAAAGGGGAGCATTATATTTTGATATATTAGCTATGCTTGCTCAAATGGGATTTATATACCCGTGTAGTAAATCCCGAAAAGATATAGAAAAATTTGAATTAAAATCGCGAGAAGGGAATGAATTTTTATTTCCAAAGAAATTGCGTCCACCAATCTCAAAAAAAGCTATAAATCAAATTGATCTCACAACTAACTGGAGATTTTGGACTGAATGGGGTTCTCAAGTATCATTTTTAGATCAGAGGGCAGGGGAGATGAAATTTGAAATCGGAAGAGACTTTTCTGATTTTTTGGTTTGGAGAAAAGAAGGAATTGCTTCTTATGAACTTGCAACGGTGGTTGACGACCATTTAATGCAGATATCCGAAGTTGTGCGTGGGGAGGACTTACTAATTTCTAGTGCTAGGCAGTGCTTGTTGTTTGAAGCTTTGGGATGGTCAACTCCTTCTTTTTACCACTGCAAATTACTTTATGGATCAGATGGTAAAAAATTATCTAAATCAACGCGTACTCTTCCAAGACTCTATGCCTTTGATTGCTAGTGCTTTAGCTTTTGTCATCGACAAAAATTCATATTGAGCGTGGAGGCGGGCGAATACATAGCCTGACCATCCATCTAGAAATCCCATTTGCCATAAATATACATACATAAAACGAAGAGTTGGGCGAAATGGAAGTTTGCGAAATATTTTGCGGAGTCTTCTCTTACCTTTGACCTTATCATGCTGTAGAGCAGATTCATCATCGTAAGATGAACTTTCCACAACCGCTTCCCAATTGGAATAGCGATTGTGCTTTTCAACAAAGCTATCGATCGTCGGGAAGGCATGATGATCCATAATTGATTTTAGCTTCCCGGTTGATCCTTGCACCACGACATGCTCATGGACTTCGTTGTCACCACTTCCAGTTGATAGATCTGTGATCTTTTCATAGCGACCAAGTTTATGTTTAAAAAGGCGAAGATTCCAATTTGGGAAATAAGCATGCTTTAGAGGCTTACCGAGAAAAAAATATCGTCGATTGATCCAATATCCAGAATGCTTTTCATTTGGGTTTGAAACAATTTCTTTTATTTCATCCTTCGATTCAGGAGGAAGACATTCATCAGCATCTAAAATTAATACCCATTCGTTGGAAAAAGGTAAATTTTCCAATGCCCAATTTTTTTTCTTAGGCCATCCCCCCTGGTATCTAAATTGAATAACTTTTGCTCCATACTTCTGAGCAATTTCTGGCGTTTTATCCGAACTTTGTGAATCGACTACGAAAATTTCGTCTGCCCAATCAACAGACTTAATGCATCTCTCCAAGTTAGTTTCCTCATTTTTACAAGGAATCATTAAAGATACAAAAATCTTTTCACATGATCTTTTCACTTTTTATAAATGCTCTGAAATACTTTCTGACAATTTATTAGTTCTCAACTGCACACCTTTTGTATTTAAATGATAGCAACTATCATAGAAAAATTCGGAGGTATACATTGAATCATAAGGCTCGCCTACAAGAGGAATTTTTAAGTTTCTCCAAAAAGTCTTTATTGTTTTGAAATTTTTCAGAACAATATGGTTCGAATAATATTCAGGATGTTCAAAAGTATTTGGCCAAGTGGCATATAATTTTAAATTATTTTTTTTCGCAAAACTATTAATGTTTCTCATTATTTTATAAAGATCATTATGAATTGTTAACTTATTAAGTAAAGGTCTCAAGGGCGTTGCCAAAAGTTCTCTTTCAGGGATTTGGTTTCCTGAATTTGATGTTACATTACCCAAGGAGTCAAATTGCCAACCGCATGCGTATATTTTATTTGGATTAAAGTTTTTATTAATTAGACTGTATACTGAAAACCTCGTCAGGTTTACTGGGAAATAAAGCCTTAATAATGTTCTGTCGTAGAGAGGGAAATTTTTTTTAATTCTGCTTTGAGGTCCTTCAATCATACCCAAATAGTTCAAGTTTCTGTTTGTTCTATTAAAAAGATAAGTTTCGTACTCCCAACAGAAAATTATTATATCGTTCTGCCTAGTAAATGGTTTGATATTTTCAAATATAATTTCTGGACCAAGACCTACCATACATCCAAAATTTATTACGGGTCTTCCTAATGATTCGAACAATATTTTACAATCAATGCCATAAGCTATATTTGATCCTCCAGAAAATATGATTTTTTCATGATCTAGAAAGGCTTTTACCGACTCCTTCTTTATATCAATCATTGATTGGCTGAATATAGCACCCGCAGACGGATAATCTCTGTGGATTGAAATTAAATAATTCCAAATTATAACCCCAATCAAGAAACCTAAAATTATGAATTTTGAATTTTTAATAGTATAAATGACTAAAACTGAAAATATAAGAATTCATGAACTGTGTTCTCGAGTGATATCTTTATGGAGAAGAAAAACAAAATTCCACAAACTAATAATAAGATTTTAGAAGGTATTTTAGAAGAAAACTTTGTTGGATTTAATTTTAAGATTTGGTTTGAGTTGGGCATAACCCATACAATCAATAATAATATCGGTATCATTGGCAGCAGAGTAATATCTAATTCTTGATTTGGTAAAAAACCGTTAAATCTAATTATTTCAGTTTCATTGATAATTTTCAGAGATCTGCTTAAATCGAAGCCACTTAATCCAAACATAGATTCTAAAACAATTCTAGCTTGTTGAAAATTTTCCGAACGAAAGAAAACCCATCCTATCGAAACTAAAACAAATGTAGTGAACTTATTAAAACAAACGGTATTTATAGACTTACTTATCATTTTTGAGTTAAATCCAACATATCTCTTAAGTGCATGAGTTAATCCGATAAGGATTCCATGGTATGTTCCCCATGCAATGAACGTCCATGAAGCCCCATGCCATAGCCCTCCTAAAATCATAACAAGCATTGCATTGAAAATTCCTCTGTGAAGTCCTTTTCTGTTTCCACCGAGCGGAAAATACAAATAGTCTCTGAGGAATTCTGAAAGTGTGATATGCCACCTTCTCCAGAATTCAGTTATGTTTGCGGATTTGTAAGGAGAATTGAAATTTAATGGTAAATAAATGCCAAATAATAGAGCAAGACCGATAGCCATATCGGAATAAGCAGAAAAATCGAAATATATTTGTAATCCAAAAGCAATAGAGCCAATCCACGACTCCAAAATTGAAGGATTCGATCCTCTATCTATTATAAAAAACAGAGAATCTGCTATTGGTTTCATCCCATCTGCCAAGTAATGCTTCTTATATAGACCGAAAGAAAATAAACAAAATCCTGTGAGTAAATTTTCAGGTTTAAGTTGTTTTTTTACACTGTTTAATTGATTGATTATTTGCTGGAATCTCACTATTGGACCAGCAATTAGTTGTGGGAAGAAAACAATAAAGAGACAATATTTTATGAAATTAGTATTCTTTATTAATCCTTTTTTTGAATCTACAAGATAGGCAATCTGTTGAAATGTAAAAAATGATATTGCTAATGGTAGTTCTACTTCTAAATTCTTTTTACTTTGTCCAAAAACAAAATTAAAATTGTAGATTATAAAATCTATATATTTAAATGATATAAGCAATAAAATATTAGAAAATAAACCAATTATAAGAGCGATTTTAGAGAGTTTTTTATTCCTAATTATGAATGAACTAATATTGTAATTAAATAATATTGAAAAAATGATTAAAAAAATATGATTAAGATTATAGTAACCATAGAAAAATAATGAACAAGTTAGTAGAAATATATGTTGAATTATTTTCGGATATCTAATTAGTAAAAAGTATCCGAGTACAACAAATGGTAGGAAAATTAATAAAAATGATTGCTCGTGGAAAAGCATAGTTAATATGAATTAAAATAAAACTTTCTTTGCATTAATTAAGATTTATTTGAATAATGCATATTTGAATTGAACTTTGGTTGTGCCAAGCAAGAAGATAAAAGTCATTACTTTTTTCTTCAAAGTCATTTTAAGCTACTAATAAATTTTGCTCCCGTTAAAATGCTATTATTTTTCTATTTAAAATAATCTCATGCATCGTCCATGAATAAATATGCAATTGCTCTAATATCGTAAAAACCTTCATTAACCAAGGTATGTAATTCATGGACTTGTAACCTTGGGTTGGTTCAAGTGTTTTTTGAACATCTTACGGATAAAGATCTGAGGGCATAAGGCATTCCCATTACACAACCCAATGTTAAAATAATTGGGATTATAATAAAACTTCTTAACAAATACTGAAAAGATTTTATTCCACTGTAGGATTAAACTTGTGCATTAGTTTGTAACCACTGAAAAA
>NZKY01000027.1 GCA_002694035.1 Opitutia bacterium
TGAAGCAGACTCAGATGGTGATGGCGTAAATAACTTTATGGAACGAGCTTTTGGAGGTGATTCTCTCGGGCGAGATGCCGATAAATTTATGCCACGTCCCATTAATAAAAAGGATGGGAAGCAAAGAATTACTTTCCTACGCTATCAGTCTCAGTATAATCAGGAAGGAATTGAGTATATTGTTGAAACAAGTACTGATCTCAGAACATGGACTACCTCGGGCGTTACTCAGATAGACCTGAATGGTGGAGGTAACCCAGGAAACGGAGTCGATGCGGGCGGTGGATTCGAGAGAGTTCTTTATGAAACCTCTTCCAAAACTAAAGCCGCTGGTGGCAAGCAATTCCTTCGCGTCCGGGTCAGAGGAAAATAAACTCTTATTTAGAATTATTTTACAAAATGAACCTTCCATCCGGAGGTTCTTTTTGTATAGAATTGTATAGGTAAAATAATTATATTTTCCTAACTAAATGTAATAAAATGAGTTCAAATGCTAATAGAATGTAGTTTTTATTGAGTCCCAAATTTTTATAACTTATACAGTTTTTTTATTAACCTAAATGTACTTAAATATGTTCTCATTTTTTTCCTTTTTACCTTGAAGAAAATGATGTGAACACGTTGAATAATATTCAATCTTCCTATATATTTAAAACCTTAATGATTGCCCGTAATTTTATTTGGCTGACGGCCTTATATTTTTGGATGAATTTCCAAATTTTGTGCGGTGTCGTTAAGGAGTCCGAATTGTTAGCCCGATGGAGTTTTGACGAAGGAAACGGAACCAAATCAATCGAGAAAAGTGGTTCCGGTGTAAATGATGCAATTTTGGAGGGTGCGGGTTGGTCATCCGGCATAAATGCAATGTCTCAGTTTGCTTTGGATCTGAGTGATGGGATTTCTTACGCGCGCGTACCTTCTCACCCTAACCTTCAGGCAAGAGTCGGTTTCACATATATGTTGTGGTTTAAAAGCAATGGTTTGGCTAGTGATTATTCTCAAATTCTGTCCAAAAGAGATGGTACCCTTTCCCCGTATTTTATTCAGGTTGAACAGGGAGGAAGCGGTGTAAAGTCATTATTCAGATTTTATGCCACCTATTTTGATAATGGCACGTTTCAAATAAATCCTTATCAGTGGCATTTTCTTGCATCATCATATGATGGTGAGAAGTTCAAAACCTATCTCGACGGAGTCTTACTTGGTTCACTACCCAAAACGGATCCTGTTTTTATTGAAAATGGTGATTTGGGCATTGGAGGGTCGCCTGACGGAAGTAATTTGTTCAAAGGATGGATTGATGACGTTCGTCTCTACAAGCAAGCACTCACTGCAAATGATATCGAAAATGCTTACGGCGATGGCTTTGGAGATTTTGGTCCAATGGTCGATGTTAATGTTGATTTGGCGAGTAATTCTTCTCCGATTCCAGTTTTAGTAAGTTTTCGCGATCAGGCTGGTAATCTTGCGGATGTTTCCGATTTTAATGCCACTGATGCAAATACATCCACGGATATTGGTATAACTGGCGGCTCGATCATGAATTTTGATCATTTTAACGGGAGCAATTCGATTTATCGATTTGAGATAATTCCTGATCGGGATCCACAAAGGATTTTCCTTACTTTTAATGCCGGAGCCGCAGTAGATGGACTGGGTGATTATTCACAGAAAAAAATGGTTGTCATTTCTTACAACGACAAGGTTACTCAATCTTCGAATCTCGTTGGTTGGTGGAAATTTGACGAAAAAAATGGAACTTTAGTCGATGATCAATCAGGTGGAGATGCTCATGCGCGGCTTTTTGGAACGGCAGACCTCAATTTCACTGTTTCAAAATTTGGTCCTGGTTCTCTTTATTTGGATGGTAGTGCAAGTTGGGCAGAGATTCGTTCAATTACTCAACCAACTAAGATCACTCGACTCAATGAATTAATTGGTTGGTGGAAATTTGACGAAAGTGGGGGTACGGTTGCCCGTAATTCGGTTACCGGCGTGGATTCGGGCAGTCTGGTATCAGGTGCGGTATTTTCCACCACCGAAAAAACATTCGGCAACTCAGCCCTTCATCTTCCAACGAATCAGGGAGGGGCAAGAATTACACTTTCTCCCGCTTTGGATCTTGGTGGTACAAGTACAGTGGCCACCTTTTCCATTTCCACATGGTTTCGTAATTTATATCCAATAGGGTCTTGGCGAACATTAAGCCGGGGAGAAACAAATGGATATCATTTGAGAATTCAAAATAATTCAAATAATGTCGGTGTATTTGCTAATGCAAATGGAGACTGGCGTGACTCCGGTGAATTTGATTTGGAAGCAGACGGTCTTTGGCATCATATTGCGGTGGTTTCGGACGGGGCGACCAGTAGATTTTACTTGGACGGAGTTTATCAGGGTGATTCTGATCGTCCAACAGGGGATAAAATTCTCACTATAGGCAATGATTCTACAGGCGGTCAGCGGTTTGCTGAATATTTGGATGATTTTCGGGTCTACGGTATAGCATTGAACGAGTTTGAAGTCGAAATGATTTATAGAGAAGCGGAGGGTTCGTCTTTGAATGTTGGAGAGGGCAGCTATTCGTTCTCTGCCTGGGTAAAACCATCTGAGTTAAAGTCAACTCCAGAGTATAAATTTGCCATTGGGTGGTACGAGGGAGGTGGTGGTGAATATATGCAGGCAAAGCTTGGACAGGGTTCTACAACTAATTATAATTCCATTCAATTGATCAATCCGGGAGATTCTCTTCAGTCTTCGGTCATGCCTGGGGGAGTAACCGAGAGGTTGTTCAACGGATCTTACAACAATAATCAATTGGATGACATAGATGGTAGAGGATACAGGTTTGGAGATACTGTTCCTAATAATCAAATTACTCGAAATGCGGATGCTAATTTCTCTGTTTTAACAGCATTTCCGACCAGTGGTCCCCCACCCGATTCAATTCTATGGGAGCAGGGAGGTGCTGGTGTGGGAGCATTTGTTGGTTTTAACGGTGGGTACCTTAGGATTAGAGCAGGCAATGGAGGATCTGCGCATACTGCTCCAGCAAGTTCAACCAATAATATGGCATTGCTCGATGTTCCTTATTCGGATTTGGTTGCGAAGGGATTTACGGATGGTAAATTGCATGATCTAAGATGGGAAATGCGACTGAGTCCGGGACGCGTACGTTTCTGGATTGATGGAGAATTAATTGGGGAATCAAATACAGTCGGGGGAACCAACCTAGCCAATTGGTCTGGAGGTGATAATGGTGGCTTCGGTAAGCGTGAAAGCTCGATATGTACTGGAGAAACAAATTCCCCCTGGCCCTACGAAATCGGATCTTCTCTTCTTTATCACTATGGAAACGGCTTTTTGGTCAGGCATGATTATATTTATGAGGACAGAGACTTTAATATTCCTATTGATTTTGGGGGTGCTGCTACAGATGCAAGATCCAAGACTACCGGTCCAGATAAGAATGGAACAGGTGTGGGAACCGGAGTTGATAATATTGGAGGGCTTTGGTTTGGAAAATTAAGAGTTGGGAATTCTGGTTTTTTAAGAACTGGAAATATTACTTTTGGAACAAGAAGCGATGATGGAAGTGTGGTTTGGATTGATTTGGACGAAGATGGTGACTTTTCAAAATCGGGTCTTAATGGAAGTGAGTTAGTTGTTGATAATAAGGGTAATCACGGCCAAAGAAATCGTTTGGGTACTCGTTTTCTTGGTCGTAAATCTCCTATCCTGATGCGTGCGGGTGTGCTTACTCATAAGGGTGTTTCTCTGGGTTCTGACGGTGTTCCAATTTCATGGCATGCCACTTTTGAAAATGAATTAAATGCACTCTCGAATTCACCCATGAAATTAAATGAGTGGAATCATGTAGTCATGGTTGTGGATCGGGATACTGGAAGATTGAAGCAGTATTTAAACGGTCAATTAACGGCTGAGAATTTCTTTGATCCGGGAAAGCAGGGAGAAATTTCCTTGGGAGATTGGTTCATTGGAGGAATGCCAACCTTGAATGACCGATTTTCTGGTTATGTGGATGATGCTCGGGTTTACTCAATAGCGTTGAGTGATGATGAAATTACCAAAATCTACAACAACGAAGGCGGAGATATGGGTTTGGTTGCTGATTTTAACGCACCCAGTATTACAGATGATACAAATATTTCGGTTAATTTAAAATTTTTACAATTTGAAGAACCGGTGGTGGTAACAGGATTGCTTCAAAGTGATCTAAATGTGACAGGTGCAAATATCACTAATTTTGTTGATCATGGTGATGGCAATTTTTCGTTCAATTTGAATCCACTTCCCTATTCAACTGAGATTAACATATCACTTGATTCCGGTGCGGGTCAGTACAATTTGGAAAATACTTTACCGGCAAGTTTATTTATTCAATTGGTTCCTCCCATATCAGGGAAGTCAGATTTAGTAAGTTGGTGGTGGTTTGATGAGGGTAAAGGAACTCAGGCTATTGATAGTATTAGTGGTGGATTGGGGAATTTGAGCGGTGGGACATCCTGGTCTTTAGCATCTATTTATGGAACATCCCTCACTTTTCAGAATTCTGGAGACTATGCGGAACTTGGTTTACCCGCCAGTGGTTGGGATGACAGTCAATTCAGCATAAATTTTTGGTTTCGTCGAACAGAAGAAAGTTTTACTTGGTCTTCTGAGCAGATTTCCAATGTAATGTTAAGCCTAGCAAATGAAGAAAATTGTTCAATTCAAATAGGCACGAAAGGACCCAGTGTTGAAGTCTATCTGGCTAGTGTGGGGAAGACATCAAGAACGACTATAAATGCAAATGTACAGGATGGTATCTGGCACTATGTCAGTCTATCGTACGATTCTTCGAATTCTTCAGGTGATGAACTGGAAGTTTATTTGGATGGAAATCTTATTGGTTCAACAAGTGTTTATGCTGGAGCAATAGTGCGGAATTCTACCATGAAATGGTTTTCAGCCATGGCTAATCAAAATGCACCTGCAGATGGTCGATTTATTGGAAATATTGATGATTTCAGAATTTTTAACAAACCTATCACATTACCCGAGCATCAGTCGTTTTACAATTTGCGAAAAGGAGACTTAAATCTGGCGGTGGATGCATTTTATCCTTCTTCCACACATTCAAATCCAGTTGTGGTTGATTTAAATTTTAGTCGTTACGGTATGCCATGGACAGTTGATTTTAATCAAAGCCTACTATCGCTAAGTAATGCCGTTCTAAATGATATTAACGCAAGCAACGATTCAAGTTTTCGACTGGAACTTAATGCTACTACAGACCCTACCATAATTGGAGTTTTATTACCTGCGGGGATTGCAAAGGATTCTTCCCGAACAGACAATCAAGCCCTTTCTTTTAAAATCGGTTTTGGGCGTCCAGTTACGCGGCTTGAGAACTTGGTAGCCTGGTGGACTTTTGATGAGGGGAATGGGACGACTGTCACTGATTACATGAATGGTTATGTCGGAGATATAACCAACAGTATGGATGGTAACATTTCTTTTGATAACACCGTTTCAAAATTTGGATATGCATTACGTTTTCCTAAAAATGCATGGGTGAATACCAATGCATTCCCTGCCAGCATGGGGGTTGCGGATAATAATCCACGAGCGATATCATTTTGGATGTATGCAGAGGACCATGGAGGGGCAAACAATAGAGACACTCAAACTGGTATTTATGGAATGGGAAGAAGGAGCAGCGCGAGTAATTCTCATTGGATGTGGGGGATGCGTGGATTGTGGGATACTGCAAATTATAGAAGAATATATTCTCAGCATTGGGGTTGGGATCCGCAAATTTATATTCCTCAAGGGGTCAAAAATAAATGGGTTCATATTCTACATCAATATACGGGTGCTTATGTTCAGGCTTATGTAAATGGAGTTCGAAGGCTAAATGAATCGAGGGGAAACATTAAAACGGGTAATGTTTTTCCTTTGCAATTCGGTCGATTTACTGAGGAGTCTCGGAATGATAGAACATTTAAAGGATTATTGGATGATTTTCGTGTGTACAATACATCTTTAACCACCACAGATATTGATACCCTTTATAATTCAGGTTATGGAGATCTTGACATAACCACATCCTTTGAGGTTGATCAAGTTGTTGAAGGAAATCCGAATTCTGGAAAAATCTTCTTTCACAGAGGAGGACAGCTTGTTGATGTGAATGATTTCAATGAGACTCAAGGGGATATTTGGGTTTCAGACGGTGCGATTGTACCAAATTCAATTACTCGTGAAGGGATTGGAACCTATTCCTTTCAATATACCCTGAATCAGGATAACATAATTTCTAATATTTGGATTAATTCCGGTTCTGTTTTTGATGATTACAATCAAACCAATGTACCTCCTGCCGGAAGACTAAATAACTCAATTTCAACCCGTAAAATGTACCGTGCGGTTACCCATGGCGAAAATTTGGTGGCCTGGTGGCCATTCGATACGGACAGTTTGAATGCCACATCGGTTGTCAGTCAAACCGCAGGTGGACAAACGGCCAGCTTGGGTACTGGGAGTTATAATGCTTATGTTTCTCCTTTTGGTCGTTTTGGGCAAGGTCTCCGTTTTCGAAAAGATAAAACAAATGCAAGGGTTAGAATTGATAATAACGGGATTGATCTTGGATCCGCATGGACGTTAGCTGCTTGGGCCAAAAATTTATATCCTCCTTCTAACGGTGGTCGTTCAACTTTGTTCAGAGGACAGAATCTTTTATCCGGGAATGACTATGATCGATATTTTGTCATACGCGGGGAGGATCGAATGGTTTGTCTTTTTGACGGTGATGTGGGATGGGCACCTGGTCGGTATAGGCCAACCGGTTACACTTTAGATCCATTATTTTTTAATAAATGGAGCCACTTTGCAGTGGTTGGTAAAGGAGCAAGAACGAGATATTTTGTCAATGGTTTATTTGTAGGTGAAGCGGATCGAAGAGATCAGAGCGATGTTTATTATATTGGCAACTCAAGTAATAATGAAGCCTTTGCTGAATTCATTGATGATGTTCGTATTTACAATGTGAGCCTTGAAGATTTTGAAATCTCAAAAGTTTATGGAGGTGGTTTTGGTGACCAATTAACTTCAGTCAAAATTGAAACCAATTCGACTGCTGATTTAGATGTGCGTACTTTTACGACCGAATTCGGCAAAGATGGTAACCGTTTTTGGGTAACCGATTTGAATATTAGTGACTGGAATACAAGCAGTGGTAGCCTGAAAGATATAAATTCGAGTGTTGCTGATAAATACATTCTTTCACTGGATATTAATTCTTCCTTCACACATTCTACTATAAGTATACCAGAAGGAGTGGTTTTTGATTCTGAAGGAAAAGGAAACGAGGCTTATTCCTATGAAATCATTTCAAATGAAAGAGTTTACCAAAATGAGAATTTATTAAGCCGTTGGCGTTTTGATGAAGAGAGTGACTTGAATGGCGAAAAAATCGTTCGTGATGTTGCAGTGGGTCAAAACTATGGATTTCTTTTCGGTGACTCACAACTCGCAAGTGGTTTTTATGGAAATGGATTAAAGTTAGATGGTGATGGGGATTATTTTGAAATCCCTCATTTCAGGGGATTATTCAAGGATGGAAACTTTTCCTTATCTGCTTGGATTAATATAGATAATATTGGTGTTGATAACAGTGCACAGGATGCGGCGATTTTTAGCACGAATGGAAGTGGTCTTTACACCATGCTTTTGTGGTATGATGTAAATTCAGTTGGTACAGCAAACCGTTCATTTTCATTCAATCTTGGACCGGTGGATATTAATCTAAACAGGATGAATGCACCCGATTCGCTTGCCCGTCAGGATGTCTGGCAATTAATTACCGTTGTTGTAAACGGTTCACAGCATTCTCTTTACTTGAATGATGAGGAAGTGGTAAGAACTGACTTTGCTGGCACGGACCAGGGGACAATTGAGGGGAATTCCCTACGTATTGGTTCATGGAATACTTCAAATAATCAATATTTTTCAGGTATTCTTGATGAAGTCAGAATTTATGACTCTGTATTATCGAATAATGATGTTTCCGTTTTATACGGTAACGGAATAGGTGATTTAGGTGTGATCCCAAGAATTTCGGTTGATGCGAATCATTCGGCACCAATTATTTCAGGAAGAATTGATTTTTATCAGTTTGGACAACAGGTTCCAGTTACAGGTTTTGATCAGAATGATATTTCAATTGATGGTGGTTCAATATCTAGTTTTTCATCAGACATTCATGGTTACATATTTTCTTTTGTCCCAGATAGTCATCCCTCCCGGATTACCATCTCGCTACAAAATGGTGCTGGAATATTCGGGACAATTAACACCTCAGCGGTTTCCAAGTCATTTAGCCATCATGCAGAGTTGACTGGAATGGAAAGTTTGTCTCTTTGGTACGCTTTTGAGGAGAACAGTGGGAACTTGATTAAAGATTTTTCTGAAGGTCAGATTGATGGAAATTTGATAAACGGAGGCAGGATACCTGGCAAATTTGGACAATCCCTTTCTTTAATTCCCGGAGATTATGTTACAACCAATGGAGAATCTCTCTCTTTAAGCACTTCGATGACAGTTTCTCTATGGGCTAAAATTTTAGAAGATGCTCAAGGTTCTTTAGTGAGAAGCGGGCAGTTTAATTTACAGTATCATGACGATCAAACCATCAGAGGTTCAGTTTACACGGGTGGTAGTTGGAAAACGGTAAAAGGACGCTCAAAGCCCGGTGCATGGCAACACTACGCATTAACTTATAACGGAAATGAATTAAAACTTTATGGTAATTCAGTCCTCATGGATACTATGGAAGTTTCCGGTTATTTAAATTGGGGAGATGGAGCAGACCATCTTCTATACATTGGGAAATATGGTGTGAATGGCTGGGACAGTAAAGTTGAGATTGATGATTTTAGAGTTTATTCAAAAGCTTTCTCGGGAGATGAAATTATCTCTTTGTATGGCAATGGTTCAGGGGATGTGGGAATTCGTCCTCTTGTAAATGGAAACTCACCATTTATCACATCACACATTTCTCATAGTGTATCATTTCTTGAGGGAAACCAGAGTTCTTACATTTCTGGGCTTCTTCAATCAGAAATAAATGCTACTGGTGCATCTTTGATTTCCTTTAGCGATAATTCTGGATCTGATTATTCTTATGATCTGAATGTTACTGCGAGTTCTCCTTCCATTGTTCGTGTAAATATTCCCCAAGGAGCGGTTATGAGTGATAGTAATTTGAGCGAATCGGTTTCTTATGAATTTGAGTATAGAATGATTACTTCAGTGGAAAATGATTTGCTTGCCTGGTATCCATTGGATCAATTCTCTGGAAATTCAACATCTGATTATTCCGGTAGGTTGCAGCATGCTACAGCTGTAGGTTTTTCAGGTAGTCCAGTCTTAACTGCTGGTCTTTTTGGACAGGCGGTTGATTTGAACGGACAATATTTAGAGCTCCCCTTTAGGATTGATCAAAGTAGTTTATCCGACGGGATGTCCTTTTCCGCATGGATTCGCCCTGATCAGGTGATGGGAGGTACAGATAACGAAAGAATTTTATTCTCCACTGATAATGATGGATGGGATTGGTCAACCTCTATTCGTTATGGTTCATTGACAGCATGGACCGGAGCAAACCGTTCACAGTCAACTCATCAGGTCTTGCCAGGTAATTGGTACCATGTGACTTCTGTTTTTGATCCTGTGCTAGGCCGGACACTCATGTATTTAAATGGGGAACTTTCAGTTATTGATTCTCTAGGTTTTGATAACAGCTCGACATTAATTTCAGTCGGATATCATCCTTCAGGAAGAAATTTTGATGGATTGGTTGATGATATTCGGATTTGGGGAAGACCGCTCGCATTTGAGGAAGTTAGAAAATTGTGGGGTAATGGAATGGGAGATATTGGACCAAGACTAACATTTGATGTTCAAAGTCCAACTTTTGGAGATATAATTGATGTCCGTGTACACTTTAACCAAATAATTAATGATTTTGATGCGAATACTGATTTAGAATTTTCAAATTTGAACTTGATAAGCTCGAATTTGAGTTCGGACTCAAATTTATCCTATGATTTGGTCTTTCAGCCTCTAGTTCTTTCAGAATCTAATTTTACATTAAAATTAAAAGAGGATTCGATAACCGGTGCATATGGATCAACAAATTCTGAAATTACTAAACTTATCGAATTTAGACCCCATCGAATCAGAGAAGATCAACTCATTGTTTGGTGGGAATTCAATGAGGGTACAGGGAATACTTCACAGGATGCATCCCCATCTTCCTCTTACGATGGCAATACAACTGCTGCTCTTTGGGCCTCTTCAGGTAAATTTGGAAATTCACATGTAAGTTTTGATGGAAATAATAGTCGGTCCTTTGAACGCTTAAATGGAATTGGTCGCGATTTAACTGCATGCACTATCTCTTTTTGGGTTAACCCATCTAGCACATCTTTTCACCTCTTTAGTATAGAAAATACTGCTCCTTCCCTTTCCATTTCTCTGAATGGACAAAGAGCATTATTTTCTCTAACTGGTCTAAATCAGCAATCTTTGCCCGGTACAAATGGAGATGAATTCTGGGCAAGTGCCTACCTTACTCTGAATCAATGGTCTCATTTGGCTTTTACATATAATCTGGAGAATCGACGAGTTCGTTCGTATGTGAATGGCATTTTTGATGGAGAAGCGAGTTTTGCCAATTCGCAGGCAATACCATTTTCGCAAACCTTTCGATTGGGACCGGCGGACGGGACTCATTCAAGCGTTAGCGTTGGGGAAATTGATGACTTCAGACTTTATGATACTGAGCTGAATGCAACAGAGGTTTTGCAATTATACGGAAAGGGATATGGCGACTTTTATACGCGCACTATTGAATTCTCTTTTAATTCTGATCTGCAGAACCCAAAAATTATCAATGTTCATTTTCTTGAGGATGGTTTTCCTGTAGATGTGGAGCCTTCTTTCCGTAATTCTGATCTTCTTTCATCTAATTCCAGTCCCTCGGTCTTTCTTCCCCAGATTTCAAAAGGAGTTTATGAAGTTCAATTAATTCCAAATAATCCTACTAGTGCTCAACCTTTGGAGCTTTCCATAACGGGTTCGGGGGTTTCCACGCTGAATTTTGGAGAAACATTTTCAGATACCAATGTAACAATTCCCTACAATATTTCCTCTCCCCAAATAATCTCTCCTGCGTTCTCAAATTGGGCAGTTGGCGTGGAAGGTTCCTTTGCCTTTAAAACTGAGTACGGAACGAGCCTGAGGATTTCAGGTGCCCCCTCCTGGCTCGATTTCAATACGAGTACAGGAATTTTGTCTGGTACTCCAAGTGATGCGAGTGATACCACAATCGTACTTTCAGTTACCAATTCGATCGGGACAGATGTTCAAAATCACAATTTGCGAATTTATAATCCCAATGATTTTTCAGCCAGGCTTCAGTTGACACCAGTAGGTGCAGCTTCAAGTACTTTACCCAAAACTCTACCCGGTTTAATCCTTCAGCTTGATTCTTCCAAGATTTCTGATGGAAATGGTTCAATTATCGGTTCATGGCAAGATTCTTCTGGTTTGGGCAATTCGTTGGATCGTGTTCGTGGTACACCGCGTGTTTTCTATGAACCAAGTTTAGACGGTAAAAAAGTCGTTCAGTTTGATGGTTTGTCTCAATTATATTCAACTTATGATTTTGGTTCAGTCCTATCTGAATATTCAATTTTTGCTCTAGCTCGGCATACGGGCGATCGTAATGGTACTATCATTGGATCCGTTGGGACTGATTGGGTTTTTGGATTTGGTAACGGCAGTTCAGCATATTGGAAAATGGGGTCATTTGAGACCCAGTCAAGTCAAGCGGATCAAGAATGGCATCTTCTCGCGGGAACACTCCGGGGCGACGGGCATACCACATTATGGCGTGATCAGGTGAAAATTTTCGATTCGAATCTTTCAAGCTATTCCAATACAACACCAAGATTCCTAAGTTTAGGAGGTTCACAGGCAAATGAAAACTACTCCAATTCGCAAATTGCTGAGGTTCTTCTTTACAATCGTGTTTTATCAGATTCTGAGATATTTGATCTGCAAAATTATCTAAATTTAAAGTGGTTGGGTGGTGCTGTCGAAAACTTCCCATTACTTGTCAGGTTATCCTACTCTAGTCATTCGGATTTTGATCTTAATTCATTTTCTGACCCCGTTGCGGGTGGAGATTTAAGATTTTATGACCAAAACCATAATGAGTTGCCCTATGAAATTGATGAATGGAACGTATCTGGGGAGAGTACGATCTGGGTGAACATTCCATATTTTAATGGAGAGGATTCTATTTTTGCTTATTGGGGGAATGATAATAACACATCTATTCCCTCATATCGTACAGATGGAAGTGTCTGGAGTAAATATGAAGGTGTTTGGCATTTAAAAAACGGTTCTGATTCAAGCTCTAATTCAAGGACGGCTACCACAAATGCTGGTATGCTTCTGAATAATTCATCATTGATTGGAACAGGTGGACAATTGGATGGTTTAGATGATGATCTGTCTATCAACTCATACTTGGGTATTTCTGGAAATAATCCCCGTTCTGTTTCGATGTGGATGAAAAGTTCTGATCTTTCGGGTGGTTTACTTGGTTGGGGGAGTGCGAGTAATCACTGGGATCTCGCATGGAATTCAACTGGTCCAAGAATCGAAACGAATGCATCTTTTTACGAGCAGGGTATTTCTAGTCTTAATGATAACCAATGGCACCATGTCGCATTCTCTTACAATGGTCTTTCAAATGATTTGAATTCCACCAAAATTTATGTGGATGGGCGTGTCGTTGACGCTCCTGCATCTTCAAATAGTGGCACTTTTAACACGGTGCTTGGTTCTGCATTAAAGATAGGTTCTTCTTACAATAGTTCATCTCAATCTCATTGGTCAGGGAGTATTGATGAGGTTAGGATTTCATCCAATTCATTTAGCGATGCATGGTTTCAATACTCATACAATAACCAGAAAGCATCCTCTTCTTTTCTTGATTATGATCTGTCCTATTTAACTTCACCTGCTTTTACATCCGATTTGAATTTAACTGCTGTTAATGGACAGCCATTTTCATTTCAGGTGAGGACACAACCGCCTGCCACTTCTTATTCATTAGTTGGATCTGCTTCTCTAACCATCAATTCTGCTACCGGAGTTATCAGTGGTAATCCTGATTGGTTGGGAGATCAGAATTTTACTGTTTTTGCTTCAAACTCAGCGGGTGATGCAAATTCAACATTATTGATCAACTCTCTCGCAACCCCTACCAATCCAATAATTACGGCTGGCACTGTGAAGAGTGTTGATGGACGGAATGCATTGATTGATGGTGTTTTGGTCAGTACGGGAGGTGCTTCTAATTCGGTAACTTTGTATTACGGCCAGACAGATGGAAATGAGACAATTGTAAATTGGAATTTTTCGAAAAGTCTTGGTGCGAATCATAATCAAGGTGTTATCTCAGCAGCTTTATCTGGTCTAAACAGTGGAGAAACTTATTACTATCGATTTGAATCGAACAACGGGGTTCATTCCTCGTGGTCAAATCTCGGTTCGTTTTCAACCCTTTACTACGATCAAGGAACTTTACGATTCAATACAGGGCTAAACGAGGATGGAAATGGAGCGGGAATATACTGGGATAAAAATGGCTCAGGTGAAGTAAAAGTAAAAGACGCAAATATAAGCCTGGTGAATTATATTGCTCCTGATGGCAGCTCNTGGATTTTGGGAAAATCTATTTTCCATTTTGCAGATGATTTTTATTTGGGGCCAAATTTGGATCGGGTTATTTTAGAGGGTGTAAATGCTCTTTCCATCAAGAGTGATAAGAGCATCCGCGTCAGCAAAAACCTCATCGGGTCGCAAGCCCTTACCTCAGGTCATATTTCGCAAGGGACACTACAAGATGGTTACGATTCATACTACGGGGATGATCCAGTAAAGGGTCTCCGACTTGGAAAGGGTTCACTTGGAGGATTTAGTGGTGCCCAAGGTCCTGGTAAGGGTATGAGCTTAGGGAGTTCTGGTGCCGGAGGATTGAGTGGCGGAGGTGGTTCTTTTGCCGGAGAAGGTGGTCCGGGTGCTTCGGGTCCGGCTGGAAGTACCTATGGATCCGGCGGTCTGAATTTATTAATGGGGGGCTCAGGAGGCGGAATGGGTAATTTTGGTGAAGCTGCAGCAGGAGGTGGTGCTCTTGAACTAGAAGCGAATGGTTCCTTGGTCATAGATTCGGGTGTGCTGGTTTCAATGAATGGTGGGACCGTCTTTGTGAACCCTGGGCAGGGTGCCTACTATTCTGGTGGTGCCGGTTCGGGCGGAGCTATTCGCTTAGTTGGGTCAAGTGTCATAAATAACGGAGTCCTCGAGGCAAAGGGTGGAGATTCTTCTGGTGCTGACTTTCGAGAGCCTGGGGCCCGATTTTTCTCTAATGCTGGAGGTGCCGGGGGAGGTGGTCGAATTGCCTTTCTTTCTGATGGAACCATTGTGAGGGGGGAAGTCAATGTGAATGGTGGACGCGCTAANGGAGATGCNTATGCAGGTCTATCAGGGAGTATTTTTGAAAGCNGAAGAAGTCTTGTCTCCCCAGTAGACTTGAATCTTACAAATGGCACCCTTGTATTTGATACATCTGGAAGTTGGAGTCATTCATCTGGCTTAAAAGGTACGGGATTGGTACGAGCAAGTTATGTGGATGTGATTGGTCAACGATATGGCTATGGAGTTTGTGAATTCAGCTTTTTAAATTTTAACCTTGGGAGTGGTGTAAGTGTAATAGTTAAAGGTGCAAATGCACTTGAAATTAAAATTGATGGCAATGCCACCATAGATACAGAATTTTCTCTCGATGGTGAATCAGGGATATCCGGGGTTTATTCCGGAAATTCAGGACCTGGTGGCTGGCAGTCTGGTCGAGGAATCCGAAACTCGGATGGTTTTTCAAATATTCACCCTGCCTTGAATGGGCAAGGCCCCGGGGGAGGATTTGGGTATGANATTGGAAAATCAAATGGTGGTGGAAGTTATGGTGGTATGGGTACCGGTGGATTAAACGGTGGTGTTCCAGGAGTCACTTATGGAGATGATTCCATAACCCATTTGCTGGGTGGTTCAGGAGGTGGACATTCCATAGTCGGATCGGGTAATTCCGGAGGTGGAGGAGGTGCAATCAGTTTTAAGGTCAACGGATCATTTGATTTGGGGTCTAATGGTATAATATCTGTTCGAGGAGGGGCTGGACAATCTGACTCGGANGCTTCCGGNGCTGGTGGCTCAGGTGGAGCTATCCGTATTGAAGCTACTTCAATTAATAATAGAGGTGTTTTGGATGCACGAGGAGGAGATGCGTTGGGTGCATCTTCCCTTGCAGGAGCAGGAGGAGGCGGTCGAATCTCCCTCCTTGCCCCAGGTTCGGTGACTCAGGGCTTGGTATTGCTGAATGGGGGTCAGAATAAATCTCAGGTTTTTTCTGATTACAAGCAATCTGAACTTGTTGGGCATTGGAATCTGGATGATAATCAGTCCTCTTCAGTCGCACTCAATAGTACAGGCAATTCATTATTGGATGGTAATGTTACTGGAAATCCACTTCGTGTTCCTGGTGTCAAAGGAAATGCATTTCTCTTTGATGGTATTAATGATCGAATCGTGGTGAATAACTCCCCTGCCCTTCACCTCGATCAATACTCAGTTTCTTTTTGGATTAATCCGGAAAGAAATGACGAATATTGGACTGGTGTTTTTGGGCGTAGTGGAAGGAATTATGCAATTTGGCTCGGTGATTCAAATCATCCCAACCGGCCCTTTATTCATCATCGTTTTGGAGAGGGTGATAATGTAAATGAGGGGATTAATAATTTTAATCTGAATAGCTGGGGAGAATGGCATCATGTCGTATGTTCAAACGGTGGCATCGGTGGGGTTGCGAGAACTTATGTAAATGGTAGCTTCTTTTCAAATAATCAAAGGTTTGAGAGGAAGATACTTGATAATTTAATCAAAGACCTCACAGCACCTTTGAATATCGGAGTAGATCCGCAGAATATATTTTCAAATTCGCAATACTTTCTNGGTAAATTAGATGAGATCCGTTTTTACAATATNCCTTTGGGGAGTGAAGATGTTTATCATTTATTCAAAGGCGATCCCGCCCTTGTTACTTATTCAGCCCCATCCACCGATGCTTTTGACGGATCTTCAGGTTCTCTCTCAATAATCACAACTCCTGCCCTGCCAGTTATAACGCCCCCTCTTTTATCCTATGGATCGGAGGTCTTAAATTTAGATCTCGGTCAAAATAATGGATTAAATTATGTGGTAAGCGGAATTCCTGATGGATTGTCAAATCGGGTGCCTTTTGTACCAACCGATATTCCTGGTATTCATGCTTGGTACAGGACTGATCATAATTATAGCTTAACTTATTTTAATGATCTTTCTTTTGAAAGAAATGATACAGTTGCGGTATCTGATCAACTCTTAGCTTATTCATTCGATGAAAATAATGAATCCATCATCTTCGATGAATCTGGAGGGGGCCTGCATGGGAATGTTATAGGAGATACTTTTAGAAGTTCTGGGAAGTTTGGCGGCTCCATAAGTTTTGATGGTGATAATGATGCGGTTGTTTTACCCAAAGTTGAATTTATGGACTCCCCTCAATCCTTTTCCATTTCAATGTGGTTTAAAAGGTTGGAAGATAATCAATCAACCCCCACCAATAATAATATTTCAAATGTTTTATTTGCTCAGTCAAGTGCCGCCACAAATGATAATCTTGAAATTGGAACTGCAGGGTCAGAAGTTCATGTTTATTTGGACAATGGACCAGATCAGTCTTTAGTGACCTCATTGGCTGGTGTCACCAATGGAATATGGCACCACTTGGTATTTGTTTATGGAAATGGGGCTAAACTATATGTGGATGGGAATTTGTCTATGACTAGTTCCGCCAGTGGCCCATTGGATTCATCCTTGGATTCTCCAATTTCGTTGGGCTTGGCTAGGCCTTATTCCGATCAGACCGGAGATTTTAATGGAAGTATTGATGACCTAAGAATTTTTAGTCGTGAATTAAATTCTTCCGAAGTACTTTTACTTTATAACAACGGAAACGGTGATTTCAGTTCTGATTTGTACACAAATGTTGATCGGAGCAGGATTTCATCATGGAATGATTTTTCTGGTAGTCAAAGAAATGCGGTGGCAAATTCTTACGGTTCATCACCACGAAGTATTCCTGAACCTCAAACTGGAAAATCACTCGTTTCATTACCCTACGGAACTTCGCTTCAAGTTAGCAGTGCGGTTTCCATGCCAATGAATATCATNATGGTGGGTCGTGAAAATGGTATTTCTTCCGCAAACAGGGAGATTTTCTCTTTTGAGGGATGGCGCGAATTACATAATGGAAATTGGGCACTTCGCAGATGGAATGATAATAATCCAAGCATTGTTTCCTCAAGCCCATCCAACATACTTTCTCTAGTGGGCTGGACTTTTGATCGTTATGGTTACGAGCTTAGAGTTAATGGGAATTCGATCGGAACAAGTTCATCGGGGAATTGGCACCCCAATATATTATTTGATAAAATTAATGGAAATTCGTCTTTATTAATTGGTGACTTAATTTTGATTCCACGAAATATCGAAGCACTTGAGAGAGAGAAATTAGAGGGTTATTTAGCACATAAATGGAATCTACAAAATTTGTTGCCTTCCACTCATCCTTTTTTAAGCGGGGCTCCTGTCGGAGAACAGTCCCTAATCCTGAATGGGGTTCCAAATGTGGCAGGAAGTTTCAATATCAATGTACTCAGTTCCAATCAATGGGGTACATCAGATCAAAACTTCACTCTAAATATACAGGCTATTCCTCCTGAAATTCAAACTTTNCCTCCTCTACAAGTAGGTTCGACCTCAGCTCAGTTGCGTGGCTATTTATATAATATTGGCGGAGAGAACACTCAGGTTTCCTTCGAGTATGGAACTAACTCGTTGGCTCTGGACAGTAATACTACACAACAGATNATCANTCAAAACGGAGAGGTTTCCTATTTGCTCAGTGGTTTGAACAAAGGTACTACTTATTANTACAANTCNTGGGCATCTAATTCCGCTGGAATTTCCATGGGAGATGCTCTCTCTACAAAGCCTAAATATGANTGGCCACTCCAATCTATTACCGGAGGAGGAGTAGCCGAGATGAATGGAATAGCTCCGGGTACTACCGGGGGGAACACTTCTNTATTTGTAGATACTGAAAGAGGAAATGTGATTCGTTTTGATGGAGAAGATGATTTTATTTCCTTTGGAGATTTGGACGATATGGATTCACCTCTCCGGTTTACTCTTTCGGTATGGTTCAAAAGGGAAGAAGACTTAACTGATCGGTCTACAAATCATGGAATTGACAATGTACTAATCGCCCAATCCAGTGCTAGTTCAAATGATAATTTAGAAATTGGTACCCAAGGATCCACAGTGGAAATTTACATTGATTCCGGTTTGGCCGGAGAATTAGATTCATCGGTTTCAGTAGAAGCAGGAATTACCAATAATCAATGGCACCATCTCGCAGTGGTTTATGGAACTGAATTAAGTTTGTATGTTGACGGTAATAAAATAACCACCTGGACACAATACAATGGAAGGTTGGACGATAGTGGTAATTCCCCTCTTACTTTGGGGATTGCCCGGCCGAATGTCGATCGTTGGGGAGAATTCAAGGGACTTATGCAAAATGTTCAATTATTCGAAACTGAATTATCCTCTACTGAAATTGAGATTCTTGCTGAAAAAGGTTCCGTGCAAAGTTTTACTACTGGAAATGATCCAGTTCCACCTATTGTGGAAGTTAGACCACCCACTGATATAACTGAAAATAANGCATCTATAAATTTTGACTTGGTTTCTTTTGATGAATCTCAACCTGAAATCATCATGTATTGGGGATTCGTGGATCGTGGAGAAAATATTGGCCTNTGGGAGAATAATCAAAGCCTTGGAGTTAGAGGCACAGGTGAAGGTAATTTAACCATTTCAGGTTTTAACCCCGGGGATTCAATCTATTACCGAGTTCTTGCAAAAGGTGGCACTTACAGCGACTGGTCAGATAATTATGGACTCGTACGAATGGTTGATAAGCCTCAGGTTTCNAGTCTTTCAGCTAACCAAATTACTCCAACCTCCGCTTTTGTAAGAGGGGNTGTCTTAAGCAATGGTGGGGTTGTCCAGGCAGAGTTTCTCGCAAAACCCTTGGTTTCCGATAAGCTTATTGCTCATTGGAGATTTGATGAAGGCTCTGGTCGATCTGCATATGATTCAACCGGACTAACTGGTGCGGCGGAAATTTTTGACGGGGTTTCATGGGTTGAAGGTTTAGGTGGGCAATGGAAAAAGGCCCTCCGATTTGATGGAAGTTCGCTATCTTACATAAAGGCGGATTCTTTTAGAATTGAAGGAGATTGTTCTTTTTCTGCNTGGGTTTACAAAAATGATCTTGGCATATACCAGCGGGTTTTTGATTTCGGGAATGGAGAAAATAATCAAAATTTACTTCTATCCAACCGTTGGAAATCAAGTGAGGTCGAATGGTCCATCCGTAGAGGTGCAACAGCACAAGCCTTAATCACGAACAATTTTTGGACTCTCAACGAATGGCAACATGTAGTTTGTTCCGTCGATAATTCTGGGGTCATGAAAATATACCGGAATGGTGAACTGAGAGCTTCAGGTTCNGGCCATTTACCTGTCTCTACAACTCGAACTAATCACTTTATTGGTCGAAGTGCTTGGGGTTCGGATGAATATTTTGATGGTATGATGGATGATATTCGGGTTTATGATCGGGCAATTTCCATNGGTGAAGTTAATTCAATTTTTAAAGGTGATCTTTTAAGTGAGTNGATTATTGGTGGGCAAGATCCTGAGGTTTCGATTTTTTGGGGAGATGAGGATGCTGGACAAACAACCGATGTAAATTCCTCTTCAGATAACAGTTGGGATAATAAACTGACTTTGGGTGNACTTCCGCTTGGCGAATTTTCTGCTCTTCTAAATGGACTNGAAACCGGAAAAACTTACTTTTACAGAATTTTTGCCAAAAATGTAGCTGGTCCAAGTTTACTAAGTGATGTATCATCTTTCTCAACTGGATCATTTGAATTTAACTCTGACTCTCTCAAGGACGAGGGCTTACTTTTATGGTTGGATGCTTCCGATGTAAACGGGGACGGGAACTTATCAAATGAACCATTTGGGGGTACGGTTGATCAATGGAGAGATCGTTCAGGTGGAGGTAGGCATGCTGAGAATGGCAATGGTCCGCGTCTCCTCGTCAATGGCTTGAATTCTCTCTCGGTCCTCAANTTTGACGGGGTAAATAATTATCTTCGAATCCCACATTCATCTGATCTAAATGTTGGAGAGGATATGAGTTTATTTGTGGTTGCAAAGGGGGATATCTTGGGGGACTGGGATTCGATTATATCTAAAAGAGGAGAAAATAATGTTGGCTGGCAATTTAGGAAAGATAACACTGATTTTGCTACTTTTACAGTTCGGGGAACAACAGGTAATGANGGACAAAGGGGTGGAACAGCAATAAACGGAACTTCAAGAGTTTGGTCCATGAGAAAGACCTCCTTAAAACGGGCACAGTGGGCTGACGGAAATCTTGAATACAATATTGATGACCGTAATTCTATACCTGATACCACAAGCGATCTTGTGATTGCTGGGCGTGATCAAGACGGGATTGTTGGCCTCGGAGCGGTTGAGATTGCTGAGATCATTCTTTTTGATAATTCACTCTCNGACGAGAATCTTTTTAAGATNCAGGGCTATCTTGCTCATAAATGGGGATTGCACGAGAATTTGCCAATTTCTCATCCCTACAGAAACGAGATACCCAAGTTCGAAAATAGACCAGAGATTTTGCTTGAGAATAGTTATTCCATAAAAGTTGGTGAATATTTTGAACTTCCAGTTTTGACCAATCGGACTTCCCTGAATTACTTATCCTCAGGACTCCCACTAGGGCTTGATATTAATTCAACGACTGGAATAATTTCGGGAGTTCCCACTGCAAGTGGCTCTTTTATAAGTCGACTTGAGACCAGTAATCAATCGGGTACTTTTGCCAAAGATATTCAATTTGTGGTTACAGATTTTAGTGGATGGAAATATTCCACCTCGGTCAATTTCCCAAGCTACAGTGGAAGTTCTAAACTTGTGAATTTCCCCGTATACATCGAGCTTAATCCCTCTCTTTCTGGATTTAGCTATGATCAATTTTCTTCTCCTCTGGGGT
>NZKY01000028.1 GCA_002694035.1 Opitutia bacterium
GGATTCTGAGACCACATGTCTGTCATCCCTTCCGATCCTTTCTTTCCCTTAAATTTCCAGATCAACATAGGGTTTTTATTGTTCCAGCTGTTGGCAATTTATTCGGGTATACTATCGCCATCCATATCCCGAAAAAAAATGATTTCATTATGCTTGTAGCCAGTCTCCGCCAATTCATGCTTAAGCCACAAATCCTTCGTCAAGAGTCCTTCCTTGCCTGGGTTTTCAAACCATAAAACAACAGATAATGTAAATTGACCGGCAATTACATCCAAATCCCCATCTCCATCTACATCGTATAAATAGTCGCCGTTGTCCTTCATGTAATCTTTTCCAAAAGGTTCGATACTTCCAAATTTTATAGGCATCCAGTCAGGGTTCAGGTAGTATCTTTCTCCAGCAACAACATCAAGATCCCCATCCATATCCACATCCCCAACCGCTAAGGATTCAATATTATCCTTATGGAGCAGTTGGGCTTCAAATTTTAATTCAGCTATTGCAAAAAATGGTAAGGATAAGGAAAGATATAGGAGTTTTTTCATACGAATATTTAGAATTCGACTATGTAATAGAATATAAAGTCTGAAAAAAATTTTCTTATGCAAGTTGATTGTATCCGTTTTAAATTCTATTCTTTTAAGGTATTAAAATTTTTTGATTTTAGTAAATCCGAATGCCCCACAATCATTTGCAATTAAGATGCCCCCGTCAGCAGTCACACATAGATCTTCACCAGCCCAATCCATTCCTTTCTGACCGTAAAGCCCCTCCCATTCAGACTTCCCATTTGAATCGACTTTGATAAGATAAATTTTCCATTCCCCCGATGGCCCCGTAGGGTGACCCTTTTTTTCATATCTCCTTGTCTCATCCCCGGTACCGGCAACTGCCAACCATCCACCATCCGGGGTCGCATATACTCCCCACACTTCATCATGTATCCATCTACCATCATACCCTCGAGGCTGTCCAAAAAAACGGGTCCAAATCAGATCTCCATTTTCATTAACCGAGCTCAATTCGATATCCCAGTTATTACTCAGGGTACTTTTACGAGTATGACCCGCAAGGACACTGATTCCGTTCGATAATGAGTCCAGTCCCCAGTAAATCGTATTCAAAGACTTTGACCAGAGAATTTTTCCGTTGGGTTCAATTTTGAGTAAATTATGATCGAGCGACTCTTCGTTTCTTGGATGACATAACAACAGATAATTCTTTGCTGTTTTTTTAATCCGGTATCCTGATGATGTATATGCAGATATATCTTTTTTCCACTTTTCCTGTCCATCTGGATCTATTTTTAAAAGTATACCCTTACCCCAATTCAGAAAGGTCCCTTCCGCTAATCCGTCTTTATATCCGGTTGCCAAAATATCTTCATCCTCGGATTGAATAATACTTTCAAATGCGTCCTCCGTGCCAAAATTCCATGTGCGGGTCCAAATAATTTTACCCGAGTTTGCATCTACCTTAATTAATGCTGCATTAAAGTTTATACTACCTGCAACCAAGTAATTTCCATCCCTCAACTCCAAAACACAATTTCCTAAATTATAACCCGGCTTTCCAAACTCCTTTTGCCATAACAAATGACCATTTTTATCAGTTTTAACTAAAAAAATGCGGGCATTTCTTTCTTCGACAAATCCAGTTTCCCCCACCATCAAAAATCCTAGATCGTTTGTTTGAATAACATAATGCGGATGACTCTCTTCTCCACTTCCACTATATGCCCTATGCCAGACTAATGATGGCGGAACCAACTGATTTTCAACCTTATTATATTCAGATTCGGAAAAAACAGGCTGAATAAAAATTATCTTGAGTAGTAAAGAAATAACAAAAGTAAAAGAATTCATCGGAAATCAAATAGCCCATGAATTACTCAACAAGAGCTTTTTTCAATAAAAACTTCAGTCGTTCGGTTTCAGTAGTTGAAGTCTTGGCAATGAATCCTCGTGCATGTGCAAAATGCACATCGAGCTCTGAATCAATTTTGCTAAAGTCGATTGTTTGATTGTCATTGTATCTTCTCATTCCATAACCTGGCCCCCGACTGTCAGGGGATATTACTGCAATAATTTCCTCCTCCAACCCAAGTTCTTTTACCTGATATCCTAAAACGCCTGATGCATCTTCGGGCAAATCGTCAACTCTAGGCAGAAAAAGAACCTTAAATGTTTCGTCTCTATTTTTTTCTTCCCATACTTCAGTGTATTGCGAAACCAAATTAAGCCGCGACCTGAGACTGGTGATAAAATCGACCAAATCCGTTCCGATCATTTTCATGACTTCCCAGATCGGCTCTCCCGGATGATGCTCACTTCGATCTGCGAAACTTTTTAATATAGTTATGTCCAATGGAGAATTTAATTTACCTAATGTTTCCCTATCTATGTTCAGCCATTCAGCAGTATCATTCGGCCCACGGCAATCGAACCACTCCGCAACTTCCAGCCATGGACAGAATTCACGAGCGTCTTCATAGATTCCCAGATGCTTTAGCACCAAAGATAAGGAACAAACGGGTTCGTGCTCTCTTGGAAATTGATGATGATCAAAGTTTAAGCTTTTATAGTCATACTCTCCACCTACATCCAACACTGCGATCTTATGATTCTGAAGATCTTCGATGGAAGGCTCTCGCCTGAAAATTGAAACAGGATTATTTTTTAATAATACAGCACAAGCAAGAAAATCGTCCTTATGAGCTCCTCCAGGATGAGTAATAATAGATGAAATCATTGAGATATCAACGTGCCCACGAATGACTGAATGTCGAATGGAAAATACAAATTAATATGATCCATTTCTAAAATAAAAAGATCTGCTTGTGACATTCAATCATATCGTCTAGGATTCTACTTTGGTCAAATTTGGATACCCTAGTGGTTCGTGATATGGCATCAATTGGCGGTGAACTACCGAGTCTTGTATCCTTCACAATTCCCTTAAATTGGGATACGCTGACTTTCATTTTACCGTTTGCATGTATCCTTGCTGCAGTAGGTCTAATTGAGTCTTTAATGACTCTCACTTTAATTGATGAACTTACCGAGACTCGTGGAAACAGTACAAGAGAATGTCTGGGTCAAGGAACAGCCAATGTAATTACCGGATTTTTTGGCGGTATGGGTGGTTGTGCAATGATTGGACAGAGTATCATTAATATAAGATCAGGTGGTCGAGGAAGACTCTCGGGGATCGCCGCAGGAACTTTTTTACTATGCTTTATTTTGTTTGCTAGCCCTTTAATTGAGAGGATACCACTAGCTGCACTAACAGGAGTTATGTTTATGGTAGTCGTTGGAACTTTTGAATGGTCAAGTCTTCGAATACTAAAAAAATTCCCAAAACGGATGCATTCGTAATTATAATGGTTTCTGGAGTAACTGTAATTACTCATAATCTTGCTCTTGCAGTCATTAGCGGAGTAATTGTTTCGGCTCTTGGATTTGCATGGAAATCAGCTCAGCATATTCACAGAAATTCAGAAATTAAAAAGGACGGAACTAAGGTTTACTATCTGCACGGTCCTTTATTTTTTGGTTCAATTACGGACTTTAATCAGGGATTCAATCCTTCAGAAGATCCAAATGAAGTGATAGTCGATATGATGGATTCACGTGTATGGGACCATTCCGGTCTGGAAGCAATCCACAAATTGGGAGCCCGTTATCAGGCAGTTGGAAAAACTGTTAAGTTACAACATATAAGTAAAAACTGTCGAAATTTACTTAAAAAAGCGGGAAGTATGGTAGACATAATGATACTGCCTGACGACCCAAGCTATCATGTTGCTAATCTAATTAAGTCAGAGCGTATTCCGTCTGCTCGATGATTAATTTAGTCTCTGCTGGGAGCACTTCTGCCAGAACTTACCAACTTATCAAGAATAGTATTTAACTCTTTTCGAATATTTTCTTCCTTAAAATAAAGATTCTTGGTTTCTCTTGGGTCATTTTTTAAATTGTAGAGTTGACCATCAGCATCGGGCTCATTCTCAGTAAGAGCATATTGCTTTAAACCCCACTCTCCATCTCGGTTGTAATTACTTCCTCCCGATCCCTTGTGATTCAAAAACTTCCAATTCCCCTTACGGATAGCAAGAGAAAGATTAATCGTTTGATGCAAAATAAAAGGTCGAACTGGAGATTTTTCATTCCTCAAGAGCACAGAGGAGAAATCGAAGCTATCTTCTCCTTCATTATTTTTAAGCTTATAACCTGTAAGATTTGCAAAAGTAGCGATTAAATCCGTCTGGCAAATAATCTGTTCGGAAACACTGCCTGCCTTTACTCGTTTTGGCCAACGAACAAAAAATGGAACCCGGTGACCCCCTTCCCAGTTATCACGCTTCACTCCGCGCCAAGGATGGGCACCATCATGATTATATGTTTTCCTCATGTTGATCACAGTAGGTACTTCGGGACCATTATCACTCGTGACAATGACAAGTGTGTTATCCGCAATCTTTAATTCATCCAACTTGGCAAGCAAGGCACCGACCACATGATCGAATTGAAAAATAAAGTCGCCGTGCGGACCAGCATGTGTCTTACCCTTAAAATCCTTTCCCGGAAAAGAGGGCAAATGAACGGCCTGCAGGGAGTGAAAAAGAAAAAAGGGGGTTTCTGGTTTTTGTCTTTGGTGGCGATCAAGAAATTCGAGGCTCTTTTCAAGAAACACCATATCCACCTCCTCAACATCAAAATTCGGAGCAATCATTCCCGGGCGATTATCACGGGAATATGGGTGCTTAGGCAAGGGTCCGCGGTCGATGATTTGAGTGGGTGGTACCGGTATACGATCGCCATCGACATAAGCATAAAGCCAGTCTGTAGTTGGACAGGAAATGGTACCAAAGAAATGATCAAATCCATGGTCAATTGGGCCTCCATGCAAAGATCGTGAATAATCGATCCTTTTAACTGCCTCTAATCCGTTCTTATGTATCGGTTTTCCCGCCTTATCGTAAGCAGTTATCCCAATGTGCCATTTTCCAAACATCGCGGTTTTATATCCTTTTTGCCGAAGCATTTCAGATAAAGTCAATCGACCGGGAGTAATTAAACATGGTCCACCAACACCAGTAAATACTCCTTTATAATTTAAACGAAAAGCCATCCTGCCGGTCAGAATACTGTAACGGGTGGGAGTACATACCGTAGATGGACTATGGGCATCGGTAAAAAGCATTCCTTCTTTGGCCAAACGGTTACAATGTGGAGTGGGTATATTCGACTCTGGGTTATAGCACTGGACATCACCATATCCTAAATCATCCGCAAGAATTAAAAGGATGTTGGGTTTATTTTGATCATTTCCTAAAAGAGGAAACCAAAGAGAGAAAAATATATAAAAATCTGGAAAATTTAACTTTCTAGAAAATAAGCCATCTTTCATAATAAATTAATAGTTTATCAAAAATAATTTTATCTTTATTTCCAGACATGGGAATCATTCACCAACTCTCGGTATTGTAATTCGATGGTATTTTTTAGCTCTTTAAATTTGGATGGTTTGGTTTCCGTAAGATTATTGCTCTCATCAATATCCTGTGAGAGGTCAAACATCTGAAAATCAGACAAAGTGGCTCCTTTGGCTTGTAGCACATTTTTCTGGTTGATTGTTTTGGTCTTTGGAAAATTCATCTTGGCTAGGACCTTCCACTTGCCATCTCGCATAGCTACACGGCGTTCATTTAGAGCACTATAATAAACCCACAACAAAGGCTTCTCTCGTTTCACTCCCCCACCCTCCAGTGCGGGGAGAAAATTGGTTCCGTCCAATTTCAAAGTCACAGGAACTTTTGCATCTGCCAAATCACAAAATGTTGGAAGAAAGTCCAATGCCGAGATTGTTTCACCACTAATTTGGCCTGGCTTTATCCGTGTAGGCCAATGCATTATGCCTGCCACTCGAAAGCCGGCCTCCGTCGTCCAGAGTTTCATTCCCCGAAGAGGATCGGCTACCCCGAAGGATCTACCCGAGCGAGGTCCATATCGTAGCAAAGTCTCAGGTCCATTATCCGATGTAAAAACAACCAATGTGTTTTGGTCCAATTTCATTTCTTTTAGAGTCTTCAGCAATTTACCTACCGCCGCGTCCAAGTTTGTGACATTGGCAAAGTACTGGGCTTCATCATGATTTCTCGCAACCCCATCATATTGATCCACCATATTTTTGGGAGAAGCCACCGGCTCGTGCGGCTCATGAAAAGCAATGAACATAAAAAAGGGTTGTTCCTTGTTTTTTTTCTGTCGCTCTCCCAGCCAATTCAGAGCTTCATCTATCACCAGTTGACAACTATACCCTTTTAATTCTCCTAGAGGCTTACCATTTCGTACAAAATTTTGGGGATTCTCATGGGATGGACTTGCATTGTTCTGAGTTCCAAACCAATGATCAAAACCGGCATCACTTGGTTGAGGTTGCCATTGTGAATTAAACTTACCGTTGCAGTGCCACTTCCCGCTCATACAGGTTGAATATCCGGCTTTTTTCAAAAGTTGAGGAATGGTCACCTCTGATTTACGCATGTGAACATCTCTTCCACTAGGGATCCAGTCGTAAACACCTGCACGATTTGGACTCCTACCCGTTAAAAGACCTACGCGGGATGGCGAACAAACAGGAGCCGTGGAATAAAAATCGGTAAACCGGATACCATCTTTTGCCATTTTATCTAGGTAGGGTGTTTTTATCTTGGGATGTCCATAACAGGCTAAATCGCCATAGCCTAAATCGTCACAAAGAATAACCACTATATTGGGCCTTTCATCTTCTTTTGAATCCGTATTCAGAATGAAGCCAAACAAAGAGAGCCAAATAAAAAGAACTTTTAGTACCTTGTAATTCATTTAAAAAATGAAAGACAAAGAGAAATAAAAGTCGCCACTAAATTTCACTTTCAGACAATTTACTTGATTATCTAATAAAATTCTAAATGAATCATATTTCTATTTAACTTACATCCCATTTTACCATGGCAATCCATATTAAGAATAAATCTAGAGTAGAAATCGGTGTCGTTCCCACCCACCTAATGTTTGTTGGTGCTCTTGCTCCCAACGAATCAGGGAAATTACCGCGTACAAATTCTGGTGATTTGAAAATCGTGTCCGGCATGCGCCTGCTCTGCCGTACTTCGCCGGTAAAGTTAAACAATGTTCAGGTGACACTTTTTCCCGGGACGGACAGTAAGGATTTGGATGATATGTTTAAAGGTTTACGGGCATTAAAACTTCAAGTTCACCTGATCATGATGGTAGGTGGAGCCAACCCTTTGAACCCTAAGGATGAGGATGCGGTTGTGGAAATGCTTAATTCAGGTCTTGCTGTCGCTAAAAAGTATAAAGTTAAACATGTGTCATCCACTTCATTCGAAGAATGGTTATCCGGGAAAAAACTCAAGGGTAAAGCTTTTGAGAATGCAGTTAAACAGGTGATCAATGTCCACGCCCGTTGCTATAAGGAGTCAGGATTGGAAAAAAGCTCGGTTGTTGCTTGGCATCTTGAATTTTTGCGAGGTGTAGAATTCCAAAATTTCACAAATGCAGCCAAGGCAGCCAAGGTTGTAATTGGAATAAATAAAAAGATTAAACAGAAATTTTTTAAATTGATGATCGATGCAGCACACTGTGGGGATTCTGACCTGTCGGTGACTGAAAACGAAAAAGTAATCAAAGAATTGGCAAAAGCAGACGCCTTAGGAATCTTCCATGCTTCCGCCAAAACGACCCGTGGTTGTCTATCCACCGATGACGGATGGATTGGTGCCTTACTTGCTGCCTATGCTCCCACAGGTAAATTAAAGCATGTCTTCGTAGAACTTTTTCATCATCAAGACCCAGCACTTGCACCACTTCGTAAAGCCGTCAAAGGACATGGTGTTGATACCACTGACGGCAGAACTTACAATAAATGTGTAACAGATGGCGTAATTGAAGTTGCTCACCGACTTAATAATTTAGCAGCCCGTAAACTCATAAAGTTTTAGTTCTATTTCACTCATTTAGACATCACAAAAATTAAGCAAAAAATTTTGGTCAGTTTATGTTAAACCTCATTGATTAGGTCAAACATGAATTGATTTAGCAACAGAGAAACGACGAAGTTTCTAAGCGGTATGTCGTTTTGGTATGAACCAAAGAAATTTGTCCCAATCTTTTAGCTTTTTGATATTTGAATTATAGTTTATATATCAAAAATGATTTCGTCAGATGATCCTAAATATAATGTGCCAGGGTTAGACAGGGCACTTTCTATAATTGAGTTATTGAACCGGCAACCAGAGGGATTATCGGTAAATGAAATTTCAAACCAGTTGAAATATCCAATTAACAGTGTTTATCGGATTATGATGACATTGGAACGGAGAAGTTTTGTTAGAAAACAGTCAGGAGGATCCGTCTTTGTACTGTCTGAAAAATTTCTCACATTATCAACTCCTGTTGCCGGAGAACCAGCATTTATTGAAACTGCCCTACCCTTTATGAGAGACCTACGTGATGATACTCAAGAAACTGTGCTTGCCGGGGTACTGGTAGGGAATGAAGGAGTGGTACTCGAGCAATGCGAGGGATTGCATCCATTTAGCTTCAGAATATCCACTGGGCTGCGTTTTTCTCTCCATACAGCAGCACCTGGTAAAGTTTTTCTTGCTCATCTTGAACCAAAGAAAAGATCAAATATAATTAATTCATTGAATTTAAAAAGACTGACTGCCAATACAATCGTTACGAAAGAAAATTTAGAAAAGGAAGTGTTATTCGCAGTGCAAAACGGATTTGCTGTCGATTACGAGGAGGAATTTAAGGGTCAAGTCTGCGTCGGGGCACCAGTACTTGGTAAAAATGCCTCCCTTATAGGTTCCGTCTGGTTAGTCGCACCCACGAGCCGGTTGCCCAAAAAAAATCTTTCAGAAACAGCTCAAAAGGTAATGACGGCTACAGATAAAATTTCCCAAGCTTTAGGAAATCAATTCCGTAAGGTTGCCTAACTTGCAAATTGAAAGCCCAATACTAAAATAATTTAGATAAATGAACGCCCTCATTAACAGACTTCTTCGCATAGGCATATTGATTTTTTCTATGTATGAAGTTTGTTCATTGCAGGCAGATATTGGATTTTGGAAAGCTGAAATTAAACCATTATTGGAACAAAACTGCTGGAAATGTCACGGAGCGGACAAGGTGCGTGCAGAGTTAGTTCTTACGACCCGGGAAGGGGTACTTAAGGGGGGAGAAGTTGGTCCGGCGGTTAATTTAGAAGATCCGACAGCCAGCCTTTTGCTTCAGATGGTTTCGTACAAAGATGATGATCATCAGATGCCCCCGATCGGAAAATTACCTCAGGAAAAAATTGATACATTGGCCAAATGGATCGAAATTGGTCTACCTTTTCCAAAAGAAGATGAGATTGAGCCTAAAGATGATCATAGCCATGCAAGTACCACGAAGGTCAATGAAGTAACAAAATCACATTGGGCATTCAAACCGCCTGTGGATCATGATGTTCCCAACGGTACACATGGTGAGCATCCGATTGATCGCTTTATTCGCCAAAAACTGGACAAAGAAAATCTACCGCTAAACCCCCTTGCTACAGACTATGAAATCCTGCGTCGGGCTAGTTATGACCTTGTTGGCTTGCCTCCCCCTGTTGAATTAGTCGAGGAATACTTGAACGACAACTCTCCCAATAAATTTGATAAACTTGTAGAATCGTTATTAGCGTCCCCGCACTACGGAGAGAAGTGGGGTAGGCATTGGCTTGATTTGGTCAGGTATGCGGAGACCAATGGTTATGAACGGGACGGTGATAAACCACAGGCGTGGAGATACCGGGATTATGTGATTAAATCTTTTAATGAGAACAAGCCCTACGATCTTTTTGTTACCGAACAACTAGCCGGCGATGAAATCCTTAATGCAAGTGCGGATGCAATCACTGCTACCGGATTTCACAGGCTTGGAATTTGGGATGATGAACCGGCCGACCGAGTACTCGCCCGCTACGATTATTTGGATGATATTGTTCGTACCACGACGGAGGTCTTTCTTGGCATGACCGTGGGGTGTGCCCGATGTCACGACCATAAAATCGATCCCATCCCGACTAAAGACTACTATTCCATGCTGGCTTTTTTCGCCAATATCACTCCTCACGGGAAGGGCGACTCCAATCTTATTGAAGTGAAGGATTCTATAGGAAACATCACTTATCAAAAAGAAATTGCTACCTGGACTGGGAGAAAGAACGAACTACAGAGAAACATTGTAGACTTTGAAAATACATTTCTAGCGAATTACGAGAAAGATAAATCCATTACTAAGACCAATAAAGTCAGGGCAAAACCTGTCATTATACTCCAAGATGCCAGAAATAAGGGAAGCCAATGGAGATATCTGGAAAGAAAACCAAGCTTAGACTGGATTGAGGTTGGATATAATGATCAGGATTGGAAAAGTGGTTATGGCGGTTTCGGTACCAAGGGAACCCCAGGCTCTCATGTCCGAACGGTTTGGAAGGGTAAAGATCTTTGGTTAAGAACTACATTTCGACTGGCAGCAATACCCAAAACCTTACGCATGACTCTCCATCACGATGAAGATGTGGAGGTTTATCTAAACGGAAAGCTTGTCTTACAGAAAGCGGGACATGTATCCAAATACCAGACTCATGATATCACCCGCGAAAGTGCCGATGTGCTTCAAACGGGTAAAAATGTCATTGCCGTAAGTTGTCGTCAAACAGCAGGCGGACAGTACATTGATTTAGGGCTCGAATGCTTTGAGGAAGCAGTTGATTTGGCGGGTTTGATACGCAAATACGCAAATCAGGGCATGGGAGAAGGGCCTTACAAAAATTACAAGAACAGAGTGCGTGATCTCGAACGGCATTTTAATCAGAAACCAAAATCCGACTATTATAAAGTTCTGGCAGTAGATGAGCGTGGCCAACAAATAACTAAAATTCTACGTCGAGGAAATCCAGTCCTCGAGGGTGAAGAAGTTTCACCAGCTTTTCCATCAATACTAAGCCCCCCTAATCCGAACATCGAAAAACTTGGTGATTCTTCCGGAAGAAGAACGGCATTGGCAAAGTGGATTACATCCAAAGATAACCCAATTACAGCCCGGGTGATGATAAATCGAATCTGGCAGTATCACTTTGGACGTGGCATTGTGCGTTCCTCGAGTGATTTTGGATATCAGGGAGACTTGCCCACGCATCCAAAACTGCTTGATTGGCTAGCCATTAGGTTCATGAAGTCAGGTTGGGACATAAAAGCGATGCACAAGTTAATCATGACATCTGATGCATATCGTCGTTCATCCGCCCCCAATGATGACTGCATCAACCAAGACCCACTTAACAATTTCTTTTGGCGCTTTGATATGCGTAGATTGGGTTCTGAAGAAGTTCGTGACTCCGTACTTGCCGCAAAAGGAACCATCAACCTAAAAATCGGTGGCCCAAGTGTGACGCCTCCTCTACCCGAGATTATTTTAGCAACAGCTTCGCAAAAAGGTAAAGGTTGGGGGCCTAGCTCTCCTGAGCAAGCAAACCGTAGAAGCGTTTATGTAAAAGTGAAGAGGTCGATGCATATGCCTCTTCTTATCAACCATGACATGGCTGATACCGATTCTACTTGTCCAGTGAGATTTACAACCACTGTACCAACACAAGCTCTTAATATGCTGAACGGCCAGTTTATGAATGACTCCGCCAAAGAATTCGCAGAAAGACTGCAAAAGGAAGCGGGTGAAGATATCCGCAAGCAAATCAAAAGGGCTTTGCAAATTGTATACTCCCGACCTGTTCAAGAAGTAGAAATAGATCAATGTTTAGCCGCAGTAGATGATTTGATGACTAAACATAATTTAAAAGAGAAAGAAGCAATGACTCGCTTTTCGCTACTTGCCCTTAATTTAAATGAATTTTTATACCTAGATTGATTATGAATATGGAAAGACCTACAAATACATTCTGCAACCGCACACACAGGAGAGAATTTATCAAGGATATTGGAGGAGGATTTGCCGCTCTTGGACTTACAGGAATGCTCGCACAAGACGGATTCTTTTCAAGCAAAGCGATGGCTAAAACGGCACCACAATTCATAAATCCACTTGCTCCAAAAAATCCCCCTCTTCCCGGCAAAGCGAAATCGGTTATCTTTTTATTTATGTATGGCGGTCCAAGTCATGTGGATACCTTTGATTACAAACCGGAACTCTATCCACTGGATGGTAAAACAATAAAAGTAAGAACTTTTGGCCGGGGTGGTAAAAGGAATGAAAGCCGAGTAGTGGGTCCAAAATGGAAATTCAAACCATATGGAGACTGTGGAAAATATGTATCCGACCTTTTCCCTCACATCGGTTCATGTGTGGACGATATTGCCTTCCTGCATTCCATGAAAGCAGAGTCTCCTATACACGGGTCTGCTATGTTGATGATGAATGCTGGCAACTTGCTTTCGGGACACCCCTCACTTGGCTCTTGGGTAAATTATGGTCTAGGCAGCGTTAATGAAAATTTACCAGGTTATGTGGTCATGCTCGACAAAACTGGTGGCCCCATAAGTGGAGCAAAAAATTGGTCCAGTGGATATATGCCTGCAAGCTTTCAGGGTACAGTTTTGCGATCGCAAGGCTCTCCAATTTTAGACTTGGAAAATTCCCATGGTATACCTCGTTCACAACAACGAACCATGCTCGATCATCTTAGAACAATTAATGAAGGTCATCTGTCTGAACGGTATGATAATACAAATCTAACAGCCCGGGTTGCTTCATATGAACTTGCTTACAAAATGCAGGCATCCGCACCCGAAGCAGTGGATGTGGACAGTGAGCCAGAATATGTAAAGAACCTATACGGCATGGATGGTACAAATACCGAAGATTTCGGCCGAAAATGCTTACTTGCTCGCCGCTTGGTAGAGCGGGGTGTACGATTCATCCAAATTTATTCAGGAGGTCATCACAATGATAACAATTGGGATGCACATGGCGACTTAGTTAAGAACCACTCTTACCATGCGGGTAATACTGACAAACCAATAGCTGGCCTTCTAAAGGATTTAAAACAGCGCGGTTTACTTGATGAAACACTAGTCGTATGGGGTGGAGAATTCGGTCGTCAACCAACTGCCGAATACAAAGAAGGGACTGGTCGAGACCATAACTCCTATGGATTTACCATGTGGATGGCGGGTGGAGGCATCAAGGGAGGTATCAGTGTCGGTGAGACGGATGAACTTGGTAGCCAGGCTGAAACAGATCGCTTTCATGTAAAGCGACTACATGCAACAATCCTGAATCAATTGGGATTGGATCCAAACAATCTAACCTACTTTCACGGAGGCCTTGATAAGAGCCTTGTCGGAGTTGAGGGTGCAGAACCAATTCATCAAGTTATCGCTTAGGTAAATAATCGCTAGCTTTCTTAGGAACACTAATCCCGCGTTGCACAAAGGGATTTAAGAAGTTAGTTGTAATTTGTGGTAATCTTTCATAAGCCATTGCTTTTGGATTTTCCCTTTGAAAAATGGGAATGGGATAATGTACCTAAATATCGAAGAGAACAAATAAGAAACTGGGTTTTCGAAAAAGGCTTTCTTGATTGGGATAAAATGTCCAACCTACCCAAGGGCTTAAAAAAAAACCTTTCTGAAAAAGTAGACTTATTACCAATGGAACCGGTTAAAGTACAAGGTTCAACGGACACGACGCAGAAAATACTCTGGAAATTACGTGACAATCAGTTTATTGAAAGTGTACTCATTCGTGCCACAGAAGGAACGAAAGGGATACGAGCATCAAGACTAACTCTCTGCGTATCCACACAAGTTGGTTGTGCACTGGGTTGTAAGTTTTGTGCCAGTGGGCTAGATGGGTTAAAAAGAAACCTCTCGACCGGAGAAATTGTCGGGCAAGTTTTGATGGCCAAGATTGAAGCAGAAAGAAGGATTGATAATTTGGTCTTCATGGGAATGGGAGAGCCACTGGCTAATCTACCTGCCCTACTCCCGGCACTGGACATTATTCTTTCGCCGCAAGGGCTGGGAATTGGAGCAAGACATATTACCCTGTCTACCAGTGGAATTGTGCCCAAAATATTGGAATTAGCCAATTATCCAGCTCAGATAAGATTGGCAGTTTCTTTACACGGGGGAGACGATGAGACCCGCACCAAAATTATGCCGATTAATCAATATTATCCAATTGCGGAACTCCTTGAAGCTTGTGAGAAATTTATCGAGCGTAGAAAAAAAATGATCACGCTCGAATATATTTTAATCAAAGGCATTAATGATGATGTTAAGCAGGCAAGGCTTCTAGCAAAACATGCCCAAAGACTGAATGCCAAAGTAAATTTAATTCCCTACAATCGTGTTGACAGTTTGGACTGGGAAAGACCAGACAATGAAAAAATCAATGCTTTCTATAGAACTGTTGAAAAAGAAAAGGCTCCTCGGGTCACATTGCGTATGGAAAAAGGACACGATATTGACGCAGCTTGCGGACAGTTAAGACTAAAAGAATCTAAATCGATTTAAAAGATTACACCCTAGAGTCGTTTAAGTATAACATCCCGAAGAACACCAGTTGTGGCAAATGTTGTTATACCCAGAGGTACTGACATTTCAATTTCTCCAAAGCGCATTCCCACCTTTCTTCCTTCTACTTCAACATCGATTACCTGTTCATCATCTATCCAAACAAAAATTTCACCTGAAGTAACCTTAAGTCGGATATCATACCATCGGTTATCCTCAAATATGTAGGCATCTCCTGTCTCATTTTCAGATGCATCAAAATCATCTATACTGGATATTCCGATTAGAGATCCACCCCAACCTCCCAAAATCAAAGTCGCATGAGTATCATTATAGGGAAAGGTAAGACCACAAAAAAAATCGCTACCCATTGCTCTCTTTGCTTTTAGACAAATTTCATAATCTTTGACAGGCAAAGGTGGTCCAACCCAGTGAAGTCCAGATAATTCGGCTCCCATCTCTAATACAAGGCTTCCATTTTCATCTATGAAAATTTCGCCTTTACCCGCATAGTCTGTTTTTTTCCAATTTTCTAAACTATAACCATTGAACAACATTTCGTTACTTGAGATTTGTGGTTCCCGTAAATTTTTCTCAGGCATACACCCATAAAACAAAAAGGATAAAATCAAAAAGATCGTAAGATTTTTCATCGTTAGAAAAAAGCGAGGCAAATCAGATTTTAGGTCGTTCAATGACTTCAATCTCATATCCATCAGGAGCATCCACAAACGCAAAAACAGAACCAGATGAACTTTCTGTGGGACCTTCACTAAAGGACTGTCCAATTGATTCAAGATGAATTTGAAAATCACTCATACTTTCCACCTGAAATGCAAGATGCATCAAGTCTTCCTGAACCTCCACAGCTCCAGAACCAGGAAAATATGTTAATTCTATCTCCTCTTCGCTATTTGGAACAGAAAGAAAAACCAACTTTGATCCGCGTGGAGACTCATGACTTCTCGACACTTCCAAACCAAAGGTTTCTTTGTAGAAGTTGACCGATTTTTCCAAATCGCTAACCCTCATTCTAGTATGTAAGAACTTACAGACAACAGGGGACATAATGTAGAGATTTCAAAAAGAAAATGTGACTTTTTCAACTCCAGCCTCAGAACAAGCATTCAGGACACTAATAGCTGATTGATGCTCAGCGATTCCAGAACTTTCAATTTGAACTTTAAGTTCTGCTTCCGCTTTTGTTTTAGCTCCAGAACTTATTAATTGATCACGCATTCCCTTTTGAACTTTTAAATTGGATACTAAATCAGGCATTTCAAAGTCCAAACCATCTTCAATTTCAGAACCATTCAGATAAACTTCTCCTTGATCCCCAATTTTTACATTCAGCATATCCATTGGAGTAATGTCACTACTTTGAGGTTTGCCTGGCAATTGAATAGATAACTCAGCCTCTGGTTGTTTCAGCATGGTAGTCACCATAAAATATATCAACAGAAGAAATGTAACATCGATCATCGGAGTAAGATCGACATCATCTTCCTCATTTAAAATATTTTTTGCTGAATCCATAACTTAAGACGCACCTCCAGCAACTTGCCATGTTCCAAAAATTATATCCGCTTGCCCAGCATTTCCGATTACTTTCATCACATCCTGAACAACAGCATGAGTAACCTTAGGATGAACTCTTAAGAAAACCTTCCACTCAGGGTTTCTTTTGACTGCTGTACCAATCGCTTCCATATCGATCTCCTGTTCACCCCAGTAAAACTTTTGGCCAACAGGAGTTTCGTCAATGCTAATGATTGTACGAGGGGGAGGTTGTTCTTTCACATTTGAATTACCCGCAACAGGTAAAGCTGCCAATTCAATATACTGTTCTGACATCCTCTGAGCAACCACCATAAAAAAGACTATAAGTAGAAATACCACATCGATCATCGGAGTAAGATCAGGAGAGTCATTCGACTCAGGTGGTGTATATCTGCTCATTTATGGAAGGATAAAAGGTAACTTAAATGAAACCTCTACTGAGCAGGAGGAGGCATAGGAGGAGCCTCGGGTGCAGGTGCGGGTATTCCCGGGGCAACATTTGGATCTTCCTCTTCGTAATATTGTTCTTCTTCACCTCCGCCAAAGCCACCCCTTGCTGCTCGTACAAGAGTAAATACCATTTCGCCAGCAACTCTGTTTACTTCAGCCACAATGGTGCCAAATTTTGTTTTGTAGATGAAATAAGAAATAAGTGTCGGAATTGCGACTACAAGACCTGCGGCAGTTGTCCATAGAGCACTACCAATATTACCGGCCATCTTCTGACTCGATTCACCCCCCATACCAGAAGCCTGTAAGACTTGGAACGCTCCAATCATACCCGTAACTGTACCAAGAAGACCAACCATCGGGGCAATGGAGCCAACGGTATTAAGCAAGTTGATCCAAGTAAATGGCTTAGCCAACTCGAGGCTGGAACTTTCCTCCAATCCTTTTTCGATAGACTCAATATCCAACTCATCATCCTTTATACGGGCGAGTCCCCCTTTTAAGACTGAGGTTACCGGCAATTTGTACTGCTCACACAATGCCAACGCACCATCCACATTTAAATTTTGTAACTCTTGCATTATCGGCTGAATCACATCCTCTTTAACAAAAGCTTTTTTTCGAATAGCTATGCCGTTATATATTATAAGAGTAAATCCAGCTAGTATTAAAATAATAAATGGGACAAGAAAGGGGCCAAGGTTATCCACTAAGGCACTTCCAAAACCTTTTTGTTGGGCATGTGCCAAGTTTGCAAAGAAACTAGGTGATAAACTAGCAAAGATTATTCCCAGTATTCTTATTGATCGGTTCAATCTTAATTTCATAATATTTGTTGATTTTATTTTTCTAGAATTACTTGCGTGAGCAGAAAGGGTCAAGAACAGGTTTTGATTATGTTGTGGGTAGATTAGCTAATCTTTTTTCGCTCTCAGCGGCCCATTTCGTACCATCATAAAAAATTTTAACTTGTTTGTAGACATTTTTCGCAGCCTCATTGAGTTCCAATTTTTCATAGGCATCGCCGGCCATCATGAGGGACTCGGGTAACCAATCAAGACCAACTCTAGCACTAACAATTCCCTCGGTAACTTCGAGAACGGATTGTCTGTAAAATTCGGCTGCTTTTACACTGTCACCAGCTTGTTCAAATTGTCTCGCATATTGAACGCGCAACAGAGCTCGAATTAATTTATATAAAGAATATTCATTGGTTTGCCGAGCAGGAGGACTTTGATCTATTTTCTTAACTGTTTGAATAGCCGTGCTAAAAATCTTTCTTGCAGCTTCACCGTAGCGTGCATCCTTGGCAGCTGCCCTAGAGTAAGTTTCATATAATTTGATGTAACAATACACAGGCCAAATCTCGACAATTTTTGCGTATGGACTGCCAATCGATTTGTTTACAATAGGGCCAAGCCGTGCATATTCAGATATAGCTTCGTTATAAAGTCCTTTAATTCTCAAAGAATCAGCTAATTTTAAATAAGAGGCATGATCAGCACTGTTATTTCGAATAGTTACTTTTTGAAGAAGGGCTCTGGCGATCTTTGCAGATTTTGAATTTGCCTGAATCATTTTACTAGCAAGACCCAAAGAAGCTTCAGAAAAGTCCCTGTATCCGAAGCTGTCTAGTTTATTTAAATTCAGGCGAGATAAAATATAAAAGGCTTCATCAAATTGCTCCATTTCAATGAGGGCATTGACATAGATTAAACAGTTATCATGTACGGCAAAATATTTCTGGGGAATTTCCAAATACAAAAGTGCTTTGTAAATCATGGGGCGTAACGACGGTAAAAATTTAACATCATACTGTTCATTTGAAAATGATTTCAAAATTTTGATAGAATCTTCAGGCCAATTAAAAACAAATCCCTTAATATTTTGTTTTTCCAGTCCACGCAGTTCTAACTGCATTCTACCAGCACCGTCCATCTGTGCATATATGATTCCCCTCTGGCCATCAACCCCAAGCAAACTTCCTGGCTTTCCTGCGTTACCCACATAAATTTTTACTGGAAGTGGACCGGAATGAATTTTAAAATAATCCTTGTTTGTTTGTCCATAAAGGGAGCAGGAAAAACTCAAAAATAGACCGAAAAACAAATTTATCGTGTAATACCTCATTATTTTAAGAATTTACGTTGCCAATCAACATACTGTTTTTCGACTTTTGTTATTTGATCAGACTGACCACTCTGTTCATAGCAACGGATTGCCTGCTCGTATGATTTAGAAGCCCATTTTGAGGCACTTGGAAAATTCAGTGTGGTATCCAAATAATAGTAAGCTGCTCCTGCATAGTCTCGAATTGCTCTTTTACACTCGCCCATCATGAAAGAAGACTGTGCACGTTGCTCCAGAGTAGCATCAGTATCACTCTTCACTTCAGTAAAAGAAGACACAGCACGGTCATAAAGACTACTATCCTTGGATGCCTGCCCCACTTCATACAAAGACTCGCCTAGCCTAATTCTTGCATCGTTTGCGCTGTCATGCCATGACGAATTTGCCAATGCGGATTCAAAGTAATCCACTGCCTGCTGGTAGCTTCTTTCCTGCTGCTTTGCCTGACCGAGAATATAATTTGCATCAAAAAGAAATTCACCCCCCGTTTCGCCAAAAAGATCTACTAGCCTTTCCATAGCCGCAATTGCATCCTCTGTAGAATTTTGAGCAAGAAGCTTATTGGCCATCCAAACCAAGACTCCCGGACTAGCCGCAGGAAAATCACTACGTTGCGGGTTATAGCTTCCACCCGCCTTTGATCCAACCCGATCCAGAGTTGCCCTCATTCTAAGTTCAAGTGTTTTACTACCCGAATTCTTTGCCTGATTAAGAAGATTTGCAAATGCTACCTGGGGAGACAAATCAGAGGGAAATCCATTCTGAAGATTTTTATATTTCTTTAGATATCCCTTAAACTTTTCCATATGAGACGGGCTGGAAAAAATAGCACCCCTTGATTTTACCACATCGCTGTAAATATCTTGATCCATTCCCTCGTAATTAGCAGACAAGAAAGGAAGCAGTTTTTTTCGATCCCCAATTATTTCCTCAACTGTTCCGGAAATGGTTTCCTCAATACCTTTTCGGTCTCGATATGTAAAAGTAACCGACTGACTTGGGTTCTGTAGTTTTTCTAGAAGATCAAGAGAGCGACCATAAAGTTTATTATACTCATCATATTTTTCAGTATACTTATTTAAAATTCCATCTACCCCGACATTGTTTGGATCATTACCATATTTCTCAATATCCTTGTAATACAGATTGAGCATATCCGATGGTCTCCCAAGCATTTCACTAGCAAAACCAATTTTCTCAGTAGCTTCCGAAATACGGGCTTCATTACTTTCAGAAAACTTCTCCGAATATGATTTGAACAAACTTTCCATATTCGAATAATAAACGAAAGAAGCTACATCATATAATTCACCATAATCGAGAGACTTATCTCCATTAAGATCGAATTCACTAAGGCTTTTATCTGCGTTTAAACCGATAGAGTTATATTCAGAAGACTGTAGCACTTCATCCTTATTTTTATCAAAGCTAAGGTAATGGTCAACAACACCTTCCGGGTTATCGGCAACTCTTTCAAGAAGACCTCCTTCATTAAATGTTGCATCCGTTATCAATCTCATCTCCTGAGATTTTTCTCTTACAAAATTATAGTTTTTTTGGGCACTTTCAATCTGATCGAATGTTGGTTGTTCATCCGGTTTTACATCACTAATCGCAAGATCTCCTAAACTTAAATAAGCTTCCGCCACCATTTTATCATCCGGGAATTTAGTCACATATTCCTCAAAAAGACGAATGGCGTTTGGATTGTCTTGTGAACCCTGGTATGCAACTGCCAGTCTAAACATAGCATCCTTGTAATATTCTTCATCAGGGAAATGTCTCGCTTTCCCGCCGCCACTCCATTTTTCATTTATTGATTCCTGACCTGTCGAAATAGTCTTACCTCCTCCCGCCTTATCAGTAATTTTCCATGTGGATCCGTTAAACCACATGAAAAAACCATCACCATTTGCATACACAGGCTTTCCATTTTTTTCTTCACCGGATGGAAGATAAACCCCATTGGGATCGGGTAATTCTTTAGGTTCAGGCTCAGGTTCAGGCTCAGGTTTTTCCTCAACAACTTTTTCAGGTTGCTCAACAGGTGTTTGAGTCTCCTTGTCGGCATTTGTTGTCTCACTGGTTGAAATTTCTTCTTCTCCTCCACATGAAAAGAAAAGAAAAACAGCAAGCTGTACGAGTGTAGAAAGAAAAATTCTCATTTGATTAATCTTCCCCCCTTTCCTGCAAATCACCTTCCTCAGGTACTCCACCTAGAGGCAAACCCTCAATATTGACTCCAACAACAGCACCTAAAAGTGGCTTTGCCTCATCGAACTTACCAGTTGCGAGTAAAGCCAATCCGCTCATGTAATGTGCGGTCGGCATGGATGGACTTTTAAAAAATGCTTTATTGTTAACATATCCATTGGCACGATTCATTACACCATTTTCAAAACCAGCAAATTTTTCCAAAAGACCATTAAAGTTTTTGCGCTTAAAATAAACGGATCCCATCATTCCGACGAAATCCTTAGCATACTTATGTTCAGGCATTACATTAATAAAATCATTACAAAGAGAAAAAAATCGTTCATAATACTCCGCAGACTTAGTTTTTGACTTTTCAGCACGATCCCGTTCAGTTGTTCCCAATTCATTTTGGAGGCTGACTGCAATTTGATTTAAAGTTTCAGCTTCCTGTCTGTAAGCATTAGCCATAATAAATGTGACATCAGCACGGAATTTAGTCCATTTTTTGTTTGCAAGATATTTTTCTCCGAGTTCGATCGATTTCTCACGGTATTTAACTGTGTTAGCAGAAGCAAATGCTGCATAAATGAAATTCTCAACATTTTCATGCTTAGGAAAATCGTTATAAAGCCAGTAAAATCCCCAAAAAGATTCCCAGTCACGTTTGGTCAATTGAAAATTATCTGCTTTTCGCCATCTCAGAACGGTGGTAAATGGAGGCGTATCCATTGCCAATTTCAACTGACCTTTTGAACTGGTTAACTTCATAGCAATTGTATTGGACTTTTCTTTTAAAATTTCCAACCGTCGCTTCGGCATAGTGCTACCCTGTAAGGCGATAATTTGCTCGTATTGAGAAAGTTCAGTTTGCAACTGTTTTTGCCTCTCTTTGTAAAAAGCAACAATCTCCTCGGTCGTCATTGTTAAAGCGTAAAAAAGAGACGCTTCCACATGCCTTCCCGCATCTTTTAGTTGTGCAGCTCCTTGCATGAGGTTAACATTTAATCTTAAATCATATCTAGCCGGTGTGTCACCGGAGAGCCTTGGTAATAAGGGAAAAACTTCATCAATTCTTTTGGTCTGAACAAACATTTCAGTTAGACATGATACAGCATAAGCAGAACGATCTTCATCTTTTGCTAGGTCTGCATACTTCAAAAGTTCACGGAATGAAGGTTCACCTTTTACCCAATCCTGCTCGATATGATAACATTGAGCCCGCCCAAAATACAAATTCATCAACTCGGACCTCTTTAAAATTTGTTTTTTGTAAGGTTTGGCTGAATCAAGTAAAAGTTCAATAACTCTAGCCGCATCTTTCCATTCATGAAGGGCACGTAAGCAATCTGTTCTCTTTTGTAAAGCCATGACAGCTTTAGGGTCATTTGGAAATTTCTCAGCGAAAAAACCGAAGGCACTTGATGCCTTTCCTAAAAAATCTTGGTTTCCCGTTTTAGCAAAACTTTGCAAATATCCAACACCACGAACGAAACCGAATTGTTGGAGAATTTTTTCCACTTCGGGATCTTCTTCATCCTCAAAACGAACTTCTAACTCGTCAAGTAAAGGGGAAGCTCCGGCAAAATCTCCCTTACCAATCAAAGCCTGAGCTTCCGAGATTACCTGCCTCAACGGCATGTCGGCAGGACTCTGTCCATGGCAAATTGTTGAGGAGAGAAATAAACTTAAAAAAAGCACCAAAACAGGTACCAACGAATATGATTTAAAAGGGTTTCTTCGGGGCATAAATGAGATAGTGAACTAATAAAAAAGACTGCAAGATTTCCCGCAAGCTTTTTCATCAAAACTGAGTCCCATGTGTTTAAAAATCAATACAGCAAGGACATTTGAGAACCCAATGATTTTTATTGAATTGTTCCCATTTAGGTTCACTCAATAAACTTTCCTCATATTTGTCAGCACAAACTCGATGGCCGTAAGCACAGCCCGCAGGTGGATTAATGGGAGATGGGATATCTCCTGGGATTATAATTTTCTCCCGATCAACACTCGGGTCAGGTATGGGAATCGCTGAAATTAAAGCCTTGGTATAAGCATGCAAAGGATTTACAAAAACTTCCTGAGCTGGGCCCATCTCGACAATCTTTCCAAGATACATTACGGCAATTACATCAGACACATGTCGAACCACTGCCAAGTCATGAGCAATCAACAAATAGGAAAGCCCAAGAATTTCTTGTAATTCCATCAGAAGATTAAGGACCTGACTTTGTACAGACACATCAAGTGCAGATACCGGTTCATCCAAAACGAGTAGTTCAGGCTCAAGAGCGAGGGCACGGGCAATTCCGATTCGCTGACGCTGCCCTCCTGAAAACTCAAAAGGATATCTTTTAACTGAACTTTCAGGAAGACCCACTTTTTCAAGTAGTTCTTCTACCTTAATATGCCTTTCATTCTTGGCGCCAATATTATGAATATCTAAAGGCTCCCGCACAATCGAACCAACCGTCATCCTCGTATTGAGAGACTCAGCGGGGTCCTGAAAAACCATTTGTACGGATTTACAAAAATCTTTTTTTCCATGTGGGTCGTCCGAAGCATATTCCTTGAAAATAATCTTTCCACTTGTCGGTTTGACCAAACGGACGATTGACTTTGCCAATGTGGATTTGCCACAGCCTGACTCACCTACCAAACCAAGTGTCTCTCCCTTTTTGAGAGAAAAACTTACTCCATCGACTGCCTTACAAGCACCAATTGCTTTTCTAAAAACACCTCCACGTACCGGAAAATGCACCTTTACATCTGTTAATCGTAAAAACTCTTTATCTTTGTTCATCAACAAGTACACACAGGACATGCCTCAACCCAATGACCACTTGAAAGTTCCTTAAAGTCGGGTCGAATAGATAACTGTTCTTGGGTATGATCGCGCCCGCTTCTAGGTCCATAACGGCAACCTTGATTCAGATCCAACAGACTGGGAACAATTCCTTCTATTGTTTTGAGTTTCGCTTTTGGGCTCCCCTTAAGCTTAGGTATCGAATCCAATAAGTCTTGGGTGTATGCATGGTGAGGTGATGCAAATATCTTCTCTGTAGATCCCCTCTCCACCACCCTGCCTGCATACATTACACAAACCTCATCACAATTTTCAGCGATAACGCCCAAATCATGAGTTATAAGCAAAATAGAGCATCCATTTTCCTTCTGCAAATTATGAAGCAAATCTAAAATCTGTGCTTGGACCGTAACATCCAATGCAGTTGTAGGTTCATCAGCTATGATTATTTTTGGCTTACAGGCTAAGGCCATCGCTATAACTACTCTTTGTCTCATCCCTCCAGACAACTGATGTGGGTATTCATGCATACGATTCTCGGGGGAAGGAATCCCAACAGACTCGAGCATCCCAACGGATTCAGACCATGCTTGATGGTCGTCCATTTCCTGATGTAAATGAAATACCTCAGTCAACTGATTACCAATTTTTTGTACCGGATTTAGGGCGTTCATAGGCTCCTGAAAAATCATTCCGATCTCATTGCCTCTTATCCCCTGCATTTCCTCTGTACCTAAATCAAGAAGGTTTTTACCCTGAAAAATAATACTACCGTTTGTAATCATACTCATCGGTTGAGGTAAAAGTCTCATTATGGAATAAGCAGTAACACTCTTTCCACATCCAGATTCACCAACTACACCAACCGTTTGTCCGCGATTTATTCCAAAGCTTACTTTATCCAGTGCCTCCACTTCACCATCATCAGTTGAAAATCGAACCGAAAGATCCGTGATCTCAAGTAATGGAGCGATCTGGTCTTTTTCGTTCATTTACACAAGTTACAATTTAATTGTCTTTGTACTTTTCATAAATCCGAATTGTAGGATTATCTTTAAGCACTTCACCCTTTTCCATAGCTTGTAAGATCTTATCTTTCTCAGTCTCATCGATCCAGAAAACCTGAAATTCTTCGTAATCCCGAGTTTCCTTGGGACCCCAGTCTTCAGGAAATTTAATCCAGTTCCAATGACCTATCCTAAGCCATGGCTTCTTCCATGCAGGAACCCAAACTGCATGATCATGAATCATTTGACTTAATTGATGGGCCATTTCAGTAATTTTGCCCAAATCTTCCTCGTCCCTATATTTATTAATCAGATGATCAATCTCACGAACGGCAGTTTGAGTAAAATTATTGGTACTTACCTTTGTTGTCAGATTAGACTTTAGCGAACCATCTTCATTAAACTTTGAATCTCCAATCTCCTGATAAGCATTATCAGAATGGTAAGGCTCCCAAAACCTTGGAAAAAGCTCAACAAATGAATTAAATGCAGAAAAAATTACTTGATGATTTTTTTCATTTGCCGCTTTCCATGCAGCTGTCGGTTCCAAAACTTTTAGCTTTAACTCCAAACCGGCTTTTTTCGCCTGTTCTTTAAGAACCACAAGGACATCCTCAAAATGCCTGTAACCTGTGAGTAGTTCAATAGAAAGTCTCTGCCCTTTAGAATTTACCAATATACCATCTCCTCCTCTTTCGCTGAAACCGCCTTTTGCAAAATATGCAACAGCTTTTTCAATTGAGAACTCTCTTGCTTTTATTGTTGGATGGGAACGTCCACCGTAACCGTCAGCCACCGTGTTCATACGAACAAAATCACCTCGAAAAATTTTCTCGAGAACCAAGTCAAAATTCATTGCATGATGAAACCCCTTGCGAAGATTCAAATCATTAAGGGGTGGCTTTTGTGAGTTGATTCTTAATGCGTATGATGGTGGTGGCGTTTGATTAAAAAATGTAACTTTTGAAAGATAACCATTTTGAACCAGCTTGTGATTATCTGGTAGTTTATCATACCAAAATTCTGTCTTTGCCAAGCCGAACATATCGACACCACCTTTAAGAAATACCTCAAAGGCTTTGTTGTAGTCCCTAACAACACTTACTCTTATTTTTTCAGGATTGAAGCGATAACGGAAAAATCTTTTTTGATCCGCCCACCAATCTTTTTGTCTTATTAAAGTCACTGACTTACCTTTATCCACATTTTCAGCCAATGCCACATAAGCTCCTGTGGTAGGCTCTGGATTCCATTGGTACTTACTCAGAAATTCACCATCCAATTCTTTATAAAAATGCTCAGGTTTTGCTCTTATAGCTACCCTTTCAACGACATCCGGCTTTGCTTTGTAAAAGGTAATTGAAAAGGTTTCTTGATCATAAAGGGTTACCTTCTGAAATTTGTCTTTTCCGTAAAAATCATTGTACCAAGGCGCTTGAATATGCTTACTCCTCATGAAATAAAAAAAGAAAAAGAAATCCGATACTTTTACTTTTTTGCCGTCACTGTATTGTGCATCAGGATCGAGCCGGAAATAAACCGTTCTGCCATCTTTTCCTACAGCCCAAGAGTTCGCAAGGCCTGGATAATATCCATCCGAATTCGGGTGAGGATGAACCAAACTTATCACATTATAATCGAGAAGATAACTACGAAAAGCTCCATTTGCATCCGGACCAATCGTCCTTAGTGTGCGGGGAAAATCTCGCATGTAGACTTCCCAGGTTCCACCTCTTCTTGCGTTCTGAGATGCAAATTCCTGTTCCCCACTCCCATCCTGCCATTTCAAATCCTCAGGAAGACTATCTGCAGATAAAATCGAAAAACAATCAGGATGCTTTTGATAAAATTCCAAAACATCCTCCGAACAATGAGTAAGTAAAGGATGCACTTTCCCTTCTTTAACAATGTGACCTTCAATCGACTGGGTATTGTTTGAATCTTTTGAAAAATCAAAATTAACCGGGTTATTGGACCCTTTTAATTGACGGGCAAATTCGATGGCGAATTCCCTGCCAAATTCTCTAGCCAACTCCCGAGCAAACTCACGATCGATTCCATCAACTCCTGCCTGTTCCTTGTTGTCCTGATTAACATTTTCACGGGGTGGTTTGAGTTTGGGATTCTCACAACTGGAAAAGAAAATAACTGCAGTGATAACGATAAAAGTATTCAAGTGCTTTAATTTTTTCATTTTATTCATAAGTTGAAAATTTTTTGGGATCGAAAGCCTCACGAACAGCTTCCCCAATAAAAGTGACAAGGGTGAGAGTAAAAACCAATGCAGTAACCGTGGAAATAACAATCCATGGAGCGGTCCTTAGATTGCTTACCCCTTGCTTTAAAAGTTCTCCCCAACTAGGTGTTGGAGGCGGTAATCCATAGCCCAAAAAATCCAGTGCCGTAATCGAAGAAATTGCCGCAGCTATGGTAAACGGGGCGAAAGTCACAAGGGTTGAAACAACATTGGGAAGTAAATGCTTAAATATAATCCTCACAGGACTGGCACCAATCACTCTCGCAGCTGCGATGTAATCCCTCGATTTTTCCTTATACACAGAAGCACGAATATAATAAGTCATTCCGGTCCAAGAAAACATAACCATTATTATTAAAAGAGAAGAAACCTGCCAACCAACTCCCCACCCCCCGGGCATTACTGAAACTAAAATAATGACCATATAAAGGAATGGAACATTTGCCCAGATTTCGACGAATCGCAGGCCAAGCATATCACTTTTTCCACCTAAATACCCCATCAAACTACCCGCAGCGATAGCGATCAAATAAGTTAATATAAGATAGCCAATAGCGAAAGTCATTGCTATGCGAAAGCCATAAAGCAATCGTGCCAACACATCTCTTTCCGTTTTATCTGTTCCACAAAAATGACCTTTATTCAAATTAGGTGGAGAAAAACCTGTCGCTTCCTCATCACTGTAATCCATTTCGTAAGGTCCGAAAGGAACCATTGGCATTATAACCCAGTTGCCTGAACCATCATGATCAAATTTCCTTTTGAGCTCTCGGTAATCGACTTCGTATTCATAGTCCAAACCAAAATCTTTACCACTCATCTGTTCACCATATATGGGGAAAAAAATTTCATTATTGTATGAAACTAGTAGTGCCCTGTTGTTAACGAAGAGTTCACCAGCCAAACTTAAAAGGTAAAGGGAAACCAAAATCAAAAACGACCAATAACCCCTCTTGATCGAACGAAAGCGGGCAAGCTTCTTACGGGTAAGTGGATTGATTTGAAACATTCTCAATTACTCAAATCTCACTCGTGGATCAACCAAAGCGACTAACGCATCCGAAAGAATATTACCCAAAAGCATAAGGGTAGCTGATAGTGTGAGGATTCCCATTACTACAGGATAATCTCGGTCTATTACAGAATTAAAGCCAAGCAAGCCGAATCCATCGATATCAAAAATCGTTTCGATTAGAAAAGAACCGGTCACAAATAGCGTAATTTGATGACCCACATTTGTGGCAATTGGCACGAGTGAATTTCTTAAGGCATGCTTGCGAACCGCAATTTTAAATGAAACTCCTTTGGCCATAGCTGTACGGACATAATCTGCCGATAAGTTATCCATCAAATGATTTTTCATAAGCATGGTAACAAAAGCAAAACCACCAATTAAATAACAGCACAAAGGCTGAAATGTATGAAGTATGAGGTCTGCAAATTTTCCCCAAGCAGTCAATTGATCAAAGTCCTCACTGACTAATCCCCCCATTGGTAAAAGGTCCAAACTCACAGATAAAAACAGAAGCAGAAGAGAACCAAGAGCGTACCCCGGCACGGCATAACCAACAAAAATTAAAATTGATGTCAGATCATCCGAAAGTTGATTATGACGAACCGCTTTAAACACGCCCAGCGGGATACAAATTATGTAGGTTATAATAAAGGTAAGAATACCAAAATAAGTGGAGACAGGCAGACGTTCAGAAATAACCTGCAAAACAGACTCACCATATCTTGTTGACTGACCAAAATTTCCCTGAAGGACTCCTTCATAACGGGTCATAAAAAGTTCGGCTATAGGTGCCGATTTTTGAACTTCATTACCTTCTTCTCTCATTCTAACTGTCCAATTTCCAAGAAGTTCAGCATCGTTAAGAAGTTTCACTTCACCTTGATCATTCCTACGCAAGTGAATTCTTTCTCTTGCACCCTCAACTAAAGAATCGATTTGACCGGCCTCAAGGGCATCGATCTCTCCATCCTGATTTCGATCAATTTTATCAAATTTCACATATCTCGATATTTTTTTAGGTATCTCGCCTCGCTGAACATATCCATCTCCATTCCAATCTAGTTCAGCGAGTTGAAAATCTGGAATTCTTACCCTCTCTGAAATTTCGAACTCAAAATTTGAAAAGCGGATTTGCCGAAATTCGGTTTCCCTAGGCATAACGCCAAGCCAAATTAAGTATGCCTCCCAATGTGGCTTATCAAATCCATATAATCGCTTCATTTGCTCCATTTGATCCTGTGAAAGCGATTGGTCTGAGCCCATTCCTTGACCTCCTCCTCCATCCTGCGAAACTTGCTGCATTTGCATCATCGCCTGCTCCAAAGGACCTCCGGGAGCCAACCTGGTAATAGCGAAAACCAAGACACTAATACCAAAAAGGGTTGGAGGAATTAAAAGCAGGCGTCGAAGAAAGTAATCTCGCATGTCAAAAGAGAATTTTTATACACCTTATCGAAAACGAGCAAACGCAAAGAATCATGATTATTTTTTGATCTAATGCAATCGATACAGTTTTGCTTGCCAAGTTATAAGCTGTTGGCACTTTTCATATTATTAAATCATTTCTTACATGGATTAAATCGAAGAGAAACTTCTTCAATCTTTGTTTAACTGGACCGTGCTTTGTTTTCTTTGGCTCATGCTCCAGCCCCAGCAATGTGGAAAAAGCAATAGACGAAAAAATTCTCCATTTTGGATTGGGTTCAGAGCCCCAATACCTAGATCCCCATCTTGCAAACAGCGTTTCGGCTCACAATGTGATCATTGCCCTTATAGAAGGGCTCGTTAGCGAAGACCCAGAAACCCTCAAACCCATCCCAGGAGTTGCTGAAAAATGGGAAGTTTCAGAAGATGGATTGGTTTACACATTTCATCTACGAAAAAATGCCAAATGGAGTAACGGTGATCCTGTTACTGCTCAGGATTTCGTGTTCTCTTATAAAAGAATTTTAAACCCAGAACTCGCATCTCAATATGCGAGCATGCTCCACGGGCTCAAAAATGCCAGAAAATATCATGAAGAAGGGATCCCTTGGGACGAAGCCAAAGTGGGAGCTATTGCAATTGACAAACATACACTCCAATTGACTCTTGAAAATCCCACGCCTTATTTCCTTGAACTCCTAAATCACTACAGTTGGTTTCCAGCTCACCCTCCAACCATTAAGAAATTCGATGCTTTTGGAAAACAGGGGACGGCTTGGACCCGCCCAGGAAATTATATTGGAAATGGGCCTTTCGTTCTCTCTGATCATAAAGTGAATTCAGTGATCGAAGTGAAAAAAAATCCTCTCTACTGGGATTCAAATACCGTCTCATTAGAAGGAATTCGTTTCTATCCGATTGAAAGTGCGGACACTGAAGAACGAGCTTTTCGTTCAGGTTTTCTTCACCTTACTCAAACCGTCTCTCCTGATCGTATAGATTTCCTTAAAACAAATCATCCAAATTTAATTCATTTTGAATCGTATTTGGGAACCTACTTCTACCGATTTAATGTTGAGGAACCGCCCTTTGATGATGTGCGAGTTCGCCTAGCTTTCAATTTGGCAACCGATCGTCAAGCCATCGTTGAAAAAGTGACCAAAGGCGGTCAGCTACCAGCCCTTTGTTTTACGCCACCTGGTACAGGTGGTTTTTCTCCTACGTCAAGATTCCGATTTGATCCTCAAAAAGCGCAATCTTTGATTCAGGAATATCTGGAAGAAAAAGGTTTGAAATCTCTCCCAAAAATTGAATTGAAGTATAACACTTCAGAAGGACATAAAAAAGTTGCTGAAGCTCTTCAAGGAATGTGGAAGAGCCATTTGGGAGCTGAGATTCAACTTCTAAATATGGAGTGGAAAGTTTTTCTTTCCACCATCGCCAAACGAGACTTTTCCCTCGCCCGTGCCGGATGGATTGGGGACTATGTTGACGCAAACACTTTTCTCCATATGTGGAGAACAGGCGACGGCCACAATAACACTGGATGGTCAAACAGCCGATATGATGAACTCCTTGAACTTGCAGCTCAGGAATCTGATACCAAAAAAAGATTTTCTTATTTTGAAGAGTGCGAAAAATTAATAGCTGAAAATGCACCTATCCTTCCCATCTATTTTTATGTCCATGTGACTCTAAGAAGCCCTACTGTTAAAGGATGGTACCCCACCCTTTTAGACCACCATCCTTATAAATATGTCCGCCTTGAAAAATCGGAAGAGAATAACTGATGGTTAAATTTATTCTTGTCCGAATTCTCCAAGCTATTCCAACGCTTTTCCTGATTGCAACGCTTACTTTTTTCATGACTAGAATGGCACCTGGTGGACCGTTTGACTCCGAAAAAAATATCCCTGACGAAATCAAGGAGAAGCTTGAAGCACACTTCGGACTGGACAAACCACTACATGAACAATTCATCCTGTACATAAATAATTTATTGCAAGGAGATTTAGGTCCATCCTTTAAGTACATGGGATGGGATGTTTCGGAACTTATCGCAAAGGCATTTCCCGTTTCTGCTCAACTTGGTATTCTTTCCTTATGCATTGCTCTACTAATGGGACTCCCAGCAGGTATCATTGCAGCGCTTCGTAAAAATTCGTCTTATGATTATTTTCTGATGATTTCAGCAATGCTTGGAATCTGTCTTCCCACTTTTGTCCTTGGCCCTCTATTGATTTTAATTTTTTCATCTTGGCTAGGCTGGCTTCCCCCACTCGGATGGTATTCCTTTTCAGACATGATCTTGCCCTCATTGACTCTTGGCCTTTTCTATGCTGCCTACATTGCTAGGCTTACCAGGGCTGGCATGCTTGAAACTCTTAATCAAGACTACATTCGTACAGCACGAGCAAAAGGAGCTTCACCCATACGGGTCGTTCTATGCCATGCTCTTAAGGGTGGTCTTCTTCCTGTGGTTACTTTTCTTGGGCCTGCCTTTGCCGGATTAATTAGCGGTTCTTTTATTATAGAAAGTATTTTTTTTATACCAGGCTTGGGAAGGTTTTTTGTAACCGCTGCCTTCAATCGTGATTATACAATGGTTCTGGGTACTGTACTTTTTTATGCCTGTCTAATCATAATTCTAAATCTTGTGGTCGATATTATCCAGGCCAGCCTTGACCCAAAATCAAGAGGGAGATGAGTATCGAAAACACCAAAGTTCAAAATTTGATTTCATCATCTACTAAAAGCTCATCACTTTGGCGAGATGCATGGATTAGACTTCGGGCAAATCGCCTCGCCGCCCTTAGTCTTTTCTTTTTTGTCCTTGTCTCAATTCTTACAATTATTGGTCCTGAAATTATCTCTACCAGTTACGATGAACAGGATCTCAACAATACTTTTGCAGCACCTGGATCGACTCATCTTTTTGGAACAGATAATTTAGGAAGAGATCTGTTCGCCCGCGTGCTTCACGGCGGAAGAATTTCTCTAGCAGTTGGATTTCTGGCAACTGCAGTTTCTTTGATCATTGGAGTAGCCTATGGGATGACCTCTGGATATCTTGGAGGCAAAATGGATGCCTTAATGATGAGGATTGTAGATATTCTTTATTCGTTACCCTTTACTATTTTTGTGATTCTTTTGATGGTCCTTTTTGGTCGAAATTTTGTTCTGCTCTTTATTGCTATTGGTGCAGTGGAATGGCTTACCATGGCACGAATTACCCGAGGGCAAACCCTGAGTCTCAAACAGGCAGAATTTATAGAGTCGGCTCGGGCACTTGGATATTCCCACAAACGTATACTCTTTCGTCATATTCTCCCAAACTTGATCGGACCGGTTATTGTTTATGCAACACTAACCGTTCCTGCGGTGATGCTACTTGAAGCGGTTCTAAGCTTTTTAGGGCTGGGAGTACAAGCACCTATGAGCTCATGGGGTAGTCTGATTAAGGAAGGATCCGAAAAAATGGATATTGCACCCTGGCTGATATTCTTCCCTGGTCTTTTCTTTTCCCTAACTCTACTCGCACTTAATTTTCTCGGAGATGGGTTGCGGGATGCACTTGATCCAAAATCTGCAAAAGATTAATGAACTTTCTAGAGATCAAAAATCTTAAGACTTTTTTCCATACCCGCTCGGGGACAGTACGGGCGGTTGACGACATCTCGCTAACCATTCGAAAAGGTGAAATTGTAGGTATTGTTGGAGAATCAGGATCTGGTAAGTCAGTTACTTGTCATACTATGCTAGGACTTCTTCCCCAGCCTCCAGCCCGGATCGAAGGAGGAAGTATACACTTTCATGGAGATGACCTTGTGAACTTACCCCATTCTGCTCTAAGGGCTATACGAGGAAAGCGAATTTCTATGGTCTTTCAGGATCCTATGAGCTGCCTCAATCCATTCATGACAATTCTCGAGCAGGTAGCGGAACCGCTCATTATTCATGACAACTTATCTCTTGAAGAGGCGGAGAAACAGGCTATTGAAATGATGGAAAAAGTGGGGATTCGAGACGCAGAGAAAAGAGCTCGTTCCTATCCCCATGAATTTTCCGGAGGTATGCGCCAGCGCGTTATGATTGCCATGGCTTTGGTCACCAAACCAGATCTCTTGCTGGCAGATGAACCAACCACCGCACTAGATGTAACCGTTCAGGCAAGAATCCTGAAAATTTTAAGATCCCTCCGTGAGGAATTGGATGTTTCCGTTCTTTTTATCACTCACGATTTAGGGGTAGTTGCAGAGATTGCGGATCGTATTGTGGTTATGTATCGAGGAAAAGTCGTTGAGCAGGGAGAAGTTAAAGAAATTTTTTCCAATCCAAAACATCCTTATGTGAAAGGGCTTCTTGCATGCAGGCCCACACTGGACTGCAAATATGGGACTCTTCCCACAGTTGATGACTTCTTGGAAACAATTGAGCATGAGAACGGTGCTATTGAAATTCGTGAAAAGAAAAATATTGAAAACACCCTTCAAAAATTAGTTGAAACGAAAAAAAACTCTGAAAAAGAACAATCTGATCCTTTAGTTGAAGTACAAAATCTCACCGTTCGTTTTCGTTCCTCTAAAGGATTCATAGGGGAAAAAACAGAGGATGTACTTGCCGTGGATGGTATTGATTTAACCATTCAGAAAGGAAAGACGCTCGGCCTTGTGGGCGAATCAGGTTGTGGTAAAACTTCTACAGGACGAGCCATTCTCCACTTGATCAGACCGACAAGTGGAGAAATTTTATATGAGGGAAAATCACTTGGGAAACTCCCTGCGGAAAACCTAATTGAATATCGGAAAAAGATGCAAATTATCTTTCAGGATCCATATGCTTCTCTTAATCCGAGACTTACAATTGAGCAAACACTGACTGAGCCCATGCAGGTACATAATATCGACAATAATAATTCAAGTCGACGAGAACGGGTTGTAAGCATTCTTGAAGAAGTTGGGCTTTCCTCAGATCATCTTCTACGATACCCACATGAATTTTCCGGAGGGCAAAGACAGCGTATCTGCGTAGCCAGAGCACTTGCGGTTGAGCCTGAATTTATCGTTTGCGATGAATGTGTTTCAGCAATGGATGTGTCCATTCAAGCACAAGTCCTCAATCTCTTACAAGAACTGCAAAGAAAAAGGCAGCTCACATATTTATTTATTTCTCATGACCTCTCAGTGGTAAAATTTATTTCAGATGATGTGGCCGTGATGCAAGCTGGAAAGATTATCGAATTTGGAAAAGCTTCAGATGTCTATACTCATCCAAAAGAAAACTACACCAGAGACTTAATTGATGCAATTCCATCCCCTTACAACTTAGTTAAGGATTAGGAATCAAGTCGTTTCACCTGTACATCCACCTTCATACTTTCCGGTAACCTCCCAAAATAAGTTCCGGTTACTGGAGAAACATCTCTGTAATCACGACCTGAACCAATTATTACATAATTGTCATCAACAACACGATTATTTGTCGGATCAAGTCCGAACCAACCACTCCCATTAACTAAAACTTCCAACCAAGCATGGGAAGCTCCGGAACCTCTCATACTTTGATCACGAGTTGGATCATAAAAATAACCACTTACATACCTGGCAGGAATACCAAGGCAACGGCACAATGCGATTCCAGCATGTGCAAAATCCTGACAAACGCCTTTTTTTCTTTCAAGCACCTCATTCGCATGCGTATTTACGCTGGTGGTAGAAACACAATACTCAAAATTTAAATAGATATATTCCATAATTTGATATGCAGTCTGGAAAACATCCTTTGAATTCTCCTGTATGTCTACCGCCATTCGCCATATTCCCGGACTGATATCTATGAAATTTGAGCTTTGCAAATACGGTCGACAATTTGGATTTCCCTCCACTTCGTGCAATGATTTCATCGTCGCCCCATAGGGAAGGTTATCAAAATCAACCCGCTTTTGTGTGCCCACCGTAGAACGACTCTCTATTAACAGTTTTGAATGATCATTCGGTATTTCAAAATGATGAACAAGATTTCCGTTTAAATCCAGATACTGACGAACTTGAGTAGTTGGTAGAACGCTTACAAAGCATGACTCACAGCTTTGCCAATCATTTGTAAGGGGATGAAGGCGAAGCTCATTGAAACTTTCGCAAACTGGAGATGGATATCGGTAGTGTGTCTTATGTAATATATAGAGACGCATAAGCCGCCACTTATCTATTGCTGTTGCATTTGTCGTTGAGCCATTGGTGCAACTCCAGCGTTCTTTATTTCAAAAGGTAAAAGTACATAAGTCTCAAAAATACTTTGTCCAACTTCTATAAGTTTTCTTTGTAAATGATCGATGGATTCATGCAAACCATCAGCGAGCAATGATTCAATTCCTGAGAAGTTGAGCTGGGCAAGAGCACTACCCGTTAACCTCTCCGCTTCGTTGGAAAAATTCCCGGATGGAACCCCCGAAATTTCATGGAGTAAAGTGTCTATTCGGGAAACGGCAAACCTCAAGGATCTAGGAAAATCGCGGGAAAACAAAAGAAAATCTGCCACATTACGAAGAGACAGAGCACCTTGGTATTGACGACGATATGCTGACAAGGCACTGCAACTTCGCAAAGCTCCAATCAAGTCTAAGCGAGTCGGTTCTTCTCCAAGCATTGTAAGAGTATCTATGACTCGGCTTGTCTGATCCGATCTTTCAAGATATCTCCCAAGCGACATGAAACGCCATCCTTCATCATGATGAATTGTAGCATCAGAAAGCCCTTGAAAAACCAGAGAAAAACGGATTGTCCGTCTAAAAAAATTTTCTGGATCTGATCGAAATTTTTCTGGAAATGTCGAAGAATTCAAGAAGAGATATAGATTATTCAATTCTACCCAAATTTCTTCAGATAATTGATCACGTACCATTCTAGCATTTTCACGAGCCATATTGATGCAGGTCAAAACTGAGCTCGACCATTTCTTGGAAAATAAAATGAATAACTCATGATCATCAATTTCATCATTTGCAAAATCATCAACCGCACACATCGCACAAAGTGCAGATTGCCAGTAATCACGCTTAATTTCACTTGCATAAAATTCAAGATCAGTATCACGATTTACTTCGACAAGACGTGTCACACCTTCGGCTCGCTCGACGTAACGGCTCATCCAGTAAAGATTATCTGCAACTCTTGAAAGCATCTTAATTACTTAGAACCCATGTATCTTTACTCCCGCCTCCCTGTGAAGAATTAACAACCAAGGAATTTTTTTCAAGAGCAACCCGCGTGAGCCCGCCAGGCACAATCTCAATATCTTCGCCATATAGTATAAAAGGTCTTAAGTCGATATGCCTACCTTCAACTCCATGAGGGCAAAAGGTAGGATGTCTCGAGAGCGAGATTATAGGTTGTGCAATATAATCTCGAGGGTTATCTTTTATTCGAGAAGCAAACTCCTCTCTTTCTTTTTGAGTTGAAATATTTCCAATAAGCATCCCATAACCTCCCGACTCATTCGCCGACTTTACGACGAGCTCAGAAAGATTTTCCAAAACAAACTTTCTGTCTTTCTCACGCCAGCATAAATATGTGGGGACTTGCTCAATCATTGGATCCTGCCCCAAATAATAATGTATCATCTCTGGAACATATGCATAAGTAACTTTATCATCAACCACGCCGGTTCCAATACCATTTGCAATGGCAACATTACCCTTGAGATAAGCATCCATTAATCCACTTACACCAAGTAAAGAATTTTTATTGAAAAAAAGTGGATCGAGAAATTCATCATCCAACCTTCGATAAATCACATCCACTTGAACCAATCCTTGAGTCGTCCGCATGTAGACAAACCCGTCAATGGCAATCAAATCTTTACCTTCAACAATTTCAATACCCATTTGCCGAGCAAGAAAAGTATGCTCAAAGTACGCACTGTTGTAAACCCCTGGAGTTAAGAGTACACAAACAGGCTTTTGTAATTTTCGCGGGGTTAAGTTTTCAAGCGACCTAAGAAGAATTTCCGGATATTCTTCGACTGATCGGACTGACATTTTTTGATAAGTGCGAGGAAATGTTTTTTTCATAATCTCTCGATTCTCCAAAAGATAGGACGCACCGGATGGACAACGAGCGTTGTCTTCTAAAACTAAATATTTTCCTTTTTCGTCTCTTATCAGATCAGACCCACAAACATGAATATAAATATCTTGTGGTACATCAAATCCAACCATTTCTTTTCTGAAGTGTGCTGATGTCTTTACAACTTCCTCAGGAATCACGCCATCAGAGATAATCTTTCCTCCATGATAAACATCATTAAGAAAAAGATTGAGGGCAAGGATACGCTGTCGTAAGCCCTGCTCGACTTTTTGCCACTCCTTGTCGGGAATTACACGAGGGACCAAATCGAATGGAAATATTCGCTCAGTTCCAATGTCATCCCCATAAACAGTAAAAGTAACCCCATGTTCAAGAAATGATGAATCCGCTTGCTTTTTCTTTTGCTCAAACTCGCTCTCTGTCAAATCAGTTATACGATCATATATTGGTTTATAAAATTCGAAGATGTTCGAATCATTTGAATTGCCAAACATTTCATCGAAGAAATTTTCTGTTTGATAATTCTCAAAAGTATTGGGGTTCATGACTCGAATTAATTTGCATTAATAATTGTGCAAATTTTGTGCCATTCATTTATCAGGCAATCAAAATTATCTGATTTTGTTCTTAATTCTTAATTAATCTTTGAAAACTTTTAACCTTTCTGCAGAAAATAAAAACTGCTGGGCAAGACCGGCAAACTTTCCGAAATGCATAGAAGCAAAATGTAATTTCTGAGCCGTATTCCAGCCATTCAAATTGTATCTTTTCTCCATGCTTTTTTCAATCCAAGTATCGATTGGAAAAGCTTCCAAAAAATTGCCTCCGAAAAGCAAGGTGCAGTCTGCCACCTTTTCTCCTACACCAGGCAAACGAAGTAACTGTTTTTTTGCATCCGCATATTTAAGTTCCATGATAGATTCCAACCAATTTTGACGACTCGCAATAAATCGAGCAGTTTGTGCAACATACTTAGCTCGGTAACCTAACTTTAACATACGTAGTTCTCTTTCTGGTATTTGAGCCAAACGATCCCAACCGGGAAAGCTATAAATATTTTCAAACAACTTTTTGCCATACTTTTGAAAGACCAGTTTACCGATTGCTTGAATTTGAGGGATACTCTTAGCAGAACTTAATAAAAAATAAAAAAGAGTCTCGTCAATTGACTGCTTCAATATCCTGAGGCCAGGAAGTGCTTCAATACATTCTGCTAAAACTGAATCGCTTCTCCATGGTAATTCATTTATTGCATCATCATAGCTTTTTTCAACCCATAGATATTCAAGGATTTCTTCACTTGTTGCAGGATAAGTTAAGGATGTTCTCCAAAAAATTGTTCTATTTTCGAATCTCAACTCGACTACTTTTGTGCTAAATGAGCCGATCCAGGAATTGTCTGAGGTGGTGTTCCAACCAAAACATTGACCTCCGGTTAATGTTTCGTGAAATCCAAGTTTGGACAAATTTTTATATTCTATTAATTCTTTCCATGGCGACATAAATTCAAGATATTTTATTATTCATGGTCCCACAGAAAACTTTTTTTATAAAAAATCATCTTGTTATTAAGATCTTCAAAAACTAACTTCCAAGCAATCGGCTTTACATTTTTTGAATTCCAATCGTCACCAGTTATCCCAAGAAGAAGTTCTTTTTTAGTTTTGGAAATTTCTAAAATTTGAAATTCAAAATCTTCGACCTTTTTTTTCCCAGATCGGATAACGGAAAGTATAACTTTTACTTGATCAGGAATTTCATCCACTTGAGCATTAAGTGGTATAAAGAAATATAAGCCTTCTTTCTTATTTGAAGTTCTATAGAATAATTGACTTCCAGTAAATTCCCGCCCTGTAAAAAATTCAGGTATTCTAGTCAGTTGTTCATTTGTTAGGAACCTGTAATAAACATTTGTTAGCTTGCTAGCAGAGATTAAATTACTAACCAAAAGTAACAACAGGATCGGGATAATAAGTTTCCCTGCCATCCCTTATAAACTAGTCGCCAGAAGATTCTTTAGACTCGGAGTTGTCTCCTTCTTTGGAAGTAGTTTCCTCGGGAGTTTCAGCTTGTTTAGATTCATTATCGCCTAAAACATCAGTCGGATCTGCTTTCTCAGCAACAGGTTCAGGTTTTGATTCGACTACTTTTTCCTTCTTAGTAGAAGTTTTCTTTGCTGGTTTTGCTTTGGCTGGTTTTGACTTTGTAGAAGCCTTTGGTTTGCTACTTACAAGTTCATTAATTGCCTCTTTACGCCTAGCAAGATATGCAACCCTGCGCCTGCGTTTCATTACTTTGTTATATTGCTTACCCATGATTTAGATTCTACATTCTGAATTATTTAAACAAAGTAGGCAAGATTCAAAGCATAGTATAAACTATTGCTTTAAACGATTTCAACTGGTTTTCCTGTCTCTGCAGATTTATAGGTAGCGTCAATGATTTTCATCAATGAAAGAGCTTGGTCAGGAGTATTTAGAGGAGCCTCTTCATCCTGGATAGAGCGGACAAAATTTTCGGCAGATCGAATTCTTCCCATATCCTCATTCGTTTCGGTAATGACCGATCGGTTAACCGAACGCCCATATTCCTGAAAATAAAGTTCACAATCATCGATGGCTGTTTCATCTAAACCATCACTACCAAATAGTCTTCGAATCATTCCCCCAGCCTTCTTACCTTGAAAAACGACTGAAACTTCTTCCCGCTTCACCATTTCTGCCCAAGAAACTTGGAAAGTGAGCACTTGTCCGGATTTAAATTTGATAAAGCCATGGGAAGCACTCTCTACATCAGTAACCCCATCAGCAACATCCGGAATACCCCAAGGTCCCTTAAAATTTTTATCTTCAATAAAATCAGAAAATGTTTGTGCCAAAACATATTCAGGCTCGGGATAATCCATATAATAAAGTGCGAGATCAATCATATGCAGCAGATCAATTAGGGGGCCTCCACCCGATAAACTCTTATTCGTAAACCAACCTCCAAAACCTGGGATCCCAGTTCTTCTAATCCATTTTGCCTGAGCTGAGTTAATCGGACCAATCTCACCCGCTTCGATGTATTCCCTTAATGCGTAAGATTCAGGGCGGGCCCGATTATTAAAATTAAACATAAGAGTTTTACCAACTTCATCAGATGCTAATTTCATCTCGGCAACTTCATGAGCATTAAGAGCGGGTGGTTTTTCACAAAATACATGTTTGCCTGCCTTTAGAGCCTGCAAAGCCAAAGGAGCGTGTGTTCGATTAGGGGTAATTACACTCACTGCATCAAGGTCAGTAAGCCTTGAGAACATCTCCGTGGAATCTGAGAAAACATTTGAAACATCATATGTTTTAGCTGCCTTTTGAGCAGCCTCTTGATTCATATCACAAATAGCAACTATTTCGGCACCAGCTGCCCTAAATCCAGCTGCATGATATTGCAACATGCCACCTGCTCCGATTACTCCAATTTTCATATTCATTTTAAAAATTTATAATAATTCTTCACTTTGGAATGGATGGAAACTTTATCCATTTATCCTTAGCCTTTGAGCTCTTAACCACAGTTTCAATAAAGGCCATTCCTATAATTCCATCCCGAATATCCGGAAAATCATAACCTGACTTTCGAGGGTATTTGCCAGAAATTTCGTCTTTAACCGCTACCATAGCCGAATTGTAAACATTTGCAAAAGCCTCTATAAACCCCTCGGGGTGACCAAAGGGAATACGCGTACAATCCGCAGCAGCACCTGTAATATAATCATTCCCCCTCCGATAAATTTCTCTGGGAGCACGTGCATCTTTTACAATAAGTTCATTTGGATGTTCTTGATGCCACTCGATTGATTTTTTGGTGCCGTAAACTCGTATATTCAAATTATTTTCATCTCCGTTAGAAATTTGGGAGGCATAAATAATTCCACGAGCACCACCTTTAAAACGGACCAAGACATTACCATCATCATCAAGAGTCCGTCCGGGAATATTTACAGATAGATCAGCACATAATGAATCAATTTCTAAGCCGGAAATATAATGAACCAAATTTTCAGCATGTGTTCCAATATCGCCCATGCAATTTGACGCTCCGGCTATTTTCGGGTCAGCCCGCCAGTTTGAAATCGCTTTTGTTTCACCAGTGAGTGCTGTAATCGCGTATCCCTGAGGATACTCGCATACAACTTTTATAATTTTTCCCAACTTTCCCTTCTTTACCATTTCTCTGGCTTGTTTAACCATTGGGTAACCGGTGTAATTGTGAGTTAAGGCGAAAACTTTTTTGGACTTGGTTATTATCTTCTTCAGTTCTCTTGCCTGAGCAAGATCCAAGGTAACAGGCTTGTCACAAACAACATTAAATCCGGCCTTTAAAAATGTTTTAGCAACATCAAAATGTAGGTAGTTCTGAACAACAATACTTACAAAATCAATCCTTTCTCCGGGAGGTAATAGAGCCTCTTTTTCCGCCATCTCTTGGTATGAGCCATAAACTCTGGAAGGAGTAAGAAAGAAATCCTTTCCTGAAAGCTTTGATTTTTTCGGATCAGAAGAAAAGGCCCCCGCGACCAACTCAATCTGACCATCCAGATTGGCTGCCCTCCGATGAACCCCGCCAATAAAAGCACCGCGTCCTCCGCCCACCATTCCCATTTTTAATTTTCTATTCATAAGTAGGTTATTTGGCGTTTTCTAGAACTATTGATTTTCTTTATCAAATGCAGAATCAAATGCCATGGCATTCGGTTTAAAATCAAGAGATTTTACAAATTCACAAGATTCAGTTGCTCCGTGAAAACGATCCATTCGCCCATCTTCCCATTCAACGGATAGTGGACCACTGTACTGGATGTCATTCAGTGCAACTATAATCTCCTCAAAATCGACATCACCGCGTCCAACAGAACGGAAATCCCATTGTCTGCGAGGATCACCAAATGTGGTATGTCCCCCGAATACGCCAACAGAACCATCACCATGGCCCCACCATGCATCCTTCATGTGTGCGTGATAGATGCGATCTGAAAAAGTACGAATAAATTTTACATAATCTACACCTTGATAACCAAGATGAGATGGATCGTAATTAAAACCAAATCGCTTATGGTTTTTAACCGCAGACAAAGCCCTTTGTGCACTAGCAATATCAAAAGCTATTTCTGTAGGATGAACCTCTAAGGCAAAATTAACTTTTTGTTTTTCAAACTCCTGAAGGATCGGGCCAAACCGTTTTGCAAAATCTTCGAACCCCTTATCCCAGTAACTTTGATCAGTAGGAGGAAAAGCGTATATAGAATGCCATATGCTTGAGCCTGTAAATCCATTCACGACAGCAGGGAAATCGTCTTTTTTAGAACGACCGGGTTTAGCATTTATAAAATTTCTACAGGCTTTGGCAGTTTTAGCCATTTTCTTTGCAGCTCTTTTACGAACTTTTTCTGGCTCGCCATCCCCCCATACATCGGCGGGTAGAATAGACTTGTGCCTATCATCAATGTGATCACAGATCGCTTGCCCTACCAGATGGCTGGAAATCGCAAATGCGGTTAAATTATAATCCGATAAAATTTCCCACCTTTCTTTACAATATTTTTGAGAAACAGCAGCCTTATCAACATCAAAATGGTCACCCCAACAAGCCAGTTCAAGACCATCATAACCCATTTCGGCAGCCTTTTGAGCAAGGGTGGTCAGGGGAAGATCGGCCCATTGGCCAGTAAAAAGAGTAACAGGTCTTGTCATAAGGTAATAGAGTTGGAATTAAATAATTATAAGCTCCTAAAAGGTTGAAAGCTTTTATAATTTGTTAGAAAATTATGGTGGTGCAACGATTTTTTAGGAAAAACAAATAAATTGATTGTTTTCAGAATTGAATTTAGCCGGATACCATAATCTTATCAGCTGAGTTGAAACCCAAAGAAAACTTTGGCTTTTTTTCTACTTGTACCTCAACAGTGTCAGCAATCTTTTGATACTTCAATATTTTGATGATATTCCCAGGCATTAAGCTTTTATTCTTTGCAAAATTTAAAAATTCAGTCCGCTGATCTAATATGGATTCAATTTTCATTTTTTTTCCAACCTTACAATCAAGTAAACTTTTTTGAGAAAGCCTACGAATCACACCACTTTTTGATGGTATTGGATGTCCATGAGGGTCAAATTGTGGATTTCCTAAAAAAACATCTAGTTTTTCTAAAACTTTGTCGGAGATTGAATGCTCTAGCTCTTCCGCTTCTTCATGAATTTCACTCCAATCCAGCCCAAGTGTTTCAACTAAAAATGTTTCGATGAGTCTGTGTCTACGGATCATCCTCATTCCAATTTTCTTACCTGACCCTGTAAGGGTTACTCCTTTCCTTGCTTTATAATTCAGCCATTTTTCTTTTTGAAGGTTCTTAACCATAGAAGTTGCTGTGCCAGGTGTAACCTTTAGTGATTCAGCAATCATGCCCATTGGTACTTCGACACAATTTTTGTTAATTGAAATCATAAGAATCGACTTAAGATAATTTTCAACCGTTCGGCTTGGCATAATAATCTAACCATGGGCAGATTCCTTAATTGACTCAACTCAATAAATTTATAGACTTTGATTAATCAAAATTAAAATTTTTGATAATCATAATAATTAAAATATGTTCATAAAAATAATTTGTGCGTTCTGCATCCTAACTTTTACTTTGATTTCAAGTTCATGTGGATCAAAAGAAAGTGATGTGCTGAATGAAGAAAAATCCACCATAGTAGTTACAACAACACAACTAAAGGACCTGGTATCGAAGATCACAAAGAGTCGTTTTAATATTGTTTCGCTTATGAAACCCGGTATTGATCCGCACACCTATAAACCAACCTCGAGAGATATTCTTGCCCTGACAAAGGCTGATCTCGTTATATATCATGGAATGATGCTTGAGGGCAGACTTTCTGAACTGCTAGAAAAAGCCGAACAGCAGGGAATTCAAACATACAATGCAACTTCATCCTTGAAAAGTGCGCGAATTATTTTTCATGGAGACATCAAAAAAAATCCCCAACCTGATCCACATGTCTGGTTCGATCCAGAAATTTGGACCACTGTTGCGGAAAACTTTACTAAGATGATCTGCCTATTTGATCCGAAAGGAAAGTCTGGCTACATAAATAATCTATTGTCATTTACCAGAGAGATTGAAGAGGTCCAAAAGTGGACAATAAAAAAAATAAGTACTATACCGACCAATAAAAGAACCTTGGTAACCAGTCATGACGCCTACAGTTATTTTGGAAGGTCTTTTGGATTGGAAGTTGTAGCCTTACAAGGTATATCAACCCTGCTCGAGTCTGGTTTGGGCGATCGTGCCAAAGTAGTGGATTTAATCAAAGAACAAAACATACCTGCAGTCTTTATCGAAAGTAGCGTAAACCCTAAGGCACTAAATGAAATTGCAAAAGAATGCGGGGTTTCCGTTGGAGGGGAATTATTCTCTGATGCACTGGGAACAGAAGCAACCTTATCTGTAGGCCCAGAAGGAAATTCTTATTCAGCCAACACATGGACAGGTATGATGGTACATAATGTTAACACTATTGTTAATTCACTTGGCAAATGAAACATAAATCCCCATTACCTTTGGAAATTCATGACTTGACGATTTCATATGAAGATAAGCCGGTTCTCTACGGTATAGACCTAAAAATATCTGATGGAGTTTTGGTTGGAATAATAGGACCGAACGGTGCTGGTAAATCAACCTTGATTCAAGCAATTATGGGTATGGTAAAACCTTTGGGTGGTTGGGTTAAAATTTTCGGCCAAAAGGAGAAAAAAGCTTACTTAAGAGTCGGATATATTCCACAAAAGGAATCTGTAGACTGGAGTTTCCCAGTATCTGTTTTGGATGTGGTACTGATGGGTAGGTACGGCCATGCTGGTTGGTTGAGAAGAATAAGTAAAAAAGATCGATCAATTGCATACGAGTGCCTTGAAAAGGTCAATATGCACTCCTTTGCAGACAGACAAATTGGCAAACTCTCAGGCGGTCAGCAACAAAGGGTCTTTCTAGCCAGGGCACTTGCCCAGGAGAGTGATTTATATTTGATGGATGAACCGTTTGCCGGAGTGGATGCAGTCACAGAGAATGCGACCATTGAACTTCTCAGGGAATTAAAAAACAAAGGAAAAACTCTGATTGTTGTTCATCATGATCTTTCAAATGCGAAGGAATATTTTGATGAAATAATTTTATTGAACATGCGCTTGATTGCTCATGGACCTGTAAAAGAAGTTTACACAAAGGAACTCCTTCAGAAGACTTATGGAGGGAGACTAACAGTATTTACCGAAATCGCAGATCAATCTACAAAAAGATAGTTAAGCATAGATTAAACCTATTTCTATTGAATGCTACTAAAACATTTTCTCTGACTTTAATTTTTCTTCCAATTTCCCAACTCTTGGCAAGCACGAAGGATTTAGATTTTTTTGACCGGACACTTAGGTTTTTTTCTTTCAATGATTATTCAGTTCAAGTTGTTGTGCTCGGAGTTATTTTTATGGGTATTGGTTGTGGATTAATGGGAGGACTTGTGGTGACAAGAAGATTATCTTTATTCAGTGATACGCTTTCGCATGCTGTTCTTCCCGGAATTGTGATTGGCTTTATTTTAGGAGGTTTTAAGAGTTCTTTTGTAGTAATAATAGGTGCAATGGTTGCAGGTTTTCTTGGCGTGACCTTAATTTCGTCAATTACTAAGTATACAAAAATAAGACTTGATAGTGCACTTGGCTTAGTTCTTTCCGGATTCTACGCAATGGGTGTTTGCTTTTTAACAAGGATTCAGAAGTTAGAATTTGGAAATCAGTCTGGAATTGATCGTTATATTTTTGGTCAGATTGCAGGAATTTCATCTACAGATTTATACACTATTGTAATTTCTGGGGTTTTGATTTTAGCGATCATAATTTTATTCTACAAAGAGTTGCTTGTAACTGGATTTGATTCCAATTTTGCACATTCCATTGGGTTGCCCGTAGAATTTATTCAATATATTTTTTGGATGCTATTAGCATTTACTGTGATTACCTCACTACAGATTGTGGGGGTTATCCTTGTTTCTGCCTTACTAATAATTCCTGCAGCTACTGCTTCGATTATTACCCAAAATATGAAGACCCTTCTTCTATGGTCATCTTTATTCGCAGTTGTCTCAGGAATAATCGGTGCATACCTATCCTTTTTGGGAAACAGCTTACCAACAGGACCCATTATTGTTTTATGCTCGTGCTGTATTTTCATAATAATTTTATTTTTGCATTGGAAAAATGGTCTACTTTTAAAATGGTACCGCTTGCGCGGAAAAGAAAAAAAAATAGCTGTAGAAAATACATTAAAAGCAGTTTATCAGGAACTGGAAGTACAGAGATTTTCAAAAGATTTGATCCTCATTTCCGATTTGGCAAAAAGAAGACGGGTCAGCGTTCCCGAGGTTTGCCAGGAAATTATTCCTTTAATTGAACAAGAATTAGCCTTTGTAAAAGAAAGTAGTAATCCAAAACTTCGGGGAGAAAATAAAATAGCCTTATCCCCAAAAGGTTGGAGTGAGGCATGTCGAATTATTAGAAACCATAGACTTTGGGAATTGTATCTGACCAACGAGGTACAATATCAAGCAGATCATGTTCATGATGATGCTGAAAAAATTGAACACATTCTCGGAGATGAGTTGGTAAGGAAACTTGAAAAAATTCTATCCAACCCAACTAAAGATCCACATGGCAAACTTATCCCAAGCCAACAAGATATAAAAAGAGGTTACATGCATATTCAATGAGTGATTTCTTCCCAATCTTTGATTTTATCGATATTTTTTGGACTCCATGGTCCACACCCCAAGATTATATTTGGAATGGAAAAATAGTTTTAATGGGGTTTTTTGTTTCTGCTTCTTGCGGAATGATTGGATCTTTTATCGTTGTAAGGAGGCTGGCCCTTATGGGAGACGCAATCAGTCATGGTATACTTCCTGGTTTGGTACTAGCATTTATTGTTTCCCAATCGAAAGCTCTTCTTCCTATGTTCATTGGTGCGTGTGCTGCTGGCATGCTATGCAACTTTTGCATCGAATGGTTAAATAAAAAAACTCCAATCAAATTGGATTCAGCAATGGGGCTCACTTTTACCAGTTTTTTTGCTCTCGGAATTATCCTCATTGCACAGTTTGCGAATAATGCTCACATAGATGCAGAGTGTTTACTATACGGTGAAATCGGATATATTCCTTTAGAAAAACATATTTTTATTGGCGACTTTCATCTTGGTCCTCGTCCATTAGTTTTCATGGGGGTGGTTCTGATATCCATAACTGTTTTGATTATTTTGTTTTACAAGCAATTAATGGTCACAAGTTTTGACCTGACTTTATCTGTTACTCTAGGGCTCCCTGTAAAAATATTTCATTACGGTCTGATGCTATGTTTAGCATTCACTATAGTATCTTCATTTGAATCAGTAGGAGTTATATTGGTTATCGCAATGATCATTTTCCCATCCATCACTGCCTCATTTTTCGTTACGAGAATGCCAAATATCTTATTCTCCACAATACCCTTATCAGCATTTTATTCAATTGGAGGATTTTGCTTTGCTAGATGGTTTGATTGTTCTATTGCATCAGCAATGGTAGTAGTTGCGATGTTGTGTTTTTTTGTTGCTTGGCTGGTCGGTAAAGAAAATGGAATTCTACTTAATTTTACTAAACCTAAAACATTTTCGAAAATAAAATAGGACCAAAAAAAAGCTCCCAAGATCGGGAGCTTTTTAAATTAATTCCTAAAAAGGTGATTAACCCTTCTTCTCTTTCTTTCCTTTTCCTTTTGCTAATGCAATTTTAGAAGCGGTTGAGTTCTTGCAGTTGCATCCGTCGATGGCAACGCGAGCCCCTTTTTTCAACTTTGATGGGCAATCAATGCCAACCATTTGAGTCTTACTTCCAATCTGTACCTTTTTTTCTTTCTTTCCCTGTGCAACTGTAAGAGTTTTGGACTCTTCGTCAAAACCAACAACCTTTCCATGGATAGGTTTGGATGGGCAACCAGCGAAAACGGATCCAGCAAAAGCTATGGAGGCGAGGATAATGAATAATTTTTTCATAATGGGTATTGTTGAAGTTAATGTTTATTTAAAGAATCACATTGAATATGCTAATTCAAGATAGACAAGTTTGAATTCAATAATAATTGTATTTTATTTCTAGGGGCTCTTACTAGTACATCATATCTAAAATCAATAAATTTTTTTTTGAAGACATCATATAAATTTTTTATTCCATTATTAATTTTTGTTCATTGCTTAGTTGGCCATCCGATTCCTGACATTCCAATAGTTGGGAAGTTTAATTCAGACGGGAACTGCTCGATTTTGGTAGAAATCGACACACGAAGTTTCGCAGAAGATCCTGAAGCAGTCCCTTTTTTAACAAAATCTGAATTTGAAAAACTATCCGATTCAAACAAATCCGCTTTGATTTTCCAAGCGAACAACATGATTGAGGATGCACTTCTGCTTCGCTTTGGAGATACTGAATGGTATTTACCTGCTTTTGATTTAAATTTTACTGAAAAAGAGGCAGCAGATTTTAGCGACGAGAACATTGTTGTGGTGGTTGGTCGGCACGACACTTTTCTGGACCCTAACGCTAGCTTTTATCAAATCCGCTCGAAAGCAGAAGCTCCCTACGATCTAATTTTTACTAATCAAATAAACGGAAAACCACAACGACGGGTAAATGTACTCTTTCCGGATGAGGAAAGTTTTCAACTAGATCTTTCCTTTATTGACGGAAAACCGATCGCTAAACCTAAAGTCGAGAAACTGATTTCCAGAAACGAAAAGAGTGCGGAAGAACGAAGAGAAGATGCAAGAAGCACTTTTTACTCATTTACAAGGCAGGGCTTTGTTCATGTGCTCCCCCTTGGCCTTGATCACATACTATTTGTCCTAGGGTTATTCTTTCTTTCCAGAAAATGGAAACCCATATTATACCAGGTCTCGGTATTTACAGTCGCACACACAATAACACTTGGACTTGCTACTTTAGAGTTAATATCAGCACCATCTCACATAGTTGAGCCGATAATAGCTGCAAGTATTGCAGTGGTTGCACTAGAAAATATTTTCTTTCCCAACTATCGTCATTCAAGGCTATTCATTGTCTTTTTCTTTGGTTTAATTCACGGACTTGGCTTTGCTGGTGCCCTATCGGCTTTTGACTTGGATCCTGCCTCGCTGGTAATAGGTCTATTTGGCTTTAACATAGGAGTTGAATTCGGACAGTTAGCTGTAATTACAATCGTCTTTTTTCTAACTTTTTGGATTAAAGAAGAAATACAATATCGAAAACTTATAGTCATCCCATGCTCAATCCTTATTGCACTAATGGGAATTTATTGGACGATCGAACGTGTTTTCTTTTAAATAATTAATAATGTGTGAATCAGCCCGTAAAAGAGTTTTGTCGAAAATTGCTCTACTGGTAATTTTTTCAACAACCAGTATTCCACTTGCATTGCTGCAGGTAGGAATATGGGCAAATATGTTTGATGAATTCTATGAAGAAACCCGATCTATTACTCTATCTGCAGAATGGACCTTTGATGGATTACATCGTTGCTCAGGTTGTGAATTGGTGGATGAGCTTGGCTCAAGCTCAAATGAATCCATCAGTATGCTGAGAACATTTTCATTTGAAACCAAACTCGTACACGAGCCCGGTTTTCTGGTTGTTATTCCTAAAAACCAGTTAATCGGCAAAAATTATTTCCCTACAAATCAAGTTGTTTCGAGAATCGATAAAGTCGAGACCCCCCCTCCGCGAGCCTAAAAAGTCTTCATTTAGCTCACCAAACTAAAGTTTGGTAAATTTTTAACTCGAAGAAAAATTCTTCGAAGAACTTTTTTATTACAATGAAACTTTTTGCTGCAATTACACTTATTTTTATTTCACCTTTTTATTTTTCATCTGCCCACGAAGGGCCCTGGACTGCTGCACGCCCTGACGGTCATGCCCCAATCTCAGTTATGGGAGATCATATGCACAAAATGGGCGAATGGATGGTATCATACCGCTACATGACTATGGATATGGAAGGTTTACTCAAAGAATCTAATTCTGTGACCGCATCCTCACAATTAACAGGAATGACTTCTATGGTTCCAACTAAGATGACAATGGATATGCATATGTTTGGAACAATGTATGCAATTTCAAACAAATGGACATTGATGGGCATGCTTAATTATTTAAATAATGATATGGACATGATCATGCCGATGAATATGAGCATGAGTATGGAAAGCTCTGGCATTGGTGATTTGAAAGTTGCAGGTCTATATGATCTTGCGCAATGGGATGACGGACGAAGAATGCATTTAAAATTGGGATTAAATCTTCCAACTGGGTCGATCGACGAGAAGCACACGAATGGCAATACGCTAGGTTATGGAATGCAACTTGGTTCTGGAACTTATGATTTTGAACCTGCAATTACTTACCTAGGTCAGACCGAAAATTATTCCTATGGTGCACAACTTGGTGGAATTCTTCGTCTGGGTGAGAATGATCAAGACTATACACTTGGAAATAAATTTGAAGCAAAACTGTGGGGTGCCCGTAAAATTACAGACTCACTCAGTGCTTCTGCTAAATTTGATTACTCAAGCCAAAAGGAAGTTGATGGTGAGGATAAAAGAATGATGAAAATGATGTCTCCCGCTCTTTCCACTACTTCTCAAGGTCGAGAAATTAGTACTTTTGGTCTTGGTTTGAATTACTATTTTCAAAATGGTGACTTAAGCGGACATCGCCTTGCAGCAGAGTGGGAAAAACCTATCGACCAAAAAGTTAATGGAGTCCAACTGGAAATCGATTCGGTTTGGACATTGGGTTGGCAATATGCCTGGTAATCAAGAATTATTGAATACTTGATTACTTTGCTTGATAAAATTTAAGATTGTCGATGAGTTTTTAGATATTTTAAGAGATCAAAAAGGTAGTAATGAATGGCGAAACCAAAAATCATCGAAATGGTATCGCAATAAATACTCAAAAGTTCGATCTCTTTCGAAATACTTTTAATGGCATTGTGGAGGCTAGCTTTGCCTCCACATGCCTACTCGTTGCCATTCGATATTTCGAAGCATCTGATACTCTCAAATCACTCTTAGCCGGTGGGGGTTCGATCGGTTTTCTAATAACTCCATTGTTTCTTCTTTTAATTGGAAGAAGCAAGCTGCCTGTGAGCATTCTCTGTTCAATCCTTATGTTTTGTGCAGCTTTTGGCATCCTTATATCCGCTTCTGCAACAACATCCTGGTTTTATGCGGGTTCTGTATTAATAGCCTGTGTTCTAGCAGTCCAAGTACCATCCTTAATGGTTCATATTTACTCAAATAATTATAATTCAAATGAAAGAGGTAGAAAAATATCTAGTAATCTTATGCTATCCGCTATTGTTGGTTGTTTCACAGCTCTTCTTATTGGTTATCTTCTCGATAAGGATCTTAATCATTTCAGAGCCATCGCAATAGTCACATTCTTTCTCTGTGTAGCTACGGGATACTTTCATCTCAAAATTCCCTCAAAACCACTTAAATCAACCTCAGAGGGCTTATTTAAAGACCTGATTCGTGCAATTAAAGACAGGCTTTTCTTTTGGATGCTTACCGGCTGGATGCTTATGGGCATTGGTAATTTAATAACCATTCCCCTACGTGTCGAATATCTGGCTAACCCGGTTCACGGGCTCAACTTAAGTAACACAATGATACTTATTATTACTATGGTCGTACCCCTTATTTGTCGCGTTTTAAGTACACCATTTTGGGGGTGGGCTTTTGATAATTTTAACTTAGCATTTGTGAGAATATACATAAATCTGTTTTTTCTACTTGGTCTCTTTTGCTACTTTCAAACTCACAATCTTTTATTATTAATTATTTCATCCGCCATGATAGGAACAGCAACAGGTGGTGGCACAATGGCTTGGGCGCTATGGGTAACAAAAGTCGCACCGAAGGGAAGAGAATCTACTTACATGAGCATACATTCTTTTTTTACTGGTATCAGAGGTCTTCCTGCTCCATTCATTGGCTACTGGATTCTAACAAACCACGGCCCAGGCCAAGTTTCTTGGACTTCAGCCATTTTAATCTCTCTCAGTTGTCTTGTATTTTTGAAACTGTCACCGAATAAGAGGTTGAAACAAAAGAGTCATTGAAATAAAATACCATAACAATTTATTGCTCAAAAAGCATCTTTTGTTTTCTAGGTCACCCACTCAATGAATTTTCGGTTTATTCATGCTTTTACTGCTCTGACACTTTACTCTTGCGAACTTTGTTGCATCGTATTGGGTGAAACTCAACCAGAAGATATAGATAATTTAAATCCTCTAGTGGTTACTCCTGAAGGTGGATTTTCTAAACCTTTAGTGACTTCGGCTTGGACGATTTCTTATTCTGAAACAGATTCAAAGAAGTTAATGTCTCGATCATTAGCGGAATCATTGTCAGGAATCCCCTCGGTAATGATTCAGAAAACTGCACTTGGACAGTCTTCTCCATACATTCGCGGATTGACGGGTTATCATAATCTTCTATTGGTGGACGGAATTCGATTAAACCATTCCGCCATGCGTTCAGGACCAAATCAATACTGGAGCACGGTTGAACTTTTCAGCTCGGATCGTGTGGAGACACTTAGGGGAACACATGGCGTATTGTTTGGGGCAGAAACGGTCGGAGGTGTGGTTAATTCACTTTCTAATATTCCTTATTATTCTGAATCAAATACCAATCAGTCCACGCAAATTCTGGCAAGGCTTTCCTCTGCAGAAAATTCATGGAGTGGCGGAATCTCTTCTAAGATTTCCTCCCCTGATTGGTTTGCTGAAATTTCTCACATAGAGCGCTCATTTGGAGATCTGGAAGGTGGAAAAATGATAGGGAAACAAAAAAAAACTGGCTACAATTCAAGAGGATCACAAGCTCGGTTGTCCAAAAAACTCTCGGAAGATTCTAATTTAATTTTTGGTTTTCAACAAACCTTCATGGATGATGTTCCCAGAACCCATAAAACTATTGATGCCTTAAACTGGGAAGGGCTTTCTGCAGGAAGTGAAATATGGAGACGGCTCGATCAAAAACGTAATCTCTACTACGGAAGAGTTAACTGGGAAGATATTGACGGAATTGCTAACTCAGGTCAGGTAACTTTGAGCCTACATACTCACGACCAGGAGAGAAATCGAATGAAAGGGAGTTCAGGAATAGCACAAGGTGGTGATTTTCAATATTTTAACCTTAATGATTTTGGTCTCACCGCACGATTTGAAAAAAAAGATTTCATAGAGGGAAATCTCTTCTATGGAACTGAATGCCACAATGAAAACTTAGATTCAGGAGGTTACAAGTTTGATACAAATACAAATAAAACAAGCGATCTAGTACAAGGTCCGCTTGCTGCGGACGCAAGCTATAATCGTATTGCTACTTATATATACTCTATTCAGGAATTTGATTCAGGATGGACAATACAACCGGGTATTCGGTATGCAAAAATCAGTGCAAACTTAAAAAGGTTTTACGAAAAGAATAGCGACGCTTCTTCTTTGTTTGATCCTGAAGAAAAAAGTTATGAGGAAGTTATTGGAAGTTTTCGAGTAACTAAATCAATAAATGATGACACTTTTATTTTTGGTGGATTTTCTCAAGGATTTAGACCACCTAGCCTATATGACTTAACTTCGACCGATGAGACAAGTGCTGTCGAAAGGCCGAACACAAAATTGGAATCCGAACAATTTTTGCAATCCGAAGTGGGCATGAGAGGAGTGTCTGACTCATTGAGTTGGCAGACCTCCTTCTATCACACATGGATAAAAGATATGATTGTTCGATCACCTATCGAAAGAGGTAAATCTGAGGTTTTAAAATCAAACGGAGACGGTTTTATTCAAGGGTTAGAACTCGAACTTGCTTACAGGTGGTCACCATCATGGAAATCCGATTTTTCATTTTCTTGGATGAAAGGAAAAGTTGAGCAATTACTTGATAATAATTCAACCGGCTCAATTCCAATTGACGGGCGAAATTATTCAATAATCGAACGAGCAACCACCCGGTTGATGCCAACTCAGGTAAATCTTAGAACTCAATTCGAACCAGTAGGTTCAAATTGGTCCTCCGTATTTTCACTACTTGCAGTTGGCAAGGCGGATCGTCTTTCCCTGAAAGATGAAAGTGATATTACTAGAATTCCAGGTAATGGAACGCCAAATTACTTCCTGGCAAATATTTACACTAATTACAACATTTCCGATTTTAGTACCATATCTCTGGCTATTGAAAATATTGGCGATGTTGATTATCGGGTTCATGGATCCGGAATTAACGGAGCTGGAAGAAATTTTGTTTTTTCCTGCTCTTTACATTTTTAGCGAAAGCAAAACCAAGCTAAACCCCTTATTAAAAAAAATAACAATTACTAATATTTTTCTGTAACTTTATGATATAAGTAATAGTTTAGATATATATGAAATTTCGAGTTCTATTGCCCATTGTATTTACCCCTTTCATTTTTGCTATTGGAGATAAACTTTCAAAGAATGAAACTCGTTACGAAGTGGAAGCGATCAACAATATTTTAAACGGTACTTACGAAAAACATGATGTCAAAATACCAAAAAAGTTAGACGATGCACTCTTTGCCAGAAGGCTTTACTTAAAAGTTGCCGGCCGCATACCCACCCATGAAGAGTTAACATCCTATCTTGCAAGCTCATCTGATGGCAGAAAGGGTGAACTGATCGACCAACTTGTTGAATCATCCGCTTTTGAAAGTCAAATGTTCAACTGGTGGGCCGATCTGTTAAGACTTCAAACACGTATGCGAGGGGGAAACCAAATTGGTGCCGGTCAACTTTATGTGCAATGGGTTAAGGAGCAGATAAAAAACAATGTTCCCTTTGACAAGATGGCATATAATTTGATCACTGCAGAGGGCTATCCTTGGGAGAATGGTGCCGTAGGATATTATCTTCGTGATGCTGGTATGCCACTCGACAACATGTCGAATACGACACAGATTTTCCTTGGTACACAAATGGTTTGTGCACAGTGCCACAATCATCCTTTTGACCGTTGGACACAAATGGAGTATTACCAAATGGCCTCCTATACTTACGGTATTACATCTTCACAGGGAGGAGAAATTCAAAGTAAAATTAAAAAATATTTTAACGACAAAACCAAGGGCTTGTCCTACAAAGACAAGAAGAAAAAGATTCAGTCAAAGGAAGCACAGGCCTTGCGCAGATCTGTTCAGGAAATGCTTCGACCACTCCGCTATGGTGCAACCCACACAAATCGTAAACTTTCCCTTCCTCATGACTATCAGTATGAAGATGGCAAACCCAAATCAGTAGTTACGCCATCCCCGATATTTGACAATGCCATCTCAGAAACCGATGGCATTCCAAAAGTTCACGCTTATGGTGAATGGTTAACCAGCGTAGATAACCCTAGATTTACCAAGGTTATCGTTAATCGCATGTGGAAAAAAGTTTTTGGCAGAGGCTTGGTTGAGCCCGCTGATGACTGGCGGGATGATACAGTTGCTTCCATCCCTGAACTTATGGACCATTTGGAAAGTTTAATGGTACGTGTTAATTTCGACTTGAAGGAATTCCAACGTATTTTGTTCAGGGTCAAAGCTTTCGAAAATGAAACGCCGGCTTTTATACCAAATATAGAAACTCCTTATTATTTCGAAGCTCCAATCTTGGAAAGAATGTCTGCTGAACAAATATGGGATTCTCTTGTTGCCCTATCCATACCCGATTCAGACGAAAGAAAACAAAATTCAAAAATAATCGATCAAAGACTTGAACGATTTAATGAATATCAGCTGGAGGTTGAATCTCTAGATGGTGAGAAACTCGCAAAGCTCGCCAAAAAAGGTGCAAAAGCTAGTAAGGAAATCAATAATCTAATGGAAGATATTCAAAAAGATTTACGCGAAGCACAAGAAGCTGATGACAGGGAAGCCGTAAATCGTCTTAGAAAAGAATATGGTAAAGCTAGAAATCAGCAACGAACTGTTTTTGCAGAGTTGGTTATGGGACCAGAATTTGAAGTAAAATCTCTTTATGGAACGGGAGGGAATCTTTACAGTAAAAATGATCGATGGAAAGGCTACAGTAGCCAAATATACCGAGCATCTGAACTACAAACTCCAGCCCAACCCGGCCATTTCTTACAAGAGTTTGGGCAGTCTGACCGAGAAATTGCTGATAATGCAAACCGGGATGCCTCGGTCACACAAGCTCTCACTTTACTAAACGGAACATTCTACGCTGCATTATTCAATAAGGAATCACCACTGATGAAAAAGCTAAACGAAGCTACCAATGCGAAGGAAAAAATTGATGTCCTATTCCTTTCAATTTTAAATCGTCTGCCGACTCCTGAAGAATCAAAATTATGTATGTCTGAACTTTCTCCCGATATTTTAAAGCCAATAACTATTAACCAAAAGATTCCTGATCATTTGCCTAAGGAAAAAAAGAAAGCCTATAAAAAACAATTAGAAAAAAAGCTTGCGTGGGCTACTTTCAATCGGAATCGCGAATATTTCTTAATTGCCTGGTCATTGATTAACACCCGTCAATTTTCTTTCGTTCAATAATCCCAAAGACTTTTAACATGAATATGAACACCTCTCTTTTTTCTGATGAATTAAAACGAAGAAGATTTATCTCCCTGGCTGCCAAGAGTTTTCTAGGTGTCAGTATTCTTCCATGGGCTCAGAGTAACCAACTAAATGCCGCGGGATTAGGTCTTAACCGACCTCTAAATCATGCACCCAAGGCTAAGAATGTCATTTATCTATATATGTCAGGAGGAATGACGCATATGGATACATTCGATCCAAAACCTGGCACAGAAACGGGTGGACCCACCCAATCAATTAAGACTAATGCCGACGGAGTTCAACTCGCTGAAAACCTACCATTGCTCGCCAATCACGCAGATAAAATTGCAGTTATTCGTGGAATGACATCAACCAAAGGTGCTCATCAACAAGGTAATTATTTTATGCACACTAGCTACGCTCAAAGGTCTACCATTGTTCATCCTAGCATGGGTGCATGGATGACGCGTCTAGATGGCCGTTTTAATCCTACCCTACCAGGTGCCGTTGTGGTTAGTGGTGGAAGCAGACATCCATTATCTGGCTTTCTTTCAACAACACATCAGCCACTTGCTATTGGGAATCCGAATGAAGGCCTTAAAAATATTCGTAGGCTCTGGGGTATGACAGAAGAAAAATTTGAAAAAGGACTCAGCCTTTCGCAAAAACTAGATAATACTTTCACCCAAAAATATAATTTGGATAAAGTAAATTCATACAGCGATATGTATGATGATGCAGTTCGGTTGATGAAAAGCAAAGACTTGAAAGCATTTGATTTGAAAGAAGAGTCCCAGTCTACCCGCGAATCTTATGGTTCTGATAATTTTGGCCAAGGTGTACTTCTTGCAAGACGATTGGTTGAAAGGCAGGTTCGTTTTGTTGAGGTTCAATTGGGTGGTTGGGATACACATCAAAATAATTTTACTAGGGTTCCAGAAAGGTGTTCTATTTTAGACCAAGCTCTATCCGCCCTCTTGGATGATCTTTCCAAACGTGGTTTACTGGAAGAAACATTGGTTGTTTTAGCCACCGAATTTGGAAGAACACCAAATATCAATGTCAATGAAGGACGTGATCATTATCCTAAAGCTTTTTCTTGTATGCTTGCGGGCGGTGGAATTCGTGGGGGACAAGTTTGGGGTGCCACAGATGAGGAAGGGCGTGAAGTAATTGAAAACAAAGTAGAAATTCCAGATTTTAATGCAACTATAGCCTACACACTTGGCCTGCCTCTCGATGAAATTGTATTTTCTCCAACCCGTCGTCCATTTACACTTTCTGACAAAGGCAATCCCATCACCAGATTAATGTAAGCAGTTTTACATTTAAGAATCTGTGTAAAAATCCTAAAAGGAATTATCTTTACCAAAGTTTATAAATAAGTTGGAATAAACTTTCACCCCAAAATATTCAACCCACCTATTAGTACTATGAAGAAGTATTTCGCGTTAATCGTGTTCCTGCTTCCTGTTATCATGTCTGAAGCAAAAACAGAAAAACTAGATCCTGAAAACACCTTGATCATTGAATTAAAAGACGGAAAAGTCATCATCGAACTCTTTGCCAAAGATGCACCTAAGCATGTTGAAAGAATTAAAACCTTGGCTAAAGCAGGTAAGTATGACGGTGTAGTGTTTCATCGAGTCATCGAGGGTTTTATGGCCCAGACTGGAGATGTTGAATTTGGAAATTCTAAAGATTTCAACAAAAGAAGAGTAGGAACTGGTGGTTCTGACCAACCAGATTTAAAAGAGGAATTTAATAATAGAAAACACATTAAAGGCACCTGTTCTATGGCTCGTTCTTCTGATCCTAACAGTGCAAACAGCCAGTTCTTTATATGTTTTGACGATGCATCATTTCTAGACAAACAATACACTGTATGGGGTCAGGTTGTTGAGGGAATGGAGTATGTCGATAAAATTAAGTTAGGATCTAAATTAGATAATGGCTCAGTGGATGATCCTGATAAAATGATTAAAGTCTCGGTCGGTAAGGCAGATTTGAAAAAACTAGCAGCTGAAGAAAAATAAGATTTGGAGTTTTAAGCTTACAAAGAGGGACCAACAATTTCATCGCAGTTTAGATGATATAATCCGACGAAAAACTCTTCGTCCCATCTTTCTTCAATAGTAATTTGCCCAATTACTCGAATAACTTCATCCATTAAAACTTCGACTCCCTCTTGAGATGATACCACTACCCAGCCATTAGGCTCCGGTGTTTGCCCAAAGCAACAACTCATTTGGTCAGGTAATAAAAGAAATTCCTTCACCAGATTATTTTCATTCACTATAGTTGGAATCATAAATCCTTCTACGGCGACAAATTTACCGGTCTTTTCCCTGACTTCCTTTGGTACACGCTTAGCATAGGAAGCAAAATCAAATACTTTGCCGTCTGATTCCCAATTTACTTCGTATTTAAAATCCGTGAGATCTCGAAAAAGAATTTGGTTAAATTCACTACCCTCTTCAATTGGGGGCAACCTGCTGGGTATAATCTCTTGAGAAGAATTTTCTTCAAGATTTATAGGCACCCCATTAACCACTATGCCTTCCTCAATAATCCTTTCATTCGAAACCCTAGTTGCATTTTTATCAATGCTTTTCGCTTGTTCTTTAGCTAAATTAGTGCTCATTTCCTCCGTTGTATTTTTCTCTATAAATTGAGGAATAATCGGCTCTCCTATTGGCTCGCCAACAATAAAGGATTTTTGTTTTTGTTCTACTCTTTCATCTTCTGAACAACTTCCAAAAAAGAAAACCGAAGATAGCAAAAAAAGTATGATTAGAACAGGCATGGATTCATTAAGTTAACTATAAGATCTAATCTCGCAAGTGATTAAGATAAGTCTTAAGAGAACAAAAGCCACTTAAAAAATTCAGGAGGCGTGTTGTAAATTCTTGTTTATATCAACCCGGTAAACTGAAAAAGAAGGTAGAATAGCACTTATCAGACCGAGAAGAATAATGGAAAGAAAAACAAAAACATAAGTGATATCAATATGAAAAGGCTCAAGTAATACACCCGTCTCTTCCCTGATATAATAAGATGACAAAGAGCTTGTTGTGAAATAGATGATTAATGAACCCAATCCACCCAACATGGAAATAATTATGGATTGGGACATTACTACTTGGACTAAAAAAGATCTACTTGCACCCAAACAACGTAAAATGGCAAATTCGCGTTTTCTTTCATTGATTGAATTTTGTAAGATAGCTAACACCAGCATGCATGACATTAAACCGATCATATAAGCAACCCATTGTAAAATTTTCTCAAACCAGGTTAATCTTTTGAAAAAGTCTGCAATGGTTTTGTTAATTGGCCAGACCAAAGTAGCTTCATTACTTCGACGATTGTATTTAGAATATAAATCCATGGGTTCCCTAATTCCTTTTAAATTTAAAAGTACGGCACTTACCGAATTTAAATATTCCTGAGCATGGCCCTCCATATGTTGAATCCCTTTAATTGGCACCCAAATCACCTTGTCTGCTGGAGTTCCTGTTGCCTCTAATATTCCAACTACAACATAAATATCATCATGCTTACTGGACTCTCTGAAGGTTAATCCATGATAAGGATGAAATTTATCCCCAATTTTCAGGCCTAATTTTGACGCCACAAATTTACCTACGAGAGCCTCTTTAGCGGAGTCTGAAAAAATACGGCCCTTCTCAATTTTATATTTATTACCAATCTTCCATTCGTGTTCCAAAAAAAGTTCGGATAATGTTCCTACTAGGCGATATCCCATGTAATTATCACCGACAGCAATTGGATAAGCTTCGCTTACTCCACGAGTTGATTTGATCAATTCGTACTCCTCCCAATCTAAATTACCGGGAGAAGCTTCCAGATGAAAAATCGAATTCAATACAAGTTGTAAACTTGAGCCTCTAGCTCCTAAAACGGCATTAAATCCCCCAGATGAGTGAGTAAATGAATTTTCTGCTCCCTCTTTAACCTTCAAGGTACTCAAGAACAGACCTCCAGCAATAGCAATAGAAAAGGAAGCGACCAAAGAAGAACTCTTAAACTGTTTAAATCCGCGATAAGAAAGAAGGAACAAATTTCCAAAATGATTATTCATTAAATACTAATCTTGGTGATTTATGTCCTGAAAATTGATCTTTTGATCAAAATTTTCGATGACCCTTTCGTCGTGAGTTACAGCTAATAAAGCGGTTTTAGTTTCTCTACAAAGTTCGCAAAGTAAATCAATTGCCTTGGTGGCATTATTTGCGTCTAAATTCCCAGTTGGCTCATCTGCAAGAACCAGTTTGGGTTTGCTTACTAAAGCTCTTGCCAGAGCAACTCTTTGTTGTTGACCGATTGAAAGCTGACTTGGCCTGTAAGAAATTCTATCTTCCAATCCTACCCGAACGAGTAATTCCTCTGCATATTCTTCATCAAATTTTGAGGAAAAATACATAGGTAGTTTCAGATTTTCCAAACATGTTAAACCTTGAAGTAAATTGAATGACTGAAAGATGTATCCTATTGATGATGTTCTAAAGTAATCCCTTTTTACAACATTCAACTTCGTTAAATCCTGCCCATCTAGTTTAATAGAGCCCGTGTCTGGTGTTAAAATGCCAGCAAGAAGATGTAGAAAGGTTGTTTTACCGGAACCACTCTCTCCCATCATTCCACAAAATTCCGAATGGTTGAGCAAAAAACTGTCAACGGATACCACCTTAAAATTTTCACCTTCTGGAGACAAAAAAGATTTTTCCAAACGATTTACCTCAAGCAATGACATTAAACACTTTTCAAGAAAAGCAATAGATTAGGCAAGCAGGATGATCAGTCTGTTTAATTTAAAAAGTTTACTATGCCCACTGTATACCAAGTGACTTCGTAAGATCCAAAGCAAATTGAAATACTCGGAGACGCGATTTAATAGATTTTCGGTTTGAATCTAAAAACTGTCTTTCGTCTTCTAGAAGTTCCAATTGAGACACTAACCCGGCTTCCAGTTTTGCTTTAGTTACTGCAAGTATGCTACTGCTCTGTTGAGAACTTCTTAAGGCAATGGATAGTTCATTTTTACTCATGAGAAAAGATCTTGTAGCTGATTCAATTTCTTCTATGGCTAAATTGATCGATGCTCTCCATTCTTCTTTAAAAACCTCGTTTTGAGCTGAAACCACGCTGAGTTCCGATTTTTTTCTCGGATTCCAAATGGGTAAATTGAGAACTGGACCAATAGATGCTTTCCATTGCTCAAAAGGTTCAGACAAGTTAGAACTAAGAATAAAGCCAGAAGTCTGGAAGGATAAAGACGGGTAAAGATCATATTTCATGCTCTTTTCCAAGTATAAGTTTTCTCTAATCTTTGCTTCTTTCGCTTTTAGATCAGGTCGACTTTTTAAAGCGTTTGTAGGGAAAACTTTTGGCAATATAGGGAGTTTTATTTCAGAAAGTTTAGCAATTTTGGGAATATCGGAATTTAACTTATTGGATGTTAAATAATGTAAACGAAGTTTTGTAATTTCATAACGACGTAACAAACTAGCTTCTTCTAAAAGTAATTGATCAAATGCGACTTTCTGCCTCGAGAGGGTCGCATTATTTTCTTCTCCAACTTGAACTTTTTTTTCATAGAAATTTATACTTTTCTGATGGCTATTAATGGATTTTTTTAAAATATCGAGCTCCTCTTTTTGAGCAGCTAAAAGAATCCATGCATTTGCAATTTCATTTACAAAGACTATCCTCGATGATTCCTTGATATATTCAGCCTCAATCAGGTGCATTTTTGCAGACTCCTTGAGCAACTTCCATTTTCCCCAAACATCAATTTCCCAGTTAAAAGAAGCACCCCCTTTCCAGCTTGGAATTGTTTTTTCTATAAAACCTGATTCTCTTGTTTTTTCCCTGCCTTCGCTCCAAGAAATTGTGCCTTCAATACTTGGCTTTGAACCTGAGATAGTTAAACCTAGCTCAGTTCTTACCACATTTACCTTTGCGAGCTGCACTTTCCAGCTATTGTTTTTTTGAAATCCGTTATGTACCAAACTTTCCAATCCCTCAATTTGAATAATCTTTTGAAAGGATGGAGGGGTAGATATGTTTGAATCTCCTTCTAAAGTTAAGGATTCTATTTTATCAGCCTGGTAAACATTATTAAGGGGTGAAATTTTTTTAGATGAGCAACCAAAAAGAATGCATCCAGATAAGAGTAATAACGACTTATTCATGATGCTAGATTGTCTTATTAAATATTCAGAATTTGAATAGCTTCTGCATTCAAAATGATCGCCTCAGCTGTCGATTTCGTATTTAACTTTCCTCTAACCTTGATCTTTTTCCCAGAATCTATTCCAGAGACACCTTTTAGGCTTCCTTTAATTATCGAACCATCTACATCAAGAACTTGAACAGATATAGTCGAAGATAAAATCTTCTTTCGGTCTTCACAGCAGACATCCCATGGAGTGGGACAACTATCAACAGATTTTTCATCACATGTTTCCAAAGTATTATCACCAAGTATGAAAATTGCTCTATTCTCTGCGAATGGATTTTTTCTTCCTCCAATGAAACCTTCTACTATATAATCCTTCGTTGTGTCATTTGTGTCGCGAAATTCGCATACTGATATTGATGCTCCAAGGTCCTCAGAAAATTTAAAGCTATCTGGTATTTCGGCCAGAATAACTTTATTCTGGCTATTCTGATCGTTAGTACAACTACTCAAGTAAAATGCTAAAATTACTTTTAAGACAAAGTTAGGAACTAATTTATTTTTCATAATTATAAGATGTAAAAATTAAGATGATCGTAAAGTTTGTGGAAGGCTTGGCCGAAGAGATTTCCATGCAGGTGGGATAATTCCAATAATCCCTAGAATGATTCCAACGAGAAGCCCGATAGAAGAAACTGTATTGTTAATGTCTAGGGTAAACACACCAATAGAAAAAGGAAATGTATAACCCTGGATAAAAAGTAATCCGAATGTAATTGAAACTATTGAGGCAAAAATACCAATCGAAATGCCCTCCTGAAATAAACTAAAAAGTATTGCTTTTCTGGAAAAACCAATAGCCTGAAGAGTACCAAATTCTCTAATTCTTGCAGCCAAAGCTGCATAAAGCGTGTTAAGTCCACCAAAAAAAGCACCTGATGATATAAGAATCGCAGAAATCCAAGCCATCCATCTAATAGGAGAATAAAATGTAGACAGCTTTTGATAGTAATCGGATTCTTTAAGAGCAACAAGTTCCAGATCCAAGCGTGTCTTAACAAAAGCCTCGGCATCATCAAATGATTCACTTGATTCGACAGCAAGAACAACACAAGAAAGAGAGTCACGTTGTGTAAAAGTCATTAAATCTTGAAGCGGCATCCAAATTTCTGCTTCCATGACCGTACCGATGGCATCAAAAATACCAACCACTTTTAAGAGCTCTCCATTAAATTCAATTGATTGGCCAATCCCCAAGTCTTCTTTGTTTAAACCCAATTTTTGATATGCAAGCCGACCTATAATGACTTCGCCTGATCTTGGATAACTTCCTTCTATTATTCGAACTTTATCATGTACCCAAAATGCCTGGTGCTGAATCCCCCTAATTAGAGATTGTGCCTCATGATCCTCCGAACATTTTACCATCCCATTAAAATGAACTTCGGGCGAAATTGCTGCCTGATTGATAACTTGTTTGATGCCCGATAAACTAGAACTAACAATCTCGGCAACTTTTGGAGTAACCTCACTGCGCTCAATACTTTCCTCACTACCAGCTCCTAATAAGATAATGTTTTTTTCACTACCAGTATGGCTTAAAGTTCTTTGCATTGAATCGTTAATAGCAACGGCTAGCATCACAAGCAAAACCACTAAGCTACTCCCTACAATAAGTTGAAAAGACTGTAACGGTTTCCTGAAAAGATTTCGTATTGTGTAAGTCAGGGGAATCATCTCAGGTCGCTCTTAGGTTCTCCACGATTGAATTTTTACTTGCAAACCAAGCAGGATATAATCCTGCAATAACACCGAGTAACAAAGATATGCAAATTCCGGTTAGCAAAACAGAAAAATCGGGAATAAAAGCCAATGCCAAACCTTCATTCCCAATCGTGACTCGATTAAAATTGAGAAATATTATAGCCGATAAAATACCCAAAAGTCCGCCTGTTAAAGATATGATTACCCCCTCGAAAAGAATGAGTGAGGCAAGCGAAGACTTTTGAAATCCAAGAGTTTTTAAAACTGCGAGCTCTGATACTTTACCCCTGACTGCGATCAGTATTGTATTAGCAATTAAACCAACAACTGCAAAAACAGATGCTATTCCGATCCATCGTGTAAACTGAATCAATTCAATCAATTCTTTTGCGGTACTGGCAAAAAAAGCTTTTTCAGCAGCTGTATGCGTTGGTTCAGATTCTGATCTAAATCTTTGATCAATTTTTTCTGCAACAGAATCAAAGTATGAGGAATTCTCAACCTTAACTGCGAATTGAGTAACTACACCCAAACCCACTCTTGATGCCTGCTGCAAAAATGGAAGATTTACATAAGCAACATTTTCATCCTGGGATGACTCAGTTGAGCGAATTATTCCAGAAACTGTAACAGTCACCCCTGCAGCATCAAAGGAGTCGCCTAATTTAAGCTTTCTTCTTTTTGCAAGATTTACTCCCACAAGAGCTCCGTCTTCCCGAGTAAGCCATTCTGCTGTAGAACCCTCAAGAAAATGAATATCCTTAGATAAAGAGTTCATTTGACTTTTATGTATGCCTCTGAAGACCACAACATCCAGACTTGTTCCACAATTGTTGACTACAATTTGAATAGGAACAACGGCACTAACGCCCTCAATCTTTTGAATCTCTTCTTTGTAATATTCCGGCAGCCTACTTGTTGAAGGACAAAAACGATTTTCCCTGTAAACAATCATGGTTGTATCATTAGCGGAAGCCACTGTGGCATCTTTAAGGGAATTTTGCATGGTTTCAATCGTCGCAAAAAGAAACATTCCCGTGGCAACTCCTATCATTGTTAAAAATGAACGCGTACGATTTCTACAGACATACTTTGCGGAAAGAATGAATAAATTAATTAATTTTCTCATCTTTTTTATCAGCTAATAACCAAACTTCCCTTTTCAAGGGCTAGACATCGATTTGCACGATCTGCCGCTTTAGGGTCATGAGTTACCATAACTATAGTTTTTTTTTGTTTGGTTGATAAATCTTCTAAAAGATCAAGTATTTCATCAGCAGATTCTCTATCTAAATCTCCTGTTGGTTCATCTGCGACAATTAAAGATGGGGCAGATACCAAAGCACGGGCAATCGCAACCCGTTGTTCCTGCCCTCCTGAAAGTTCTCTTGGAAAATGGTCTAATCTGTCTGAAAGTCCAACTTGATCCAAAACGGATTCCACACGCTCATACCTTTCTTTTTTGCTCAAATTTTGAAGTAAAAGTGGCAACTCAACATTTTCAAAAGCAGTAAGAATTGGCATTAAGTGATATAATTGAAAAACATAACCAACCTCTCTGCTTCTCCATCGCGTTAGCTGTTCTCGGTCCATATCATGTAAAGCATGCCCTCCCACATACAAGTCTCCATGAGTCGGCGAATCGATTCCCCCAATAAGGTTCAAAAGCGTTGTTTTGCCGCTGCCTGATGGGCCCATTAATGATATAAATTCTGATTTTTCGACTTCAAAACTCAACTCATTAACAGGAATTATTTCCTGACTTCCTTTCAAAAATTTTTTCGTCAGACCGACGGCTTTTATAAATGGTGAATTCACTTTATATTTACGATTTTTACACGATCGCCAAATTTGAGCTCACTTGGCGGATTTAAAACAATTTGGTCTCCGGGGAGAAGTCCTTCTAGGACCTCCTGAAATTCTCCTTTAAAAGATTTTCCAAAAACCACTTTTCTTTTTTCAACATGTCTACCATCTTTGGAAATAACGAATAATTCACTGACAGAGGAATTATTTGTGGATTTAAGGTCTTTATTAACGAATAAATTTGTACTTTTTTTTGATTGCCCATCATTTCTAATCTGTGAGAAAAATTTTGCCCTACATAACATCTCTGGTCTTAATTTTGGATCTGGCTGCAAAAGGCTGACTTTCACCTGAAGAGTATTTCTTTGCAAATCCGCTTCGCCTAATATCCTAGTCACTTTTCCATTAAATACTTTTTCTGGCAAAATCGATGATACTATCTCAACTGGCTGGCCAAGGTAAATCNTAGCAGCTTCATTTAATGGGACATCAATTCTTGCCTGTAAATTTCCCTCTTCGTATAGAATTGCTGCAGAAGCAGCATCCATATCATCCATATGTAACATCATTCGCCCCCCTGGTTTAGCAAGCAAACGAAGAACAATTCCATTAATTGGTGATCTTATTTCAGTTCGGTTAAGATCTAGCTCAGCAATCTGTTTTTTTACATTATACAAATCTGTCGTTTTCTTTTGGGCAGAGAGCTTCTTTCTCAACATTTTTATCATTGATTCTTGTTGTTCAACCTGTGATGAGGAAAAACCAAGGGCTGCTTCTTGCTTTTGTGAAGCAAATTTTGCCCGATAAAGATTTTGCTCTGAAACTGCACCTAACGGTAGTGCTTCCAATCTTTTCAATGAATCTTTGCTTTCTTCGAGTAAAACTTTTTCCTGAACCAGATTTGCAATTACTCCATCCAAACTTGCCTTAGCAAGTTCGATATCTGCCTCAATAATTTCTTCTTCTGCCTGAGATTGTCTATGCTGAATATCAGCATGTAAAAAAGCTAGCCGAGCATCTTCCTCAACCAAGGAAGCAATAAGTTGACCTTTGGCTACCTTCTGTCCCTCGAATACGTGAACCTCATTAACTACACCACTGTAAAGTGATGTTACATGAATAGGAAAGGGGTCAGGTTCAATCCATCCACTTGCTTGAAATAAAAGTTCAGTGTTATTATGAAGGGAAACATTATTTTCCGTATTAATATTTGTATCAACCGGATAAATCACAGCTTTAGTTACTTCGACATCCTGTACACTCCTCAGGCTAATTTTAAAGAAGAGAAATACAGCGGTGATCAAAAATAAAATTACCAAGAATCTAACGATTTTTCTTCTTGGAGATTTTTGACTATGTTTAGGAGGTAATAGAAATTTAANTGAGAAATTTTTTAGCATATTCTGTTAGTAGAAGTTCATATGGTTAAACACCCACAAGGGGGAAAACAAATTACTTCTAAATCAAATAAGAATGATGCTAAAAAACAAATGCCGCCTTATGGGTGGACAGAAAACACGATTTTTTTCATCTGTCCAGTAGAAGTTTGGTGAATTAATAAAACCCTCAAATGGATACAACGATCGCGATGAAGAACAATATTTTTGCTGAGTATTTTCGGAAAATTCGATACCTTTNAAAGAATCAAGGCACGGATGTAAATCCATACCCTTTCCATCGGAATTTGAACTATTACAACAATCCTGAAAATTANCNTTTTCATATTCGCAACATATGCATTGGAAAAAAGGAATGACCAAAACACAGAATGCGATTATGTATGTGCTAAAGCTTTTCAAACAATTTAGATTATACAGATTATCGTAATTTTTCAATCAATATAAGAAATTAAAAAACTTTTACATTTTCCAAAAGTAAACTGCCATGGAGGTCAGATTTTTTTTAAAGACCCTTTTAAATAGAAATTGTACCTTTNTCCAAACCCACTTATGGTCATTTATTCACTCCATGCTTTAATAATTTCTGGATTAATTTTCCTATTAATGAAAGCTTCTCCTAACTCATCTGTTCATTGAAACCTTTAATCTTTTATTAGAATATTTTTTAAAGTTAACTGAATCCTTATGTCTACATTGATATGTAATTTTGTGAGTAGATTTTCTCAAGATAACTTCTCCGAAAGTGAAATCATTTAAAACTGATCAAATTAAAACTTTTCGTACTCCAAAATATACTGGAATTTCTCTTTCGTTGCTTTCTATGTTTGTGCTTATGGCAATGATCGTTGTTTGGAATAAAGTTTCTGTGCCTCAAGAAAAAAAGAATTTGGTCAGAGTATTAGCTGAAGAAAAACTAAATTCTCCTCTTCTCAAAATCGCTAAAGAGTTTAAAAAAGAATTTAATATCAATCTTGATTTTGAGTTTTTCGGAAGTGATGCATCCATTAATCTGGATGATAACCTAAGTTTTCATCTGTATATTTCAACAGCGATGGAACCTGAAAGTTTGANTGAATGTAACCAGAATACACTCAATATTATTCCAATAACAAAATTCTCTTTGGTAGTTGCGGGCAAACAAAAATCCGGTATCGAAATAGAAAATTTTTACGATTTTATAGATCAAAACCTAACTATCGGGCTGTGCGATAAGAACGAATGGGCNGGAAGAGAATTTCATAAAATTCTTGAACTCAATGCAACTCTATCNAGCAGATTAAAGCAAAAGATTTTTAAAAAAGAATCTGAATTGTTTGAATACTTTGAGAAGAATGAAGCTTTAGATGCAATAATTACTTCAAGTCATAAAGCGTTGGATAAAAATTTTTCAATTCTTCCAGTTTATGAAATGGCTGATAAAGTATACTCTGTTAACTGTAAAATAATTAACCAATCAAACGGGATTAACGACGCTTTAATGTTTGCCAACTACATTGCTGCTAAAAANCGAGGTCAAATTTTTTTTAAAAAAAATAACTATATNAATACTTTAAGTGATTATTGGAACGAAAGTCCATCGATCTCCATTTTTTGTGAAAAAAAATACAAATCATTTGTATTAAAAGATACTCAAAACTTCAGCTTAAAAAATAAAATTGTTATAGACATTCAATTTCCTGACCCAAATGAGCTTTTGGAAACAATTGTTTCCATTTCTCAAAGCAAATCACAAAATCTTATGCCCGATTTACTTTTTGTATCGAAACAAACGGCTGGCAAACTATCCCCAAATTATCGACAGATAAATTGTAAAAGCAAACAAGATAACCTATATTGCTTCTTTTATTTTAATTCAAAATACCAAGGCACAACAGCGAGGCTTTGCAATTTTGTGTTTTCTGATTACTAAATACAAAACTTTTTAAATAAATCCATCTTGTATAAGACTTTTAATATTTTATTGATATTTGTTTGTTCTTTCGGTGATTTTCACACTGAAGCTAAGATTGGTTTGAATTCTTCAACACCACAAAATCTGACAGATCTTTCTGCCATTCAATCTAAGCTTCAAAAAATACTTCCAATTGCGAAAAAGTCTCTTGTTGCGATCGAAGCAAATGATGGTGCGGGCAGCGGTGTAATCATCTCTGAGGATGGACTTGTTCTAACTGCTGCTCATGTTATTGGGAAAACAGGAAAAAAAATGAATGTCAGACTGCCAAATGGAAGAAAGTTTCCTGCAATAAGTTTGGGCGGTTCAGAAATCTCCGATGGCGGCATGCTTAGAATCACCAAGAAGAAAAAATGGATACATGCTTCAATCGCAAACAAAAATAAGACTGAAATTGGAGATTGGTGCTTTGCAATCGGTCATCCTGGAGGTTTTGACAAAGAAAGAGGTATCGTCGTACGTCTTGGACGAGTAATTGGAATATCTGAAGAAACTATGCAGACCGACTGCNGGCTCCTTGGTGGGGATTCAGGNGGCCCATTATTCAATTTTGACGGTGAAGTTATCGCAATACACAGCAGAATTTCCCAAGAACCAGATCAAAATTTTCATGTGCCAATTGAATGTTACCTTAACAATTGGGAATTTTATAAAAACCAAAAGCTCCTCACGATTGAAGGACTCGCTAGTCAAGGTTTTCTTGGAGTTGGCTGTGAAACAACCACTAATGGACTTCGAATAAATTCTATCGTGGAAAATAGTTCAGCTGAAAAAGCAGGCCTAAGAAAAGGAGATTTGCTCATTAATTTAAATGGTCAGAAACTGGACTCAAGAGAAGAGCTTACAATTTTAATTGCTTCCCTAAAACCAGATGATTCGATCATCATTGAATACGTCAGAGGCGATCAAAAAATGTCTTCCAAAATTACCTTAGGCTCGCGACCAAAAAAATAATGAGAATAATTTTTTTAATCTCTCAAATCTTCATTTCTTTAACTTTATTCTCAGGTGAAGAGGATAATTATTCCAAAGTTCTAAACCCGAAATTTCGTTTAAATGGGATTGAAGTTCAAAATGCTTTTGGCAGTGCAAAAGATANAGCACTAACTTCGACCNTTCGCCTCATCAGAAATAACAAACTTATAGCTCTTGGGTGTATGGTCGACCCCAGAGGCTACCTTATAACAAAAGCTAGTTCCTGTGTAGGTGCTAGAACTGCCAAGACTGCAGATGGAAAAGAGTACTCCTTAAAGATTAAAACGCGAAATGAAGAGCTTGACTTAGTTCTTTATCAAATCATTTCAGAAAACACCTCTCACTCATATGTAAAATGGGATATGGATAATAATATTTCTGAAGGAAGCTGGGTTTTGTCTGCAAATGCTTCTTTGGATGAAATCAGAATTGGGGTTTTTAGTGCGAATAAAAGGGAAATCGGAAGAGAGGGAGGCGTAATGGGAGTACTATTCACGGATAATAAAAATTCTAATTTTGGTGTTAAAATAGAAGAAGTTATTCCACATTCTGCTGCGTATAAAGCGGGTATGCTTAAAGGNGACATAGTTACATATGCCGATGATCGTAAAATAAAATCAAAAGAAGCCTTATTGAAGATAATCGGCAATAAAGACCCCGGTGATGNTGTAAAGATAAGGTTTCATCGAAAAGAAATTATTCGTGATATCTTAGTTACTCTTGGCCACCGATCAGTTACTTTTGATCTGTTTAACCGAAATTTGCAAATGAGTGGACCTATATCTAAAAGGAAAGATAATTTTTCTGAGATACTTCAGCATGACATCCCCCTGCCAAGAGAGGCCATGGGAGGTGGCCTATTCAATTTGTATGGAAAATGTATTGGAATAAATATTGCCAGAGTTGACAGGGTCACAATTTATACCATCCCTGCTCATCTTGTTCAAAGGTTTGTAAAGTCTTATTTAGAAAAAATTGATAGGCTGACGAATTAAAGTAAGCGATGACCGATAACCAATCTAAATCCAATCTCTGACCCACGATAGGAAGATTCATANCTTGCTCTTTTGGCAGAACGACAATCATGAGCAATCCGATAAAAACTCCCACCTCTAACAACTCTCCTACTCCCATTAAATGGGCCCAAGGGATCTATATTTAGTGATTTTTCATTGTATGGTGCATAAAAATCATGGCACCACTCCATTACATTTCCGTGCATGTGATATAAACCCCATTTATTCGGTTTGTATTTTGGTTGATTGTTATTTACTGGCATCACTCTATTGCGATTAAAAAGCATCGGTTTGGGCCCTCCTCCAAGAACATACTCAGGCCTTGACCCATTTAAACATGCATTGACTCCGGATAATAATTCTCCATTGCCCAAGCCACAAAACCCAGAATTACCTGCACGAGATGCATACTCCCACTCTGCTTCAGTTGGGAGTCTAAAAAGCAAATCTTTTGAGAGTAGATTGTTCCTATGTGCGTGTTCAGTTTTACTCCAGCAAAAAGCAGTTGCTTGAGAATAAGAAACATGGGTAATCGGTCTTTTTTGTCCAATTCTTCCAACTGACTTTACGGTAAGTTTTGAAAGTTCCTGTTTTATTGAATTTAAGTTAGGAAAACGCTTTGCATTTATAGTGTAGTTTCTTTTNTCTTCTCGTTTGATTTCCCAATTTCCTGGAACATCTTGATTTGGACGAACTTCCTCCAATACAAAAGATTTTTCATACTCTGTAAGAGAATAGTTACCAGCTGTGTAATTTTCAGCCTTACAAAAATGTTCAAGATGATCTGCGGAAAAATTGTAAATGGGTGAACCATACTTTAGGGAATGTGGTAAGTTTTCATTCCATTCTTCAACAGTAACTTCAAACTTCCCCATCCAAAATGGCTTGGTAATTCGAACAGTATGTAAAGTTTCGTCGTTACTTCTTCCAGGTTCATTTGGAGGACTGCCCATTTGAAATTCGCCTGATCTAATAAGAACAAACTTTTTTTGATTATTTAGAATTTTAGAGCCTTTAAAGGAAACCCTTTCCACAGAGTCAGGAGGAAAAGGGATATAAATATCAAGATTTTCTTGAGATATGTCCTCGCTTGAACATGAAACTAAAATTGTAAAGATAAACAGGTAATAAATTTTTAAAACTCGAATCATTAATTCTTTTTTTCGCAATCTGTTACATGGGTAATTTGATAAAAAAAGTTGTTCCTTCTCCTTCTTTTGATTCAAACCAAATTTGCCCTTGGTGGGATTTAACAATCACATTGTGAGCGATCGCAAGTCCTTGACCGGTACCAACACCAACTTCTTTCGTTGTGAAGAAAGGTTCAAAAATTCGACTTTGAACATTTAATGGAATACCTCCTCCGTTATCTGTTATTGAAATTACAACACAATTTGCATCCTCATAGTATTTCGTATTTATCGTAAGCAAGCCCTTTTGTTTATCGCCAAAACGATCCCTTATTGCGTGAGCTCCGTTTACAACCAAATTCAAAACTACCTGATTAATTTCACCTATATTACAAGGTACAAATGGCATGCTTTCTTGGAGTTCCAATTTTATTTCCGCATGGTATTTCCATTCATTTGTAGCAACAACTACAGTTGATTGAATGGCTTGATTTAAGTCATTTGGCTTTTTTTCAGAACCTGCATCCTTGTAAGCAAAGTTCTTCATTGATTTTACAATTGTGGTAATTCGACTTATACCCTCTGCTGCTTGATCGACAGCTTCAGGTGCATTTTCAGCTAGAAAATTTAACTCCTTTTCATCGGGTGCTTCGGCATTTCCTTTTATTTTTGCTATGAAGCCAGTAACTGCATCCTTTAAGAAAAGTATATTATCATTGGCAAACTGAGACGGTGAATTGATCTCATGTGCTATCCCGGAGGCTAGTTGACCAACGGCTTCCATTTTTTGAGCGTGAACTAACTGTGTTTCAAGCTCTTTGCGTTGGTTTATTTCTTGTTCAAGTAAAACCGTTTTTGCCTGCAACGAAGCAGTCCTTTTTTTTACTGTGGATTCAAGGCCAAAAATCAAACCTTGCAATCTCTTCGTTACAGAACGAACCTCAAAAGGGCCTGTTTCTTTAAGGTTAAATGGACGATGGTTTTCTATGGATGCTTTTGCTGCTGCTTCAAGTTTTCTTATCGGACTTGCAAAACTTTTATAAGTTATGAAAGCAAGCGTCACCACAAGGGAAAAATACAAAACACTTGTTATTGTTAATATTACAAGATCACTTTCTTTTTTATTTTGAACTTCCCTAAATTTTTGTGCCAAAGCCTCAACAGAATTTTGGTGAAACTTGAGCGATGCCTGCTCCAGTACATCCATTTTTTTGTAGAGAATCTCTCTAGCACGATTTAATTTCTTTTCAGCTTGATTGACCTTAATCAGCTCATTTTTTTTAGATAAACTTTCATAATTTTTAATGGCTTCAGACAGCCTATCCAAACCTTCTTTTATTGGCTCTAAAGTACTCTTCGAATAATTTTTTGCATATTTTGAAGCGATGTCATTAAGTCCTTTTTTTGCTTCTGTTAACTTATCCCGTGTTACTCCAAACAAACCTTCATAATTAGCTGGATATATTTCCAGGGAAACAAAGATTTCCCTTACTACTTCCAAAAAATCATTTACATCAGAATACTCCCCGGCTGAATTACCAGAATTTTCGCTTGCTTCGTAGTACTGTGCTGTAAGGTAATTTGTACTTTGAAACATCCACCATCCAAGGATTCCAACCAAAAATGCTCCGCCCAGACTTGCAGTTGAAAGAATCCAAATATATGATCTGACCTTCAACCTGATATCATAATTAAGAATTAACCGGAACTGTGACTTGTATTTTTTTGGGAAATGGACTTTCTGCGTAACAAGAATTATAATTCCGAATCACCTTTATCAATTGTCTATCAACATCAGCTCCGCTCGAGGCGACCAAAAATCCATCTTCCAATCTCAATTCTTGGGCAAGTCGCATTCCAACTTCCAAAGATTTTAAAGAAATTTCTTCCAGTTTGAAGGTTTGTTCCGCAACTACCAATAAATTTGATAAGGAATCAGATACTGCAGGATCATAATCATTCTTTCTACTCTTTAATGTTTGGATTATCACGCTTCGGTCGTGTCCCTGTTCCTCGTAGAAATCAAAGTCCAAAGCCACTCTCAAAATAGAAGCCAATAAACGAACTCCATTTCCACTGTCTTTTTCAAATCGATGCTGAATATCAATTTTTTGAAGTATTTCATCAACTTCCTCTAAGCCAGGTATTATAGAAATTAATTTTTGAGTATCCGAAGGTACTTGTTTGACCAATTCCTTAACTTCTGGAGTCAGGTCTCTTTTATAATACACATCTTCACTAACTGATTCAGGTAAAGAAAGATACCCAAGTTGCGAAAAAACACTCGCCACATCAACACGCCAACGAGCTGGAACTTTCATCATTTCGGCTAATTCATTTGCCATCCGCCTGACTCGTTGTGCTCTGCCAAAAAATAAAGGTTTAGCAGTGGATAAAGCTTGTGCAAGTGCATCTACGGACCCCCTCAAAGTTTTATCTAGAAGAATTCTTTTACTGATAATAAGGTCATGCTGTTCCAAACCTGCTTTCAAAACTTTAATTAATGTTTCAGGAGGGCAAGGTTTCGAAAGCATTCGAAAAACATTACCTTCGTTAACCGCGGCAACGGCTGATTCAAAATCAGTATGACCAGTTAATAAGATAGTAACCACTTCATGATTTCTCTTTTTAATCTCTGAAAGCATGGTAGCACCATCCATCTCTGGCATTCGCATATCTGACAACACTACAGCAAAGTCTTTTTCTTGTTCAAAAACTTCCAAACCCTCAACCCCGTTAGAGGCTAGATGTACATCAAAATCTTTTCTTAGATTTAACTTAAAACCTCGAAGAATCGATTCCTCGTCATCGACACACAATATTTTATTATTCATTAGGGATTTATCGCAGGGCAAAAGAGCAAAATAGATTTAAAAATTAAATCATCGAACTTATTAAGTTTTTAAAAATTTTATTTCATTACGAATACTTTAGCAGTACAACTTAAAAGTTAAATTTTCATTATTTATGTATTGATTTAAACTTAGTAAATGAATTGATTTAAATTAACATGAACAACTCCCTCACTTTACGGTTTTGTATAATGATGTTTTTACAATTTTTTATATGGGGGGTGTGGTATGTCCCCATGTGGAAATTCCTTGGAAATGTAGAGGGTGTGGGAGATTGGAAACTGTGGGGCTTTCTTACTCCAGTTGGGTTAGCTTATGCATCGACGGGTATTGCTGCTATGGTCTCTCCTTTCATTGTAGGGATGATAGCCGATCGATTTTTTCCTACTCAGATTGTAGTTGGAATTCTCCACCTTTTGGGAGCTCTTTTTCTCTATCTCACTTCGCAGGCTCAACACTTTAACGATTTCTTCATGTGGTTGCTGTTACACCTACTCTGTTACATGCCAACCTTAGCTCTGGTAAATTCATTACTATTCCAAAATGTTGAAAATCCAGAGAAAGACGCTCCACCAGTACGAACTTTAGGTACAGTTGGCTGGATAACCTCGGGAATCTTAGTAGGAGGAGGATTTCTTGTTTCTGAAGAATTCGTCTGGCAACTGCCAGAATTTATGGGTGGCGAATCTGCACCATCGGGAGAAACTGTCAAGGAACTCGGATCAACCAAATGGCCATATCTCTTTGGGGTGCTCGCTTCAATCATACTTGGTGTTTTTTCTTTTACTCTCCCTCACACCCCTCCCCGCTTAAAAGGTAGAGAGGTTTCCATAGGAGATGTCCTTGGTCTAAAGGCACTCCGCTTGATGAAAGACCGTTCGTTCGCCGTATTTATATTCTGCTCTCTACTAATCTGCATTCCTTTGTCATTCTACTTTCAGTCCACAAATGTATTTTTAGGATATTGCGAAATTGGAAATTCAGAAGGGGTCATGACTCTCGGACAGGTCTCTGAGATTTTCTTTCTTTTACTAGTACCTTTCTTTTTTCGCAAATATGGTGTGCGCGTAATCCTCTCTATTGGAATGTTTTTTTGGGTTTTACGATACTTACTTTTTGCCAATGCTGGTCCTGATGCCCAGGCTCTAGCCTTCCTCGGTGTTCTATTTCACGGTATTTGCTATGACTTCTTTTTCTTCGCCGGCCAACTCTATGTTGATAAGCGTGCCCCAGAAGATATTCGCTCAGCTGCCCAGGGCTTCATAGCATTTGTAACCTTGGGCGTAGGAATGTTTGTTGGCGGATTACTCAACGGTTGGTGGAATATACGGCAGACTCATAACGGAGAATTAAATTGGCCCGCAGTCTGGTATTTTCCAGCTATCATGGCGGCTTTTGTACTTTTCGTCTTCCTTGTTACTTTTCGAGATAAAGAACCTACAACCGATAGTATCTCAGCATAATATGCCTGAAATTCGATTGTTAATCTCGCCTAATTAAATTAATTTTATGTGTATTAAATCCTTTAAAATTTAATCAAGCTTGGTAACTATAAGTAACTATGAAGATATCAACTACGCGCCGTAATTTTGTTAAATCTAGCTCCACGCTTTCAGCAGGAGCCATACTTGCATCCCCCCATATTTTAAAAGCAGTAAGTAATGATAAAATAATAAAAGTAGGCCTTGTTGGAATTGGAGGCCGAGGCAGTGGAGCAGCTGCACAAGCAATGAATGCTGATCCTAATGTTGCATTAACATCAATAGGCGACCTCTATGAAGATCGAATTAAGCTTAGAAGTAGAATTTTAAAAGCAAGAGGCAGAGATAAGTACCAAGTAACTGAGGAAACTACTTTTGTTGGCTTTGATGCTTACAAGAAGGTAATTGACTCGGGTATTGATGTGGTAATATTGACATCACCTCCAGCCTTTAGGCCAGATCAACTTGAATATGCGGTCAAAAAAGGCGTTCATTGTTTCTTCGAAAAACCGGTTGCTGTAGACGCTCCTGGCGTTCGAAAGGTAATCGAATTGGCAAAACAAGCGAAAGAAAAAAATCTTAACTTTATGTCAGGTTTCTGTTGGCGCCACCACTATCCAAAGCAAGAAGTTTTTACACGAATCCTAAACGGGGACCTCGGAAAAGTTAATGCAATGTACAGTACTTATAATGGCGGTGAAGTATGGAAAAAGAAAAGGGAGGAAGGTTGGGGCGATATGGAAGCACAAACACGCAACTGGAATGCACACCTTTGGTTATCTGGTGATTCCATCGTTGAACAAGCAGTGCACTGTATTGATATGATGCAATGGGCAATGGGTGAAACCATGCCTATGCACGCGGAAGGGACTGGCGGAAGACAAGTCTACGACGACATGGATAAATATGGAAATATATATGACCATTTTGCGATTTGCTACCAATGGGAAAATGGTACCAAGGGTTATCATTTTTCAAGACAACAAAATGGAACTGCAGGAAGTTATGAACTAGAATTATTTGGAGAAAAGGGATTTTGCTCCGCGAAAAATAGACACCTTATTGATGCAGGTGAAAATTCATGGAGATTCAGAGGTGAAAATAACGATATGTACCAAACTGAACACGATACTTTATTTTCTTCAATAAGATCTGGAAAGACTTTTAATGACGGAGAACGCTCAGCTCACAGTACGATGGTTGCGATCTTGGGTAGAATGGTAGCTTATACTGGGCAAAGAATTTCATACTCAGACGCTTTAAATTCTAAGGAGTCACTTGTTCCATCTCAACTTGATTGGGAGAAGAAATTACCGGTACCCCAACCTCCAACCCCTGGTGTTACGAGATTTGTATAATTAATTCTACTTCTTTGTAATCTGTATTTGCTTACCAATCCATTTTATCAAAATTTCACCAGCAGAACTTAAATAGTTTCCAGAGAAGTTATGGTCACCGCCATCAATTTCGATTAAGTATCGCTCAGGTATTTTTGCCTCAATAATTGGATTAAGTTCAACAACTGGGACTATTTTATCACGATTCCCGTGTATTAATAACCATGGAATAGAAATTGATTTTGAATCTGAAAGTAAGTTCTTTGTTTGAAGTAAACTATCTATAAAATTGGGATGTAAACTTTCAGAACCAAGTTCATCCTGATACAGATTATTCATTAGTTTCTGTGCATAAGATTGGGTGTTCATAACACCTCCAAGCGAAACAATAAATTCCAGATTCTTGGACAGAAGACTTGCAAGCATTCCGATCGTGCTATCTAAACCATGTCCAACAAAAATAAGTCTCCAACCATTTTTAGATGCAATACATAGGACATCTTGAAGATCTGAAATTTTTTTTGGAAGTGTACTATTGGCAATCAATCCTTGTGAATTTCCACTTCCAGCAAACGAGAAAGAAAGGGTAGATAAGCCTTCTTGAATGACTTGTTCTGCTAAATAAGAATATAGATTAATTTTAAATAAATTATCTGAGCTATGTGGAATAACTAAAAGATACCGATTGCTCAAAGAGCCAAGATTAAAACTATAATCTAATCTTTCTCCTAGTTGATTCCTAATGTCCCCAAACATTAATACAATTATTAAGGTTAGGAATTCCTCATCATATAATCTATGAGAATATAAAAATTAATTTAAGGGAGAATCCTGAATAGCTTGTAAAGACATATAATATCTATGAAATAAAGGGTCTTTTTGCCGAACTTGTTCTAATACATGGCTTCCCATTTGCTCAAAGCTAAGGCCTAATTTCAAAATAAGATCACGGTTACTGATTTTTTTTAGCATTTTATCCTCAGCGTTTAGTGATCTGTATGCTGAGATAATTTCACAATTAAAATCTGCGGGTTCTAAATTAGTAGCTGAATCTCCTGCAGATAAATCCTCAATAGACTCCTCTATTTTTTGTAAATCAAAATCTGGTGGACTATCTTTATCATTCGCAAAAGTTGTAAGCGAAATAGGTTCTGCCTCATTGATTTTTTGATCTTCTGGTTGTGCGAAAGTAACTACTTGATGCTCAAAACCTTTATTACTTAGATGTTCAACGAACTTAACATTTTCCAAAATAAAAGACACAAATATGGAAGGAATCTCTTTCCCAACATAAAAGGTTTCAGATGTTCTAACTAACCCACCCAGCCTTGATGAATAAAGGTGATTTGTGGATCTTGCCCTAAAAACCCAATTATACAAATTATCCAAACCATCTTCCTTGTGAATTCTGGTCTTTTCAAATTGAAAAAATACCCATGGTAAAATGGATTGGGTTGGTGGTTGAAGAAATTGATCAGGATCAGTTATCATTAAAGCACGCCAATAATCTGGCTTAATAAAACAAGCCTCTTGAACAAGTCCGCCAGATTCAGCATCAGCCCAAACATATAAGTTCTCCGATAAGACTGATTGTTCAGTCTTAAATTTATAGATTTTAGAAAGCAAATCATTTGCAGATAGAATGGGTAGCACTGCACAGGCAAAACCTTTTTCAAGCAAAAAGCCAAAGCATGATTCCAGTTCGGCAAATTCTTGCTTATACAAATCCTTATTCAAAATCACTTTAAGAAAAACCCCCCTTGCAAATTCCATTTTATCACCAACTCTTCTTGCTTTCTTACTTTGAACATCCTCAAGACTTGCAGCTCTTTTTAATCCCGGCAAAACCAATCCCCTAATTTCACCGTAATCACGAATTTCATAGTTATTAAGGGTATCTTTTTTGTTAATAATATAATTTTTGTAGTTATCACGCATAGGGCGTGTGAAACTCATTATTTTAGAGGTATAAACATCTTCTTCATTGATCCAATAACCTAAATGTTTTGGTTTATTCGAATCTGTTGGTCGAAATGCATAATGATCAAGTGGTATACTTTTTAAAATTGTATTTAATGAAGGGCTTTCAACTTTCCCCCACGCAAGTTTTAGTCGCCAATTAGCATACCCATCAACCAATCTGAAACATGCACCTTCCAGGAGGTAGAGACAAATAATCACAAACAAAAAAATAGAGACTCTTTTTAAAAAATTAATCATTTCAGAACTTGTTTCTACTTTGATGGAATCTCATCTGGAATGTCCAAATCTACATTTTCGATTTGATTTGCATCGTCATTTTCAGAATTCGGGTCATTTTCAGAAGTGTTTTCATCAATATTTTCTGTAGCAGATTTATCATCTATTGAAAGGCTTTCAGAAAGAGTATTATCATTGCTATAAGATAGATTCGACTGATCAACTGTATCGTCAGGAACAACATTTTCCATTTCAGTTTTTTCTTCTAACACTGATGAGTCATCATTAATTTCAGCAGTCTCTGCATTATCTACTGCGGTACTTTGATCCATTTCCGCGGTATTTTTTTGTCCATCTGGTTCATCTGATTTAACTACAAATTCATCCGTTAATTGATTTGGTTGATCATTACCTGCGTCTTTAGGTGTGGAATCTGTAGATTGATTTGTGTTTATAACCTGTGAGGTTTGTGCCTTCACAGAATTAGGGATGTTAGCTTTAACAAATTTCTTTTTTGAGCGAGAGGAATAAGAAAAAAGCAAAATGCATATGACCAAAGAAATTATAGTTGAAATGAAAAGTTCTGTTTTCTCACTCTTTGTGATTATATGATCATCAGTAATAAATTTTTGCCAAAAAACTACTAATAAAAAGAACAGAGGAATAGAGATGCCTCTGGCTAGAAAATTTAATCTTCTTCTGGTCTCCTCGATACCATATAAAAATATAAAAAAGAGGGAGTAGGAAAAAAGAAACAAAGAGAAGAATATTTTTAATCGAAATACTTGGCTTACAACAGAATCATTACTTTGTGAACCAAAAAGCGAAGGAATAGAATAACCCACAAATTTNTTCTGGGTCAGTGAAGTCATAAAATTTTCCAATGCTTTATAATCAAAANCTAGAGCGATCCAAAAGAAAGCGATTATCAATAAACAAACACTTCCTAATGATAGGAGAAAAACACGATTAAAACTAAACACGGAATAGCAATTATATTCAACAAATGATTTTTTTTGCAAGATTATCTCTTTAGGAGAAATTACAATTTATAAAATCATGTCAAATATAAGAAAGTTGTGTTTGGATTGAGAATTTTAGCTTTTACAGATTTCTTATTACACCAGTGCTGTCTCCAACCTGAGAAGCATTGACACCCGCTTTGTCTAAAATTCCTAGGTACAAATTTGTCATAGGTACGCTATCGTAATCAACATGTCTCCCAGTCGATAAACCATGGGCATGTCCACCTGCGAGAAGAATCGGAAGGTCTGAGTGCCGGTGCCGATTTCCATCACTTATACCTCCCCCAAAGACGATCATGCAATGATCTATAAGCCTACTTCCATCCACCTCCTTTGCAGTAGAAAGATTTTGCAAAAAGTATGCAAATTGCTCGGAATAAAACTGGTCAATGCGGGCAAGTTTCTTAATTTTATCTGGATTATTTTTATGATGAGACAACGAATGGTGGCCCTCAGGCACTCCAATATCACGAAAGCTGCGATTGCTTCCATCATGAGCCAACAAAAACGAGCTGATTCGAGTAGAATCACTTTGAAAAGCAAGTGACATCATATCGAACATTAATCTTATATGTTCACGATAACTATTTGGAATTCCATCTGGACTTTTAATTAGAGGAAGATGGTCCCAATTTTTTTCTTCTCGCTCAATTCTCTTCTCCAACTCACGTACACTCGAGAANTATTCATCAAGTTTATCTTGGTCCATTTGGCTTAGCCTATTATTTAAACCTCGNGCAGTATCTAAAGCGAAATCAAGAATACTCTTATTTAGAGCCCTTCTTTTAATCTGACTTTGACGATCAAGAGAAGAAGATGCATTTCCGAACAACCTCTCAAAAACTAGTCGAGGGTTCGACTCAGGCACCATGGGCATAGATTCCGTTTTCCAAGAAAGATTATACTGGTAAGCACAGCTGTATCCTGAATCACATTTTCCGGATCTCCTAACTCCATCGCAACTAAGTTCAAGAGATCCAAGTTTTGTCCTGTTACCGATAGCTTCAGCCGCAATCTGATCTACGGAAACGCCAACTTTTATATCCTTGCCGGCAGTTTTTTTTGCCTGGCAACCGGTAAGAAAAGTTGCATTGGCCCTTGCATGATCACCTCCGCCATCGCCATTTGCATAAGCTTTTGTGTGATCTAGTCCACTCATTACCTGAAAGTCACTGGTATGATTTTGCAATGGCTTCAAACTATTGGGAAGTTGTGTTAACTTTCCCATTTCTTGAGGTCGCCATTCATCCATGATCACCCCGTTTGGAATATAGGTAAAACCCATTCTCAAAGGAATCTCGTGAATNCCAGACCTGCCAAAAGACTCCAATGCAGGTAATGACAGAGAAACTCCGAGCCCTCTTAATGCAGATCTTCGGCTAATTTTCATAATGTTATTGGAATATCAAATATAAATTTAATATTTTAAGACAAAATAATCAAATCTTCTTATTGTGAAAACTGAAAAGGTTTACTTTCGATGACTTTAAAAATCAAATCAGCAAGCTTAATCTTGTCTTGCTTTTCAATGCTAATGATTTCATCTACCGCTAAGCGGTCTTTGTAAGTAAGACCTCGCCCCAAACCATAAATTAAAAGTTTTTGAGTGAGAGATCGATTAATAGCTTGAATTTTGTTCTGATATAAAAAACTTTGTAATTCACGGACACCGTTAAATCTTTCTCCCGAACTTAATTGACCTGAAACATCTATACTCTTCCCTTCTTCCTTATCTCGCCATTCACCTACGGCATTGAAGTTATCCAGAGCATAGCCAATGTTGTCCATACTCGCATGGCAAGAGTAACAGGTTGGGTTTTTCGAATGCATAGCCATTTGTTCCCTGAAAGTTAGTTTCTTTAGCTCNGAATCATGGGGTTCTTCTAATTCTGTTACGCCTGGCGGAGGATCTCTCGGTGGTGCAGCTAACAAATTATCCAAAACCCACTTTCCCCTTTTCACTGGAGAAGTTCGCGTCGGATTGGAAGTGATAGTGAGAATAGAACCATGAGTAAGTATCCCGCCTCTTTTTCTGAGGTCATCTCCTCGGAAAACGACTTTTTTAAACTCATTATCAAAGTCTCCGGCAATACCATAGTAGTGTGCAAGTTCTTGGTTAATTATTGAAAAATCGGCACTCAATAAAAAATCTAAAGGGAAATTCCCGACAAGTAAGTATTTAAAGAATTCTTCGGTTTCCGAAACCATCGAGCTTCTTACATTTTGAGTAAATGAGGGAAATTGTTTTGGGTTTGGATTTGCTAAGTTTAAGTCTCGTAGCTGAAGCCATTGCCCACAAAAGTTTTTTACGAACTGATCGATTTTAGGGCTATCTATCATTCGCTTTACCTCTTCCTTTAAATTGGCTCTGAGCTTTCCCTTTGTGGCTAGATCCCAAAGTTGAAAGTCTGGAACCGAACTCCATAGAAAGTATGACATCCGGTGAGCTAAAGCATGTTCATCAAGCATCCGCATTTTTGTTGAGGTTGGCTCCTTCAATTTCTTTTCTTCTCTAAAAATAAAGGTTGGAGAAACCAAAGCTGCTTTATAAGTCTGCCTTAATGATTCCAAAGGGCTCATCCCATTCTGCTTCATTCTTTCATATAAAGATACATGTCTTGAAAATTCGGATGGTTCTAAGGGTAGTCGGTAAATCCGTGGTAACCATTTCTGAAAAGATCCTTTAACTTCTTTATCGCCAATCTCTTCGGTATTCCATTTTCCTAGGAGATGCTCCCTTGTAGTTTTTACACTCTGAGACAAGCCTTCTGGCGAGGTAATCTCAACTGAATCAACAAACAGATTTCTGTCCCTTCTTTTAGGATCTTTGTTTTTAGGATCCCAGAAGTCATTCGGAAAAGTTAATGCTATTTGGTTTTTAAAGTTGGGTTTAGTGCTGAATTCAAAGGTGTACTCCTTTTTATCAGGGTACTGTGCATCAACCGAAAAATCTGCAATTTGAATTCCATTAACAGTCACTATCATTCTTGCGAATTCATTTCCCCCCAAATTTGCGGTTGCTCTCACTTTTGCTAAATAATTACCTGCTTTCAGAGAAGTAAAAGGAAGGGTCAGAGTTCCTCTGGAGGCAAGTATCCGCATCCCACTGTGAGCACCACCTCCCTTTAATTGGTTAGAAGCAAAGCGATATGTTTTTCTCTTTTCGTCAATCGGTCCCAGTGCTTTTTCCATTACGATTTCTGCCATGTCTAAATATTTTTCCATAAGGAGAGGAGAGAGGGTTAAGACTTCACTTATGGTGTCAAAGCCGTAGCCAGTGTCATCCGCAGGAAAGTAATCTTTGGCATTAATTTTAATTTTGAAAATATCTTGTACAGTATTTTGGTATTCAATCCGATTAAGCCTTCTAAGGACAACATGACCGGGATCGTACTTGCTTGGGTCGTGCTCAAATGAAGCTTCTTCAATCCATGAAAGAATCGCACTTATTTCAGGATCAAATGGTTGAGGTACATTAGCTGGTGGCATATTCCTGTTGTAGACATTTTTCCAAACCCGCTCCCATTCTTTTGAATGTTTTGAAAAGTTTCCAAGAGCAATCAATTCATCCATGGCAAAATTTCCCTTTTGGGCACCCTCCCCATGACAGTCATAACAGTACTCTTGCAATAGAGGAAGGACCTTATTCTTGAAGGTCGATGAATCCTTACCTAAAGAGCTAAAGCTGCAAAAAAGTGCAATTACAATTGAATAAAGAGACTGAACCAAATTCTGAAAAATAAATTTCATTAATTTGTATTTCTAATTTTTTTTAAAAGTGAAAACCGACAACAAAGATATAAACTTTTCTCAATTAGGAATGAAAATATCAGTTCGACTGAATTAAAAGATTGTCAAAAAGAATAGGGGTGCTCGAGTAAGGAAAACCCCATAAAGCACACTTGCCTCCCTT